>JAYTHI010000155.1:0-5137 GCA_043732685.1 Ferruginibacter sp. | reverse complement strand
GAAATGGAAATACTATTTACAACCCCGCTAATTATAGCGGGGTTTTTATTAGTTTATATTATGAAACTGCTTCCTCATGTAATAATAGTCCGGTAATGCACGACTATTCTGGTCTTTTAATCAACTGTTGAGGAGATGGCGAGGAGAAAAAACGTTGCTTGAAATAAGTTATAGTACAATCCGGTATTACTCTAAATCATTAAGTATCGATAAATTTTCTTTGACCTATTCTATTAAATCAGCTGGCATCATGCCAACTTTTTTAATTAATCTTTTATTATCTATTGCTTTGATTTGATCAATCATAATATCACAATGCTCTTGCAGATTTGCCATTCCTTTTGTTAAATGAACCCTTAAAATATCAGCATCCATTTGAACCTTTGAAGTTATAGCACAAACTATTGTTTATGGATGTTTGGTTTTATTTAATAAATTAGTTTGTACAACTAATACTGGTCTTGTTTTTCTAGGTTCGGTGCCAATTTGCGGACTCAAATCAGCTATCCAAATTTCAATTGCTTAATCTGCATAGTCAATTATTTCAAAGGACTCTAAAATGTTCATTGAATCGCTTTTTACCAATGCAGATTCAGTTTTAAGTCTTTTCTCTAAAATTTGTCTTTTCTGAACCTTGTTATAATATTCAATAGCGTCATTAATATACCTGTTTCTTGGTATAGTAATGGTTGAAAGAATCTTTTCAGTTTCTCCAAATATTGAATCATCAATCTTTAGCGATATTATCTTCATATAATTTATTTTAAAGCATAAAAGGATATACTTTTTGTATATTCAAAATCGAATTTATAATTAGAGCCAAAAAATTGTATTTCTTCTCAATTTTTTCTTTTAAAATCAATACATACTGATATCAAATCATTGATATCAGAAGGGTATAGTTTCAATTCATAAACAAAAAGGTCATCCAAAATAAACTTGTTATGCATTTTTTACCATTTTTAAATCCAGCTATTTAAATAATTTGACAATATATTCACTGATAATCAATTAGTTATGAAGGTTCAATTAAAATAGTTGCGTATTTTGTAGGAAATTATAATTATGGGTCTTACCTTCGCCGTCCATTAAAAAAGCCTTCCGGGATAGCGGGGGCATCACTTAAAAATAAATACAATGAGTAAACTACATTTCACCACCAAACATGCGAACGAGGCTACCGTTACACACAACTGGTATGTAATAGATGGTACTAATCAAACCGTTGGCCGTATGTGTTCTAAAATCGCGGCAATGCTGCGTGGCAAAAACAAAGCCTATTACACCCCACACGTAGATTGTGGAGATTATGTTATTGTAACCAATTGTGAGAAAATCAAATTGACCGGTAACAAAATGGACGAAAAAGTGTATGACAACTATAGCGGTTACCCCGGTGGCCGTAAAGAAGAAGTTGCCAAAGACCTTTTAAGACGCAGACCTGAAGTTATAATCGAAAGAGCCATTAAAGGTATGTTGCCAAAAAATAAATTGGGCCGCAAAATGTACAAAAAATTATTTGTATACGTTGGTGCAGAACACCAGCACGCTGCACAAAAACCAGCCGAACTAAAATTTTAAAACCCCTATCCCATGAAGGGGTAATATAAAAAGATAAATAAATGGAAAAGCAAAAAAACGCAGTTGGCCGTCGTAAACAAGCTGTAACCCGTGTTTTCTTAAGCAAGGGAGAAGGTAAGATTACTATTAACGGTAAAGATTATAAAAATTATTTCTCCCTGGTTTATTTACAAAACCAAGTTGAATCGCCGCTTAAATTAATTGAAGCATCTGATAAATTTGATATCGTTATTAATGCACAGGGTGGTGGTATCAAGGGCCAGGCCGAAGCAGCTAAATTGGGTATCTCCCGCGCTTTATTGGAAGTTAGTGCAGACTATCGTCCAATGTTAAAAGCAGCCGGAATGCTTAAGCGTGATCCACGTTCTGTTGAGCGTAAAAAACCAGGTCGCAAAAAAGCAAGAAAGAGCTTCCAGTTCAGCAAACGTTAAACTGTTTATGGTTTGTTGTTTATTGTATTTGGTTTTTAATAACCGTGCAACAAACAACAACCCTTATCTCTACCAATAATTATACAAAACATTAAATAATAACAAATGGAAAATACTTCCTTACAACAGCAACTTCTCGAAGCAGGTGTTCACTTTGGTCATCTAAAGAAAAAGTGGAACCCTAAGATGTTACCTTACATCTTTGCTGAAAAAAAAGGTATCCACATTATTGATCTTAATAAAACCGTTGAAGGTTTACAAGAAACTGCTGCTGCACTAAAATCTATTGCAAAAAGTGGTAAAAAAATAATGTTCGTTGCTACCAAAAAGCAAGCAAAAGAAATTGTTTCTGATTGCGCTAAGCGTATCAATATGCCTTACGTTACAGAACGTTGGTTAGGTGGTATGCTAACTAATTTCAATACCGTTCGTAAGAGCGTAAAGAAAATGCAGAGCATCGAAAAAATGTTAAATGATGGCAGCATCGACAATCTTACTAAAAAAGAGCGTTTAACATTAACCCGTGATAAAGATAAAATGGAAAAAGTGTTGGGTGGTATCGCGGCAATCAGTCGTGTTCCTGCAGCATTGTTTTTGGTAGATATTGGTCACGAACATATTGCATTGGCAGAAGCAAGGCGTTTAAACATTACCACTTTTGGTATGGTTGATACAAATTGTGATCCTAATAAAGTTGAGTTTGCAATTCCTGCAAATGATGATGCAACTAAATCTATCGCCATTATTGTTAACTACATCGCTGCTGCAATTGCCGAAGGTTTGGCTGAGCGTTTAGCAGAAAAAGATGACGACGATAACAGCAACGATAGCGACGAAAGCGCAGAATCAAAAGCAGCTCGTTTTGAATCAAAAGCTGATAGCAGCGATGACAGAAATAAAAGAGCAAAAGGTGCAGCACCAACAAAACGTAGAGTACCGGGTCCTGCAGCAGGTGGCAGAAGACCAGCAACCGGCGGTGGTGGCGGTGGACCCCGTTAGTAATTAATGCAAATTTGTGTTTTGTTAATTGCAATTCCATTGTTTTTAAACACACAATAATTGCAAATAAAAAAGCTACTTAATTAATAGTTTTTAATAAATAATTTACAATTTTATAAAAATTCATTTGTGTAACAGCAGATGAATTTTTGTGGTAAAAATAATTTTATGAGTGCAACAATAACAGCAGCTGATATTAATAAGCTGCGTCAAACAACAGGTGCCGGCATGTTAGATTGCCGCAAAGCATTAACAGAAAGCAATGGTGATTTTGAAGCCGCTATTGATTGGTTACGCAAACAAGGTCAGAAAGTTGCTGCAAAACGTAGCGACAGAGAAGCCAAAGAAGGTGTTATTTTAGCTAAAACTACAGCAGATAATAAAACAGGTATCATTGTTTGTATTAGTTGTGAGACTGACTTTGTAAGTAAAAATGCAGAATTCGTAACCTTTACACAAAGTATCATGGACGCGGCTATTGAAAACAATATTAAGACTGCAGAAGAATTAAATGAAGTATCAATTAACGGAACAAAAGTTTCTGAATTGATCAATGATAAATTGGCAGCAATCGGCGAAAAAATTGCAATCAAAGTAGAAAGAGTTGATGCAAGTTTTGTAGCTTCTTACATCCATGGTGCAAACCGTATGGGTGTATTGGTAGGTTTTAATAAAGATGCAGTTGCTGCCGGTAAAGATGTAGCCATGCAAATTGCAGCTATGAATCCTTTGGCTATTGATGAAACTTCTATCGCTCCTGAAACCATTGCAAGAGAGCGTGAAATTGCTATCGAGCAAATTAAAGCAGAAGGTAAACCAGCTGAAATGGCTGAAAAAATTGCCATCGGAAAAGTAAATAAATTTTTTAAGGACAATACTTTAATGGCGCAGGCTTTTGTAAAAGACAACAGCAAATCTGTTGCTGATTATTTAAAAAGTGTTGATGCTGATTTAAAGATTACCGAATTTAAGAGAGTTGCCCTGGGATAATTTTCTAAGAATATATTTAAAAAGCGAAGCGAAAGTTTCGCTTTTTTTATGCGAAGCCCTGCATAATATTTTATCCGTAAACCATAAAAACTATATCTTCGCAACGCAAAAAAATTCCAACTATGTTACCCAAATATAAAAGAATACTTCTTAAACTTTCCGGTGAGTCTTTAATGGGCGACAAAAATTTTGGCCTTGATAGTGATGTAATCGCAAGGTATGCAAGAGAGATAAAAAGCGTAACCGATTTAGGTGTGCAGGTAGCTATAGTAATTGGTGGCGGTAATATTTACCGTGGTATGAATGAAGCGGAAACCGGCATTGAGCGTGCCCAGGGCGATTATATGGGGATGCTGGCAACGGTTATAAATGGCATGGCTTTACAAAGCGGACTGGAAAAAGCCGGGGTATATACGCGTTTACAAAGCGCGATTAAAATGGAACAAATAGCAGAACCTTATATTCGCAGAAGGGCTATGAGGCATTTGGAAAAAGGTAGGGTGGTTATATTTGGAGCAGGTACCGGCAACCCTTACTTTACCACAGATACCGCCGGATCTTTAAGAGCAGTAGAAATAAAGGCGGAAGTAATTTTGAAAGGTACAAGGGTTGACGGCATTTATTCTGCAGACCCTGAAAAGGATCCCTCTGCAACAAAATATGATAATATTACCTTTAGTGAGTGCATCAGCAAAAACTTGAAAGTAATGGATATGACCGCCTTTACCCTTTGCATGGAGAATGAATTGCCCATCATTGTTTTTGATATGAACAAGGAAGGGAATTTATTGCAGGTAGTTACCGGTGCAAAGGTGGGTACGCTTGTAAAAAGTTAAAAGTTTAAAATATTATTTACTAAGCCTCCCTTAAAAAGCGGAGGTTTTTTTATGGTTCTCCTAAAATGTATTTGATTTGATAAAGTCTATCATTTGCAAATGAAATATAGGGTCAACTATAAAATTTTATGCAGGATAAAGGGGTATGCTCAACGTTTTAATAAATATTGTATTTGGATTTGGACGCTACAATATTGGAAAGAACACATGGCATAAATCAGTACAAGAATTAAAAATAATCAGTAAACAAATAGTGCAGGATTGCTTCCGGTTGTTTGTAAATAATTAACCCTTTTTTAA
>JAYTHI010000154.1:0-15530 GCA_043732685.1 Ferruginibacter sp. | reverse complement strand
CTAAGAAAGGGAATGCCATCAGCAACGGAATTCTCTATTTGATATTGAGCGAATTATTGGATATTCCCGTTAGGGCAATTAATGTACCCCGGCAATTTATTTTAGGCTATTTTGATCAGCAATTTGATTTTATGGACCCTAATAAAGAGAATAAATCCAAGATTATTTTTTACATAGATCCTTTAAACGGACAAATCTATTCTCACAAAGATGTAGAGAATTACTTTAAAAGAATTAATGTTCCTCCTGTTGCACCTTATTTTGAAAAGATGGATAACAAAAAAATTATTCAGTTTTTACTGGAGGAATTAAGCAAATGTTTTGATAATGATAAGAACCGTTATAAAATGGAAGAACTTTTACAACTTGCAAATCTTTTAAGCGAATGATATACCATGTAACTACAGAACAGGAATGGCAAAAGGCTTTGCAGGAAGGATCTTATGCTGCAAGTTCATTAGCAACCGAAGGCTTTATCCATACCAGTAAAGAAGGTCAGGTGCAAGGTGTACTTGAAAGGTATTACCAAAACAAAACAAATCTTTTGTTGTTACATATAGACGAATTAAAATTAACCAGTCCCTTAAAATTTGATTTTGCATTATCAATTAATGAGGAATTTCCGCACATTTATGGAAGGTTAAATTTGGAGGCAGTAATTAACGTGACCAGGATTTAAAAGATTAATAAAAGTGTAGTATACAATTTTATAGTACAATAATTAAGGCCTGGGTTTCTTTTAGTTTTTCTTAAAGTGGTTTTAAAATTGTTGGATCTATAATTGTTACCTTATAATAAAATTAAAAAATGAAAGCAAACATTGGTATATCAGAACAGAACTCGGTAGAAGTAGCAGCTGTGCTAAATAAAATATTGGCAGATGAATATTTGCTTTACACTAAAACAAGAAATTATCATTGGAATGTTGAAGGAGACAAGTTTATGCAGTTGCATCTTTTTTATGAGACCCAATACACAGCCATTGATGAATTTATTGATGAAGTGGCAGAAAGAATACGTCAAATTGGTCATTATGCTCAAGGAAGGCTTAAAGATTTTATACAACAAAGTCAGTTGGTAGAACAGGAATACACCAGCGATCAAAGAACACAGTTAACTAATTTATTGGATGATCATGAAGCCTTGGTTCGTTTTTTAAGATTGCATATTGAGGTTTTTACAGAAAAATTTAAAGACGCAGGTAATGCTGATTATATTACCGGTTTAATGGAAAAACACGAAAAAATGGCCTGGTTTTTACGTTCTTACCTTAAATAATTAATTAGCTGGATAAATTGAATTGATAAAATATGTCAGTTTGCTTTATCCAGCCATTTTTTTCATATAACTTTTGTGCACCATAATTTTCTGCACCTGTCTCCAATAAAAGCCATTTTGATTTTGTTGATGCTCCAAATTCTTTAGCCCTGTCTAATAAATCGGCTGCAACTCCAAGCCGGCGTACCTTTTCAGCTACATACAAATCGTTAAGTAACCAGGTATTTGTTAAGGATACAGATGAAAATATTGGATATAATTGCGTAAACCCAACAATTTCTTCTCCCGATAATGCAATAAAAATTGCGGATTGATTGTTGGATAATCGAGCTTCTAAAAAATTATAAGCCGAAACAATATCGGTTTTTTCTCCATAGAATACCCTGTAAGCATCAAATAATACAGCGATACTTTTAACATCAGCTATGGCCGCCTTTTTTATTTGTATTTTCATATTTTGTTTTTTTATTTTTGGCTTTAATTTACTAAAATAATTTACATGATAGCGTGGGACGATTTTGAAAAACTGGACATTCGCTCCGGCTGCATTATAGCAGCCGTAGATTTTGTAAAAGCTAAAAGACCAGCTTATATATTAACCATAGATTTCGGAGAAATGGGCATCAAAAAATCTTCTGCACAAATTACAGGGCTATATACAAAAGAAAGTTTGATTGGAATGCAGATCATAGCGGTAATAAATTTTCCGCCAAAACAAATAGCCAATTTTTTTAGTGAATGTTTAGTTCTGGGTTTGTACAATCAACAAAATGAAGTAGTGTTACTTCAACCTCAACAAGCGATACAAAATGGTGCCCGTGTTGGTTAAACGTTGCTGAATTTTTCTAAAAAAATACTTACTTTTTTAAAGTTATTTTTATTTAGGGTAAAGAAATGGTTTCTACCTTCTTTACGACATTCAACCAATTCACTATCGCTCAATAATTTTATATGGTGCGAGCAGGTGGGTTGAGAAAGGCCGGTAAGATGTTGAACATCCCCGCAACAAAGTTCTCCTTTACGGGATATCTCCTGAACAATGGATAACCTGCAGGGATCTGCAATAGCGTTCATTGCTTTTTCTATAAACTTCGTTTCACTTTTAACTGTACTCATAAATTTTTTATTCCCCTATTCCGGTATAAAAGATGCAGCATTTTTTACTTGGGCAATATTAATTCATTTAAATTTATCAATGCATTTTTATGTTTCAAACATTTAATTTTGAGCTTTTTTACTGTAATATTTAGCTACAGATCGTTTGAGCTAAACCTTAAGGGCAATAAAGAACTTGCTTTTTCAATGATGTAGATATCCCCTTCCAAACCACTTAAAATTATTTTAATGGGTTGCCGGGTTCTTTCTTCATATTCAGCAAGACTTTGTCTGCAAATACCACAGGGAGAAATTGGATTTTTATTATCTCCATTTAAATTATGGTAACTAATAGCCATTATTTTAATAGGAGCTGCATCATACTGTGAAGCAATAGCCGATAGCAAAACCCGCTCTGCACAAATGCCCACCGGATAGGATGCATTTTCCTGGTTAGTACCCGTTACAATTTTACCATCCAACAACATCGCAGCGGCACCTACCTTAAATGAAGAATAGGGAGCATACGCTTTTTTTGTAATTGCCCTTGCTTCCTGTAATAATTTACCCTCTTCAGCATTTATCTCGTCTATTGACTTATAAATAGCAATGGTAAGTAAAATTTCTTTTTGTTTCATTTTACAATATTTAAACAGGTTTATAAATTTGCAGGTAATAATTTTTTATTCCATTATAAAAAATCCTCCCAACATTGCTGAAAGGAGGAGGTAAGTTTTAAAAGTTAATCCACTAAAAAAGTTAATAAAAAGATAGGAGTAAAACAATTCTTCTACTTAATCCAGGTAAAGATCCTTTTCCATCTTGGCCCTGCTTCCCAACTAAACCAAATCAAAGAAGCCTTTCCTACTACATGATCTTCCGGCACAAAGCCCCAGTAACGGCTATCCAGCGAATTGTGGCGATTATCTCCCATCAGCCAATAATAATTCATTTTAAAAGTATAAGTGGCAGTTTCAACCCCGTTTATAAAAAATTTACCCTCTTTACTTTCAAACTTATTGCCTTCATAAGTGCGAATACAGCGCTGGTAGCGGATATAATTGTCGGCTGTAAGCTGAATGCTTACCCCTTTTTTAGGTACCCAAAGCGGACCATAATTATCAGAACTCCATTGTTTTGCGGTATCATAATAAGGAAACAGGGAATTTTCTACCGGAAATATAAATTGACTCAACGTATAACCGGAAGGTATTGTCAAATGTTTTTTCTCTTCATTGGTAATATTTACCAAAAAAACATTGTTACTCAGGGCTCGTATGTCTCTTTGCTCAGGTCTGGCATGAATACCCATTGGTTCTAACATTTCTTTATCCAATTCGGGCGAATTAAGGGGCGTTGTAATTTTATAGTAACGTTGTGCCTGTGGAAAATAATCCTGCGGTTTTCCATCAATCATTAAATTACCATTTATAACCTGTATCGTATCACCGGCAATACCTACGCAGCGTTTAATAAAATTTTCTCTTTTGTCAACGGGTCTGGCTATAATCATATCACCATATTTATTCCAAACATCTTCTCTGGCTTTTTGCTCCGACTCGTGATTTTGTTCCATTTCATTCCGAATCTCCTGATAATAGGTTGTTGCGGAACCAAATTGTTGCTCTCCACCAACGATGGGATCATTAATTAAAGTATCGTTGGCAGGGAAATTAAATACCACGGCATCGTTGCGTTGCACCGGACTTGGAAACCACCTGGTATAGGGAATATGTATCCATTCTACATAAGATTTCATATTTACAAATGGCATGGTATGGTGCACAAAAGGCATTGCAAGCGGCGTGTTTGGAATTCGTGGTCCGTAAGTCCATTTACTAACAAATAAATAATCATTAACCAGTAAAGTTTTTTCTTCAGAAGGTGTAGGAATGGTATAAGCTTCAAATACAAAGGTGCGGATAATTGTTGCCGCTACTACCGCAAAGGCGGCAGCGTCTATCCATTCGCGTGAAGCAGATTTTTTATAATTATTTACTACCAGTTCGCCGGCATACTTCTCATTGGCAGAGAAGCCCATATATGGGAAATAGATAAAAGGAATTAGTACAGTAGCGGCATGGTGCCAAAAGCCAAAGCGACCAAAATGTTCCACAAATTTTATAGTGATCCAAATGGTAATAAACTGTCCGGCTATTGGTATAAATTGTAAAAAGAACCAAAGTATTGGCAGTTTCATTTTTTGAACCATGCACCAGGTGTTGTAAAATGGCACCAGCGCCTTCCAGGGAGTTAAACCTGCTTTTTTAAACATACCATACATTCCAATATGCCAGCCAAGTGCAGCAACTATAAAAATTATCCAGCCAATACTCATAAATTATATTTTAACAGTGCCAAAAATACCGTAAAAAAATCTGCGTTACCATTTAATGCAAAAAATGTTTTGAAATGTTTAACAGTAAAATTTGCTAAAACTATTTTATGCTGTATAATAAACTAGCATTTTTAGTAACAACCCTTTTAATTTACCAATTACCACTTTTTAATAATTTCAAACACAGTTTCTACCAGACTGAAATAGATAGACATAAACTAAATAACGCATTTTAATGGAGCTTTCCTATTATAAATGGGTTGATAAATTTATTTTAAAACAAATAGCAGCAGGTCAACATTGCCCCAGATGAAATTTTTATGGTGGAATCGCAGGAAACAATATAGCGTGTACCTGCATATGATAAGGAGTACAACATGGCGATTGTCAAAATTTTTAAAGGTCTAAAATATATATCCGGTATAAACAGGTTTCAGGTATTTGCAGAATTTAAAATTTCCTTAATATAAATACTTACTTCCGCAGCCATATTCATGATCATAAAGTGGCCTCCATTTTTTACAATATGCGTTGGGGTAACATATTTTACAGGAAAAATATTGTCTTTATCCCCATGAATATGAAACAGGTTAGTAGGTTGCCAGGTATTGTGCCAATTAATAACCTGGTTAATTGCCCAATTATTATATGCTGTAGGTGAATTTTTTCTATACTCCCTTACCATTTCAATTTCGGTTAATGTTGTAACGCCTAAAAATCTGTTTTGTATGGGTTCAAAAATCCTGAAAGAGCGCATGGGAAACAGGTTATTTAAATTAAGCCGCCCTACCCTTTTAAGCCATCGCGGAATACCGGTTACCGAACTAATGCTTGAAATAATAATAACCAATTTTACCGGTATTAATTTAGCAATTTCAATACACATCATTCCACCGAAGGACAAGCCCATTAACAGGGGATTTTTTTCCTTTATGCCTAAGCTCATTTTATAGGCATATCCTTCAATGGTTTCTTTTGGCAGCGGTAAAAACCAGGGCAGATATACTAGTTTATAGTCGGGAAGCACCAATCGGGAAAAAGCCCGCTCATCCGCCCCCAGCCCACTTATAACATAAATTGTCTTCATTATTTTAAAATTAAATTTTCAGGGTAACCAATTTTAAAATGAAACAATTTTTATGGGATATGATGAAAGGAAAAATAATTATTTTTTTGGAAGCACATAATTTTTAACATCTTCCGGAGTGATATTTTTTCCCGATAAAATAATCAACCTTTCCACTACATTTCTTAACTCTCTTACATTACCTGTCCAGGTGTAATTATATAAGAGGTCCATAGCCTCTTTATCAATTATTTTTTTAGGCTGACCGTATTCATCAGCAATTTTTTCGATATAGTAATTAACCAGAAAAGGCACATCTTCTCTTCGTTCATTCAGGGAAGGAACATGTACAATTATTACCCCTAAACGGTGGTACAAATCGAGTCGGAAATGTTTTTCATCCACCTCCATTAAGAGGTCTTTGTTGGTGGCAGCAATAACACGAACATCTACATTAATATCTTTATCTGCCCCAACCCTTGTAATTTTCCCTTCCTGCAGTGCACGCAACACTTTGGCCTGGGCACTTAAACTCATATCGCCAATTTCATCTAAAAATAAAGTACCGCCATTGGCTTGTTCAAATTTGCCAATACGTTGTTTTATTGCCGAAGTAAAGGAACCTTTTTCATGTCCAAATAATTCACTTTCAATTAATTCTCCCGGTATAGCAGCGCAATTTACCTCAACCATCGGCCCGGTATTTCTATTGCTTTTTTCATGAATCCACCTGGCAACTAATTCTTTACCTACGCCATTCTCACCGGTAATTAAAACCCGGGCATCAGTTGGAGCCACTTTTTCGATGGTATCCTTAATTTTGGTTATAGCAATGCTGGAACCAACCATTTCCTGAACCCTGGCCACTTTCCGTTTCAGCACTTTTGTTTCTGTAACCAAGGTCTGTTTATCCAATGCATTGCGTAAGGTTATCAATAACCGATTAAGATCCGGCGGTTTACTAATATAATCGAATGCACCTTTTTTTACTGCCTCCACCGCGGTTTCAATATTTCCATGTCCGCTAATCACAATTACCGGAACATCACTGTTTATTTCCCTGGCTTTTTCTAAAAACTCAAGTCCATCCATTTTAGGCATCTTAATATCGCATAACACCACATCATAGGTAGTACCCTTAAATTTCAGTATCCCCTCTTCACCGTCTGCCGCTTCATCAATTTTGTAACCTTCGTAGCTTAAAATTTCCGATAAGGTTTTCCGAATTGCTTTTTCATCATCAATTATTAAAATACTTGCCATATAAAGGTTAATCTTTTTAGTAAAACACTTAAATGAGGGGTAAAGTTATATTATCAAAATTAATGATAAATAGATATTAAAAATTAAAGTAATGCTTTCCGGTAAGTCATTCCGCGTCGGTACTGATTTTTAACAATTTATCTGCTATTTCTTTGGTCCTTATAGTTTAATTTTTTTAGTCAGAATAATATTATAGGGTAAACAGTTTTAAATATTATTTATATTTATTATCTTAATCTGATGAAAACCGTAACCAAATATCGAAAAGTATCAATAGATATACTGCAGGGAATTGTAAGGATAATTATAGCATTGTCCTTACTGGAAAAGGCAACTGCAGGGTGAACAAAAGTTTTTATGGTTTATGGCAGGGTACCTTTTTTTTATTATGTGCTGCACTTTTTTTTGCTTCATGCATTTTTGGTAATTGTATTTTATGCAACAGGTCATACTTCATCAGAGATTGTTGATAAAACGGAGCCCTTTTATTTTAGACCAGCAGTGTTTGGGTATGGGCTGCGTATTGTATATCCCATCTGGTTATGTGTTGTAGCTATTTTGTATCGGCCTTGTAAACAATTTTATAAGTATAAAATAACCCATTCGCAATGGTGGCTAAAATATATTTGAGCTTTAAATACAATGGCATCAGGTAAATGGTGATAAAAATATTTGACGCGCACCTGATTTTCCGATGGATTCATTTAATAAAATCAATTTCACTTAATTTATCCGAAGAAAATTAATAATTGATAATCAGTTAACTAAATATTGGGGGAAGTACTTGGGGATAAACTTACGGGTAAAAACAAAAATTAAAGAAAATCAAATTTAAAATATTTGTATACATTCGAAGTGATCTGGTATCATGTTTTATCGGATACCCTAATTATATTTAAGTAAAAAGTATAAAAATAAACAATCTATGAACGGTATAAAATTTAAAGCCAACAAACCATTTATTGTGATAGCCAGCCTCACGATAATAGTTTTAATAGGTATTGCCGCCACTGCCCCGCCGGTTAATAAAAATGCTTTTAAAAATCTTAAAGTTTTACCGCAGGATATCAGCAAAGAAAAGTTGCATAATATAATGAATGAATTTAACGAATCGCTTGGGGTAAAGTGTACTTATTGTCATGCGCCTAAAGATAGCCTGGGGCATATGGATTTTGCCAGCGACAGTAACAACTCAAAAGAAGATGCGCGATATATGATGAAGATGACGATGCAAATAAATAAAGATTATTTAAAAGTTAACCAACCCATGATCGGGGATAGTTCAATGGTTATTACCTGTTACACCTGCCACCATGGAACACCTTTTCCGGACAGAAAAATGGAAGTATTTGCGGAACCTAAAAACAAATCGAATCTGACTGACACAACCAACGGGAAACATTAAATAGTATAACAAACTTAAAAATAAGGTACCGCTTTAAACTGCAGCATATCATCAATTTAATATATAACAGCTAACAATTATTGAAGGATAATTTATGCATAACATATAATAAAATTTGTAATTTTAATTAAATTTACAGATGGATATACAAATAGAGGATACCTGGAAACAGGTGTTGAAAGATGAATTTACCAAACCTTATTTTTTAAATATTTTATTTTTATTGAAGCTTCAAACCAATGCCGGGAAAACGATTTACCCTCCCTCTTCCCTGGTATTTAATGCGTTTAACCAAACCCCCTTTAATAATTTAAAAGTGGTGATCATCGGACAAGATCCGTATCATAATCCCGGTCAGGCGCATGGACTAAGTTTTAGCGTACCTGCAGGTATAAAACCACCTCCATCTCTTGTAAATATATTTAAAGAAATTAAAAAAGATTTAGCTATAGAAATGCCGGAAGGCTACGGTAACCTTACCAAATGGGCCACACAAGGGGTACTATTATTAAATTCAATTTTAACCGTAACGGCAAACGAACCCGCAAGTCATTCAAAATTTGGATGGATGAATTTTACGGATACCGTTATTAATAAAATTTCTATCGAAAAAAAAGGCATTATATTTCTTTTATGGGGTAAGTTTGCGCAGGAAAAACAACCACTGATTGATGAAACCAAACATTTTGTTTTAAAAGCCGCCCATCCATCTCCATTTAGTGCTGATAAAGGCTTTTTTGGATGCAGGCATTTTTCTAAAACAAACGAAATTTTAAAGTCGCAGGGAAGTGATCCAATAGATTGGAATTTATTAGAGAATTATAAGACTTTATTTTAACGACCAGTAATAATTTAAATAATCGTTTTGACCAATATAGAAATTAACCATCCTCTTCCTCAACCAGCCAATTCATTTAAAGAATTATGTGGCAATATTCTTGGACGGATATGGGCTTTCTGGGGGCTGCTCAGTTTTACCGTTACTTTCCTGATAATTTTTATTCCATCAATGGTGTCTTACCTCATTCCGGGGCCAAAAGGACAAAACTTTTTTATTGTCGTTTCTAAAATTTGGATGTGGACCTGGCTCAGGTTAATTGGATGTCCGGTTAAGATTAAGGGTTTAGAAAATTTTGTAAAGGGTAAGACATATGTCATTACTTTTAACCACAATGCCTTGTTGGATATTCCCTTATCTGCGCCATTTATTCCGGGCGGAAATAAAACCATTGCCAAAGCCTCATTTGCCAAAGTGCCTGTTTTTGGATGGTTTTATAAAAGAGGTTCCATATTGGTGGACAGGGATAACAACAGGAGCAGGTTAAAAAGTTTTGAGGATATGAAAGAAGTTTTGAGACTAGGTATGCACATGTGTATATATCCGGAGGGAACCCGTAACAGAACAAATGAGCCCTTAAAAAAATTTTTTGATGGGGCGTTTAAATTAGCAATAGATACAAAAAAAGAGGTGATTCCTTGTGTTATATTTGGAACCAAAGCGGCAATGCCGGTACATAAGACCTTTTATTTAAAACCAACCAAATTAGCAATGCATTTTTTACCTGCAGTTGCACCGGACGGAATGAAGGCTCCGGCATATAAGGAAAAAGTTTTTAAAATTATGTTGGATCATTACATAAATGGGGGTGAATAATTATCAAAATCGGCTCAATATCAATCCGTAATTTTCTGATTAGTTTTAAATGTGTATTTTTGAAAGGATAGTGTGTTTTTATAGAAAAATAATTAGCAAATTATTTGTATAGTTGAAGGTTTTTTAATACAAAATGGTATTCATTAGATATGAAAAAAAAGGTTACAAAAATTGGGGTACTAACATCCGGAGGAGATGCACCTGGTATGAATGCTTGTATCAGGGCCGTTGTGCGTACCGGTATTTATAACGGTCTTGATGTGTACGGCATTATGCGTGGTTATACGGGTATGGTTGAAAATGATATTTTTAAAATGGAAAGCAGGAGTGTCGCCAACATCATACAAAGAGGCGGAACAGTTTTAAAAACATCCCGTTGCAAAGAATTTTTTACACCCGAAGGGAGAAAAAAGGCATATGATAACCTAACCAAATTAGGCATAAACGGGTTGGTGATAATTGGTGGTGACGGAAGCTTCAGAGGGGCACAAACATTTAGTAACGAATACGATATCCCCTGTATTGGTTTACCGGGCACCATTGACAAAGATATTGCCGGTACCGATTTTACCATTGGCTTTGATACCGCTGTAAATACCGCCGTTGAAGCAATTGATAAAATAAGAGATACCGCCGATGCGCATGACAGGTTATTTATTATTGAAGTAATGGGCAGGGATGCAGGTTATATTGCTTTACATAGCGGCATTGCAACGGGTGCAGAAAATGTTTTAATACCCGAACGCAAAACCGATATTGAAGAAGTTATTAAACAATTGGCCGAAAAAGAAAGAAGGCACAAATTGGTAAATCTTATTGTTGTGGCCGAAGGAGATGAATTTGGTGGTGCCGATGAAATTGCTAAAATTATAAAAGCGCGTTTGCCGGTGCAGGATGTCAGGGTTTGTATTTTAGGTCATATTCAAAGAGGCGGATCACCCACTTGTTTTGATAGATTAATAGCGAGCCGTATGGGATACTCTGCAGTAGAATGTTTAATGGAAGGAAAATTTAATGTATTTGTAGGCATGATCAATAACAGAATGCACTATATACCCTTAAATGAAGCAGTTAAAAAGAAACAACGTATTAGCGAAGAGTGGATGAAGATTGTAAAGATTTTAGCCAGCTAAAACCTGCTGTGAAATAAAAGATAATCATACTATTTTTAATAACAAACTGCATTAATTATACAGTCAATTCCTTACTGATAAATAACCAATAATCAAACAAAAAATAATGAGTAAAAACTTAGGTAAATACCTGCACACCGAAATGGATAAGGAAGCAGGTATCCAACACACTATAAAAAGAACAAAAATTGTTGCTACCGTGGGTCCGGCTTGCTCAACTTACGAAAAACTATTAGACCTTGTAAAAGCTGGCGTAAATGTTTTTCGCTTAAACTTTTCGCATGGTGCTTATGAAGATAAAAAAATGATCATTGATTTTATTAGAGAAATTAATCGCAAGGAGCCATATAATATTGCCATTTTAGGAGATTTACAAGGACCTAAATTAAGAGTTGGTGAACTTGAAAATGGACAGATTGAATTAAAAGACGGCAGCGAATTTATTTTTACTACAGAAAAAGTAATTGGTACAGCCCATAAAATATATGTTAGTTATGCCAATCTTGCAAAAGATGTAAAAATTGGAGAACGTATATTTTTGGATGATGGAAAAATGGAAGTAAAAGTTGAGGAAATATTAAATGATAAAGAAGTAAGAATTTCGGTAACACTTGGTGGTATTTTATTTCCAAAAAAAGGAGTAAACCTGCCGGATTCTGCACTAACTATGCCTTCTTTAACAGAAAAAGATATTGCTGATCTGGATTTTATTATTGAGCAGGATCTTGATTGGATAGCCTTGTCGTTTGTACGCCATGCGGATGATATTATTGATCTTAAAAAAAGAATCAGCGCACAAAATAGTAAGGCAAAAGTTATTTCAAAAATTGAAATGCCGGAAGCCTTAAAAAACATCCGCGATATTATTGTAGAAAGTGATGGTATAATGGTTGCCAGAGGCGATTTGGGCGTGGAAGTTCCGGTAGAGCAAGTGCCAATTATTCAAAAAGAAATTATCCGCAAATGTATGCACCGCGCCAAACCGGTCATTGTTGCTACGCAGATGATGGAAAGTATGATGGACCGAACCAAACCCAACAGAAGCGAAGTAACTGATGTTGCCAATGCTGTTTTGGAAGGTGCTGATGCGGTAATGCTGAGCGGCGAAACTGCCATGGGCAATTACCCAACACTTGTTGTTGAAATGATGAGCAAAATTATTTTGCAGGTTGAACGCACTTTATATGACTACGATAGGGATGATATTTTAACTCCCCAACCGCATTCTCCTTCTTTGCTAAGTGATGCGCTTTGCAGCAGTGCTTGTAAAATGGCAAAGGATGTAAATGCAAAAGCTTTAATAGGAATGACACAATCTGGGTACACTGGTTTTATGTTAAGCAGCTATCGCCCTAAATCGCCTTTATACATATTTAGTAAAGAGAAATCACTCATCAATCAACTTAGCCTGAGTTGGGGTGTGCGGCCAATTTATTATGCTGAAGAACAAAGTTTGGATGATATTTTTATGGACCAGATTAATATTTTAAAGGAAAGAGGTTTTATAAAATCAGGCGATATTGTTGTCAATACCGGAAGTACCCCTATCGACAAACATTTACCGACCAATATTATTAAAGTATCACAAGTTGAATAATTTATATTATTTTTTTAAAAGCTCGCACATTAATGCGGGCTTTTTTTATGTTCCTAAAAAAAATTGCAAACGTTTTACCATAAATCACGGCATAAATATTATTGACGAAAACCATGCTATATAAGTAAAATTTTTCATTTCCCAATTGCTGTTATTTTTCAGTACAGTACCCTAATAATTAAAAATCATATTGGTTGATCACTAATGGAAATAATTCCATAATAAATTATGCTTTTAAAATTTACTAAAATTGAATTTGCAACTATCAATGGTAATAAGTTAAGCTTATCTTATCTATTGTATTTATTCCTACACCAATTGAAATGATAATACTATAATTTTTTAATAGATTTTACGTTTATTAAAAACATTTTACCTGCACCAGGTAAATTACTATGTCACTTCTTAAACTAATGTTATTAAAGCAGGTAGATGCAAAAGGCTTATTACCTTTACATATGAATTTAATATAATTATATTCTTTTCCTAAAGTAAAATCCAGTTATACATGTTATCTGCACAGTTAAAAGAACAAACGAAGGTTAACCATCAATTAATGGAAAAGAAACTGGTATCCCAAATGCGGTCCATTAAAAACACTGCTGATTATACAAAATTATTGGTGCGCTTTTATGGTTTTTTTGGCGGATTAGAAAATTTAATACGGATGCACCCTAACCTAAGCTTTTTAAAAGACCAGGCTGAACGCCGCAAATCTTCAGCACTTGCCAATGACCTTACTTATTTTGAGACTACACTACCCCCAATTGCTACAGCTGTAGCATTACCAATTATTGAAAATTATTTGCAAATAATTGGTGTACTATATGTAATGGAAGGCTCTACGATTGGCGGTAAATTCATTGCAAAAATGATACAAAATCAATTAAATAACCAGGATACAAATGGACTATCTTTTTTTTATGGATACGGAGATCAAACAGAACTTATGTGGACAGTTTTTAAGGATGCTATCGACGGAATTATTATGTCAGCTTCAGAAAAAGAGACCGTAATTTTAGCTGCCAATGAAACATTTATGCATTTTAGTGAATGGTTTGATAAAGCGTAGCAAATAGCGCATCAAAAAAAATTATTTTTAAAAACCCGAACAATATTTTAAAATAAATCCGAAGAAATTAGCGCATAATAATTTATAGGAAAAAAATCTTAACGTTGCAATAAATTAGCCTTAGTTTAAAACGGATACTTTTTTATTCGCCCATTAGCGTATTAATTTAAAAAAGTTCCATCAACTTACATTATACAGCCTATAAAATTTCTACTGCAAAAAATAACAAAGTTTGGTCCGGTTAAAAATATTTTTTAAGTCAATAGAAGGATTATAATTTAAGATGGAGTAAGAAATTAAAATTAAAAAAAATAAAATCTAACTATGATTTGAATTCTCCCTTAAAAGAAATATAAAAAATTGTGCCTGCCCCCAATTCACTTTCAACCCATATTTTACCGGCATGTTTTTCAACTATTCTTTTAACAATTGCTAACCCCACACCTGTACCTTCAACATTTTTTGCATTTTCCATTCTGTTAAACAGTCCAAATATTTCTTCAAAATTATCCGGTGCAATTCCTAAACCATTGTCCTTAATACTATAAATTATGTCCTTATCTACCAACTTTCCTTCAATATTTATTTGAGGTTGCGGAGAAAATTGCGAATATTTAATAGCATTGTTTAAAAGGTTATTAAACACCTGTGTAATCATTACAGCATCGCCAAACATGTCAGGTAAATCCCCAATATTTATTATGCAATGGTGTTTACTTTTTTCAATTTCAAGATCATTTATAATTTCATGTATTAGTTTTTCTGCATTAATTTTTTTGCCGCTAATCGGCAATCGACCGATACGGGAATATTCCAATACATCATTAATCATAGTATTCATTTTATTTATTCTTTCCTCAATCCGATGCACCACTTTTTTGCCCTGCTCGTCAATAGTAGTGTCTAAAGCCAATAATTGAGCATAACTTTTTATGGCTGTTATTGGATTTTTAAGATCATGAGAAATAGGATAACTAAAGGTATCCAATTCGTTATAAGCCTCCCTAAGCTTATCATTTAAAAGCCTTATTGCGCCCGTTTTTAAATTGATAGCATGTAAAATTTCATCTTTTAAATTATACACCGAATTTATTTCTTCCAATACCCATTTATCTGACTTTCCGGCCACATGTTGCGACCATGATTCAAATGAATGTCTTGGAGATATTTGTATAGATCCATCCGGCATTTTCTCTTCAATCTTTTCGGGATTGCCACCCCAATTGAGAATTTGCATTTGTTCAGGTTTAAACCACACTATATATTCTCTTAATTCTTTAGACAATTCAAAAACCATAATTCCACTGGCTATTTCTTTAAAAGCCAGTGCTTCTGGATAATGAGCAGATAAATTACTGGTATAATAAATTTGGTCTTTATTAATTTTTTGTAACCAATCAATCAAGCGTTCTACATCGGTATCATTGGGTGTTATACCTAATTTTATACAGTTTTTTTCAAAAAGTACAACAGCACCACTTGCATGCACAATGTCTAAAATAGTAACTTTTTCGCTGGTTAGCGCCTGGTCAATATTGATATTTTTCTGTAAATATTTTGTAAGATATTCCTGATTGGCTTTAAAGGTATTTTGAAGAAGAATATTTTCTTCATCCTGGCGATAAGCAA
>JAYTHI010000153.1:0-15543 GCA_043732685.1 Ferruginibacter sp. | reverse complement strand
AAAATAATTTAGCGGCGGTGCCGTTATTACCAGGCAGAATTACAAAATGGAGTGCCGAAAGTTTGTTGGCAAGGGCCTATCTTGTCAGATCTGGTCTTGGACAAACTGGCGGATCGCGCAACCAGGCTGATCTTGACAGTGCTAAGTTTTATGCCAGTGATGTTTGTAACAATAGCGGTCTTGCATTGTATCCAAATTTTTACGATCTTTTCACCAGCAAAGTTTTTAGCGGTACAGTTACACCACAAGAAAGTTTATTTGGTTTATTGTGGGTACCCAGCGGAACCTGGTTTGTACAAAACCATATGCAGGCGAACCTTGCCTACAGTTCTTTAATTACACAAACCGGCGATGGCTGGGGAGGAGGTTTTGGAGCTTCTCCAAGTTTAATTCAATATTTTACTGATCCGGCAAACAATGCAGATTCTGTGCGCAGAAAGGCAACATTATTTATGCCCAATACCAACTACCCTGATATTTCTGTAGCTGCAGGCGGATGGCATGTTGATACTGCCCTTTTTAATAATGGAAAAATTTATACACCCGGCCAAAATGGTCAGGGCGGTACCGATAAAGCATTTGTAAAAAAATATGTTATTGGTTCACCCGCTGATAATGGCGGATTAGGCGGACAACAAAATGAAAATATCAGTACCTATATGTTCAGGCTTTCTGATTTATACCTGATATACGCTGATGCTATTCTTGGAAATACCGGAACCACTTCAGATCCGGAAGCATTGAAATATTTTAACGCAGTTAGAAAACGTGCAGGTGTTGCACCCAAATCTTCCATTAGTTACATGGATATTTTTCAGGAGCGCAAAATTGAATTTGCTTATGAAGGGCATGCCTGGTACGACTGGAAACAGTGGTATTATTTTAATCCTGCTGCAGCCATTCAATATTACAGCACACAAAACAGGGGTACCTATAATATTTCTTATAATAATGGAAGTCCTTTTGTTACCTACTTTGGTACTGATAATTCAACACCAGGCACAGTAACCTATCCAATAACCGCTGCTACAGCAGATTTACCTTATCCGGAAGCAGAATCATTGGTATCGTTATCCCTGTCTTTACCACCGGTTCCTTTCGATTTTAGTAAATTAAAATATTAAGAGTAGCTTAAAATTTAAACGTTTTTATATGAAAAAATTATTGATATTTCTCTGCATTATTTCAGTTGTTATACTGCAATTTTCCTGCAAAAAAAATGACACCAGCGGCGGACCGCCATTGATTACGCAAGTTAGATCCATTGATACCCTTAAACGGGATAGCTTTTTTGTAAAAGCTATTCCTGGTAACCTCATCGTTATCCAGGGTAATAATTTGGGGGGTTTAAAAGCCGTGTATTTTAATGATACCTCCGCTTACTTTAACCCTGCTTATGCCACCAACACAAATATAATTGTAACCATCCCGGCATCGGCACAAACAATTGCTACCAACCCAAAAGTACCCAGCATACTAAAGTTGGTAACAGACCATGGTACCGTTAGCTATTCTTTTACGCTATACCTGCCACCTCCATCAATTAGTTCTTTATCTTTTGATAACAGCGGCACCTTGTTGTACATTAATGGTTATAATTTTCAGGGATTAAGTAAAATAACTTTTCCAATTCCGGGTGCCGATACTGCTTTAAGTTTTACCGTAAATAAAACTTTTACACAGGCAGTTGCAGTAATTCCTCCCGGGGTTGCTTTTACGGATTCCGTTCGAATATTTACCACCTATGGTTCCAGTGCATATTCTTATCCGCCACCAATGGGTTTAACATCATTATCTAACGACAATGGGGGTGCTGGTGCAGTAATTACCATTACCGGAAGTAACCTTATCGGTATTCAAAAAGTAATTTTTCCGGGAGGTATTAATGGCACCAATATAACACCCATTAATGTTACTTCTTTCCAGGTAACTGTTCCGGCCGGCATTACCACAAGCGATTATTTAAAAGTTGTTGGTGCTTTAGGTACTACTGCTTCGCCTCAGTTATTTGATACGTACCTTACCCGCCCACTTGGTTATTTATCAACCTTTACAAACCAAAACGCCAAAGATAATACCGGCTTTGTAGGTTGGACCGCAGGTTATGCCGATGCGCCAACAAGTGCAACAAACTATCCCGGTGCTACTGATGGTACAGGTGTTTTAATTAACTTAAGCCCCATGGGTGGTAATTCAGCCGCTAACAACCAGGGCAATACCGGTTTATTGCAATTGAACGCCTCACCCTGGGTAACTGATAATACACAAGCCATCGACAATTACGCCATGAAATTTGAAATTTATGTTGCCAAACCATGGAGCGCGGGAGAAATTTGGATATCCGTTGGTGGTTGGTACCAATGGAAAAATTATACCGCAAGATATGCGCCCTGGGAAACTGCTACAGGTGGAATTTTTGCACCAGGCGGATGGGTGACAGCTACCATACCTTTAAAACAATTTATTACGCTTAACGAGTTTTATCAAACTAAATGGAATCCTGCCGGCGTACCCGCAAATACTTTCAACGATTTTCCTTATACAGCTGTAGCATTTTTGATGACAAATGATCAGGCAAAACCAGATATAAAAGCCAATGCTATTAGTTTGGCAATTGATAATGTTCGTATTGTAAAAGTTCAATAATCAACAGGTCAGGCATTTAAGAGATGCCTGACTTTTTTTTAAATTTTATTAAAAAAGTTCAACCTTACTGATCGACCGGTTTACAAAGAATGTTGAAAATTCTGATGCTTTTATAAAATCTGTAGCGCTATACTATCAACAAAAATTGTGCTGATATTATTTTTTGAGGCAGCCTTTTATGGTGGTCTTGATTTTTCAACATTTTTTATTTAACCTATATTAACTTTCTAATTCGATTATCCTAATAGCGATACATATAATTATATTTAAAACCATAAGATTAAATAATGACTATTAATTTATCTATCAAAAATTTTGCAATTGTAGTTATCGCCGCGATAACTATGGTTAGCTGCAAAAAGACATCTACCGACCCTGGTACTACCCCACCACCTGTGGTTGGACCTGTTATTCCGGTTAAAATTGATTCTACCTATTCGCCTTCAGATCCTGCAATACCTGTTACCGTTGGCTTTTTCTTAAACGGCTTTATTGGTAAAACATTTACTTCACCGGTTGGTGTAGCCGGTGCTGTACCAACTACCGCCCCTACAGATTCTTTAACCATTAATCTTAATGCTGTAATTGCAAAAGTGCCATTATCGGTGTATGGTAATAATTCAAATTTATGGAGCGGGCAAATGGTTACCCAGCCCAATTTAATGCAGTACATCACAGATCTTTCTCCAAATATTATTCGTGCCCCTGCAGGTAGTATCAGTGATATTTATTTTTGGGATGGCGTTGATTCGATGCATGCACCAATGGATGCGCCGGCACAAATTTTAAATGCTTCGGGTACTGCCGGTGCTGCAAATTATTGGTATGGTGGCAATACCGGTACCTGGACCTTTGCTTTGGATAATTATTATAAATTATTAGCACAAACCAATAGCACCGGACTTATTACCGTTAACTACGGCTACGCCAGATATGGCACAAGTGCAAACCCTGTAGCTGCCGCAGCGCATGAAGCAGCCAACTGGGTTAGACACGATAACGGCCGAACAAAATATTGGGAGATAGGCAATGAAACTTATGGTAATTGGGAAGCAGGGTACAGAATTGATCTTTCTCAAAATAAGGACGGGCAACCCGAATATATTACCGGTGCCTTATACGGCAAGCATGTAACCGTTTTTGTTGATTCTATGAAAGCAGCTGCTAAAGAAATAAATGCTACCATTTATATTGGTGCTTCTTTATACCAGGAGCCGCCATACGGAGGTGCCTATACATCCATCCAAACCTGGAATCAGGGTGTTTTAACCAGCGGCGGCACCAGTGCAGATTATTATATTGTACATGATTACTTTACAGGCTACAATGCCAATTCCTCTGTTGCCGATATTTTAAAAACCAGCAATGTTCCGGCGGATGTAATGAAATATATTCAGCAGCAAACTGCAGCTGCAGGTGCACCCATGAAACCAATTGCTTTAACCGAATGGAATATTCAGGCAATAGGATCAAAGCAAAACGTTTCTTTTATTGCGGGTATACATGCCACTAAAACCTTGGGCACAATCATTAAAAATAATTTTGGAGAAGCCAGCAGGTGGGATTTTGCTAATGGTTATGCCAATGGAGACGATATGGGTTTATTTAACAACGGAAGCGAACCGGGCGCACCATTATGGAACCCACGCCCTGCATTTTATTACCTCTATTATTTTCAAAAATATTTTGGCGACAGGATGGTTTCGGATAGTTTAAAGCCGGCTTATAACAATAATGATATAAGCAGCTACTCCTCTACATTTACATCAGGACAAGCGGGTACCATCCTTATGAATTCGGGAGCATCCAATCATATTGTTGCTGTCGACTTCCAACATTTTCCGGCAGGAAGTAAATATTACTGGTATGTTTTAACCGGCGGTACAGATAATGGATCCTTCTCCGGACAGGTGTTGGTAAATGGTATCGGACCGGCGTCTGCAACAGGCGGACCATTAAATTATGCCGGCATTCAACCTTATACTGCTGCGCTTGCAGGCACTATAAAAATAACCGTTCCGCCAATGGGTGTGGTATTTTTAGTTGCTGATAAAAAATAATTATACAATTTTAAAGCAAAACTTTTAACTTATTTTTTGCAACAACGAAGACTATCCCCTAAAAAGGATAGTCTTTTTTGTTGCAACTACTTTTTAAAAAATAAAAAAATTACAGCTATACCCAGCTGGATTATCGATCCAATTTAATGACTGTTCCCCATAAGATTTGGAAATTAAATTTTGATACTATGTTGCTAATTTCCAAATACAATAAATGAACGGTCCCAATTAAAATATACCCGCAGTTTTCAACGAAAGGCTTAATAAAAATCCGCTCAAATATTCAGTAGGATAACTTCCAATAGAACCTAGATCTTTATTTGATTTACGCAGATGCACTGCTTGGTAACAATACTACTACATCAGATCCGGAAGCATTAAAATATTTTAATGCAGTAAGGAAACGCGCAGGCATCGCGGTCAAAACTTCCATCAGCTACATGGATATATTTCAGGAACGTAAAATTGAATTTACTTATGAAGGACATGCATGGTACGATTGGAAACAATGGTATTATTTTGATCCGGCTGCAGCCATTCAATATTACAATACTCAAAACAGGGGCAACTAGCATATTTCTTACAATAACGGTAAACCTTTTGTTACCTATTTTGGATTGGATAATAGTACAGTGGGTACAGTATCCTTCGCCTTTACCCTATACCTGCCACCTCCATCAATCAGTTCTTTAAATTTTGATAATATTGGAACGCTTTTATACATTAACGGGTATAATTTTGAGGGTATCAGTAAAATTACTTTCCCTGTCCCCGGAACCAATACTGCATTAAGTTTTACCGTAAATAAAACTTTTACGCAGGCTGTTGCAGTTACTCCGCCGGGTACCGCTTTTAAAGATTCCGTAAGGTTGTATGCAACATTCGGTACTGCGGCATTCACGTATCCGCCACCTATGACCATCACCAATATATCAAATGAAAATAGTGTAGCCGGTACAACAATTACCATCACAGGTACCAATTTAATAGGTATTAACCAGGTAATTTTCCCGGGAGGAATTGCCAGTACGCAAATTACCTCCATCAGTGTAACCCAATTAACCGCATTAGTGCCGGCTGGTATTACAACTGCTGATTATCTTTCGATTAAAGGTGGTTTAGGAACAGCAAACTCTCCATTAATGTATGCCAGTTACCACACAAGTTCATTGGGTTATTTATGCAATTTTGAAAATCAATGGGCTGGTGATAACACAGGCTTTGTGGGCTGGACTGCTGGCTATTCAAATGCATCATCAAGTGCAACTGCTTATCCGGGTTCAACAGGTGCAGCAGGTGTATTAATTAACCAAAGTCCGATGAATGCAAATTCATCTCCAACAAACCAGGGTAATACAGGTATTATGCAATTAAACGCGATACCTTGGGTTGCAGATAATAGTATGCCCATCGATAATTATGCAACGAAATTTGAGATTTATGTTGCTAAACCCTGGAGTGCAGGTGAAATATGGATATCTGTAGGCGGATGGTACGGATGGAGAAATTATGCTGCAAGGTATGCTCCATGGGAAACAACACCTGGTGGTATCTTTCAGCCAACAGGATGGGTTACAGCAACAATTCCACTTAAACAATTTTTAAGTGGCAATCCATTTTATGCTACCACGTTTAATGCAGGCGGAGCTCCTGCTAATGTATTCAGTGATTTCTCAACCACTGCAGTTGCATTTATGCTTGCAAATGATCAGGCTAAACCAGATATAAAAGCCAATCAGGTTAGTTTGGCAATTGATAATATTCGTGTTGTAAAAGTTCAATAATGATTGCGTCAGGTACCTTTAATCAGGTACCTGACTATTTTTTAGGTTTATTAAGCTTTTGATTATGCTGTTTTTGTAGGTATCGATTATACCATTATTTTAATTGTAGTATATGGTAATCAGTAAAAAAAACTGTAGATAAATTGCTCCATCACCTACGATTATCTCTAAAAAATTATTTACCATTTTAATGTAGGTAAGTAATAGTACCGCCAGCAGTTGATAAAAGAATTACCGTAATTTTTAAAGGGCTTCCACTAAAAATGGGAGCTCTTTTTTTTATAACTTTTAAAGAACCTACACATTTAAATATCCATAAACAGCTACTTAAATACCCTCAAACTTATGTGCTGTTCTACCACACTCTTTTGAATAATAGTTTATTTTATCTAACACGAATACTATTTTATCATTTACAACAGTATCAGTCTTTATAAATTAAATTTATAAAAAAATAGTAAGTGCTGCCATTTAGCTTTTAAAAGGTTTAAATCAATATATTTATAGTAGCTAAAAACTTTCTAAAAAAAATAATTTATCAAATTGAAACCATTGCCTGCTAAAAATAAATTTCTGAAAAAATACCTCCCTGCTTGTTTAGTCTTACTTATTTTTTTAAGCTCCTGTAATTCAAAAAAAACGATCACTGATGGACTTCATTTTACCCGTTTATCTTCCGCACAAACCGGTATTGAATTTAAAAACACCATTACAGAAAGCGATTCGCTAAACATGTTTACCAATGAATATACTTACATGGGAGCAGGTGTTGCTGTTGGGGATTTTAATAAAGATGGTTTACCCGATGTATTCTTCGCAGGCAACCAGCTAAGCTCAAAATTATTTATAAATAAGGGCAATATGAAGTTTGAAGATATTACTTCAACTGCAGGCCTAACAACAGATAGCTGGTGCACCGGCGTTAGTGTGATTGATATTAATAACGACGGCTGGCCCGATATTTATGTATCCGTTTCTGGAAAGTTTGATGCATTCAAAAGAAAGAACCTGCTATTTATAAACCAACACAATTTAACGTTTAAAGAAGAAGCTGCAGCGTATGGTTTGGCAGATACGTCTTATTCGACACAAGCCGTATTTTTTGATTATGATAAGGATGGCAGATTAGATATGTATTTGCTTAACCATAACCTAAAAGACTACCGGCCAAACGATATCCGCGATAAAAAAGTTGACAGTAATTCGCAGGGAGCAGATAAATTATTCCATAACGAAGGTATCCCCGCAGGTATGGATCATCCTGTATTTAAAGATGTTTCCAAAGAGGCAGGTATTGTAGAGGATGGTAATGGATTGGGTGTGGTAGTTAGTGATTTTAATGGTGATGGCTATCCGGATATTTACGTTGCAAATGATTATATAAGAAACGATCTGTTATGGCTGAATAATAAAAACGGAACTTTTACCAATTGTATTGCATCCTCCATAAAACACCAGAGTTACAGCAGTATGGGCACTGATGCAGCCGATATAAATAATGACGGCTTACCGGATATTATCACCCTGGACATGCAGCCGGAAACAAATGAACGCAAAAAAATGATGTACTCGTTTTTAAGCGACCAGCGCCACCAGCTGGAAATGCTTAAAGGATACGAACCGGAGTATATTCACAACATGTTACAACTAAATAATGGTGTACGTACGGTTAATAATAAGCAAATACCTTTTTTTAGTGAGATAGGTCAGCTGGCTGGAATTTCTGAAACAGACTGGAGCTGGAGTGTGCTGATTGCCGACCTTGATAACGATGGATGGAAAGACATTCATATCGCCAATGGTTTAGGTCGCGACCCAACCAATATAGACTTTTTAGAGTACCGCCATAACACGGTTGTACAAAGCGGCATACCCGAAAACAATGCAGACCAACGCCGTACATTTATTGACCACCTAACTTCCTTAGGAAGTGTGCAGCTTCATAATTATTTATACAGAAATAAAGGGGATTATAGTTTTGAAGACATCACCAACAAAGCTGGTTTTGACCAACTTGCCATAAGTAACGGCGCCGTTTATGCCGACCTTGATAATGACGGAAAACTTGACATCATCACCAACAATATAAATGGTGATGCCTTTATAATGCATAATGATACCGGCATAAATACGGACAGTACCAAAAAAAATAATTACCTCACAATTCAATTAATTGGAGATACTTTAAACAGCGATGGTATTGGAACAAGGGTATATGCTTTTAGTAAAGGTACAAAGCAAATGGAGGAGCAATATCCGGTGAGAGGTTATCTGTCTTCCGTTGACAACAGGTTACATTTTGGTTTTGGAAATAATTTAGCTGACTCCATTAAAATTATTTGGCCTGATGGTAAAATGCAGCTGATACTGCAGCCTGTAATAAATAAAATATGGAGCGTCAATTATAAAGATGCCGATAAGGTATTTATTCCGGTTAGTCCCCATTCAGACGATCTGTTTACAGACGTTACGCAACAAGTACAAACTGATTTTAAACATACAGAAACTTTCTTTTTTGATTACGCCTTTCAACCATTAATTCAGCAGAAGTATTCGCAGGAAGGACCATTTATAAGTGTTGGTGATATTAATGGTGACGGACTGGAAGATTTTTTTATTGGAGGTGCCTTTCATCAATCCGGTAAAGTTTTTTTACAGCAGTCTGATGGAACTTTTAAAGGCAAAGACCTGGTAACGGGTACCAAGAATGAAGAGGATATGCAAAGTATTTTATTTGATGCAGATGGCGATAAAGACCTTGATCTGTTGATTGTGAGCGGTAGCAGCGAGTTTGATATTACCTCTTCTTATTATCGTCCCCGATTATATTTAAATGATGGCAAAGGGAATTTTACGCTGGATAATTCAGCCTTCTCTCCATTGATACGTACACCGGGAAAATGTATTGCCATTGCAGATATGGATGGTGACGGAGCGAAGGATATTTTTATAGGAGGCAGGGTTGCGCTGGGTACTTATCCATTACCGCCGCGGAGTTATATTTTAAAAAATGAGCATGGAAAATTTAGAGATATTACTACCGAAGTTTGTCCCGCACTCGAGAATCCGGGTCTAATAAATGCCGCTGTTTGGGTAGATATTGACAATGATAAAAAACCCGATCTTATAATAGCCGGTGACTGGATGCCCATCAGGATTTTTAAAAATAATGGTAAAACGCTTAACGAAGTTACAGGGGCTAACGGCTTAAATGATTTACCCGGATTTTGGAGAAGTATTGCCATTGCAGATGCAGACGGAGATGGAGATATGGATATTATTGCAGGTAATCTCGGACTAAATAATCCATATCATATCACACCACAGCAACCTGCCCAACTGGTGGCAAAAGATTTTGACAATAACGGTGTTATAGAACCCATATTTTGTTATTATATAAAAGACAATGCAGGTAATTATAAACTTTCAGCAGGAATCTCCAGAGACGAATGGGCTACACAGATGCCCCTGATAAAAAAGAAATTTGATAACAATACCTTGTATGCAAAGGCTGGTATGGAAACAATTTTTACAAAAGAAATGATGGATAGTGCAACCGTATTAAATTGTAAAGAAACCCGAAGCGGCTATTTTGAAAATAAAAGTAACGGACAATTTTTATTTCATCCCTTTCCGATGCCGGCACAGGTGGCACCAATAAATTCAATTGTTTGTACAGATATAAATGGCGATAAAAATGTAGACCTGATTATTGCCGGCAACGAATACCAGACACAGGTTAGTGCCGGCAGATACGATGCTTCCTATGGCTTGGTTTTAATGGGAAATGGCAAAGGGATATTTAATGCAATAAGCCTGTTAAAGAGCGGCTTAATAATTGACGGCGACGTTAGAGATCTGAAGCTTTTAAATGCTAAGAATCATGCTATTTTATTGGCTGCCATTAATGACGAAAAAATGAAGTCTTATCGCTTAAATAAAAAATAATCAGTAATTATTTACTTCCTCATAAAGATTAGTATGGTTTTAATAAGGGATAAAAAATGAACGCTTCTTTAAATATAAAAATAGGATTACCGCAGGTCACTTCAAAGATCTTTTGCTAATAGCAGGCAGCTTTTTATAAGGTAAAAACTTATAAAATATTTTATTAATTTACGCGGTAAAAAATAATTGTCTTAATGATATTTAATTGTCTTGGGGGTTAGTGAAAATTGATTTTAAGGAATTTTTAAATGCAGCAGTTAATAGTAATCTCTGGCATATGATACGCTTAATTTAGCAAAGATTTTATTCGTCACTTCCTGCTAAGTACAAATACGCCTGAAGACAATAGTGGCAAGGGTAAAGGTTGGCTACCTAATTTAAAATTTATGGCACATTCCAGATAATAATAAAATATCAAATATTCCTTAAAATAAAATTGCCTTTATGAAAAAATATTTTAAAAAATTGATAATTATCCATTGTTTCAGCTTATTTACGTTAATGGCTATCAGCCAGAGCAGTACCATTCCGCATTTACAAAAACAAGGCAATGCCACCCACCTAATTGTTAAGGGTAATCCATTTTTAATTCTTGGTGGAGAGCTGCATAATTCAAGCACTTCTGCTGTTGATTACATGCAGCCCATCTGGCAAAAAATGAAAGATAAAAACCTAAACACGGTTATTGCCGGTGTATCCTGGGAGTTACTTGAAAAAGAGAAAGGCATTTTCGATTTTACCCTGGTAGACAGTATGATTTATGGTGCCAGAAATAAAGGTTTGCACCTTATAATTATTTGGTTTGCCAGTTGGAAAAACGGAGGTTCAACTTATATGCCGTCATGGGTTAAAAACGATATTGCAACTTCCCCTCGTATTAAAAATGAAAATAATAAAACACAGGAAATATTATCGGCTTTTAGTGAAGCAAGTTGTTTGGCCGATGCCAATGCCTTTAAACATTTAATGCAACATATTAAAGCTATTGATGAAAAGGAACAGACGGTAATAATGGTGCAGGTTGAGAATGAAGTGGGTATTTTAAATAGCAAACGCGATTATAGTGTTGCCGCATCTGCTGCATTTAATGCACCTATTCCAAAAGAACTGGTCAATTATTTAACTAAAAATAAGGAAAAACTTTCGCCGGAATTATTTGCAGTATGGAAGGAAAATGGTTTTAAAACCACCGGTAATTGGGAAGCTTTATTTGGTAAAGGAAAATATGATAGCAGTGCCGATTGGAAGACCCTCTTTTATTATACAGAAGAATTATTTATGGCATATCAATATGCAAAATATATTGGCAAAGTAGCTGCAGCCGGCAAACGTGAATATGCAATACCCATGTTTGTAAACGCCTGCCAAAACAGCCCGATACGCGTTATCCGGGTAAATACCCATCAGGAGGCCCGTTGCCGCAGGTAATTGACATGTGGCGCGCCGGTGCACCTGCAATTGATTTAATTGCACCTGATATTTACATGCCGCAATTTAAATGGGTATGCGAACAATATCACCGGATGGGTAACCCATTATTGATACCCGAAACACGCGGAGGTGCGCTTGGTGCAGCAAGAAGTTTTTATGCCTTCGGTGCATTGGATGCCATGTGCTTCTCCCCTTTTGGAATTGATGGAGATTACCTTATAGATGAGGACTTAACAAGGGCTTACAGTATACTTGACCAATTAAAAAATTTGATATTGGGTAACCAGGGCAAAGGAACCATGACGGGTGTAGCATTGGATTCTACCGCTGCCATTCAGCAGGTGGAATTAGGTGGCTATATTTTTACAGCAAGCCTGCAATCGTGGCCTGTAAAAAGCAGGGATGCAGGTGCTATCATAATCAATACCGCACCCAACGAATTTATTATAGCAGGTAAGGGAATGGATATACTTTTTACTCCGTTGGTACCCGGTGATTTACCCCTCGCAGCCATTGATTTTGCTGACGAAGGAACTTTTATAAATGGACAATGGAAACGGGGAAGAAGACTAAATGGGGATGAAACCCATACCAGTACATTTGATGGTAACGGATTAAAATTTCCGTTACCGGATTATAGTATTCAACACCTGAAAATTTACCGGTATAAATAATTTGAAAATTAAGTTTTGGAAATTGATATAAAGTAAATTTTAAAAAAGATTTTATGTTTAAAAATATATTACTGTCTATTTATTTTATGGCAACTTGTTTGTGGGTACAAGCCCAAGATAAGGCCGTTCATAAAACGATTTACAATATAAAAGATTTTGGTGCCATCGGCGATGGTTTACAGTTAGACTCAAAAGCCATCAACAAAACCATCGAAGCCGCAGCCATGGCTGGTGGAGGAACTATTTATTTTCCTGCCGGTAATTATTTATCAGGAACACTTCATCTTAAAAATAACATATCCCTTTTTCTCGATCAGGGTTGTACCTTAATTGCTGCTCCGGTAAGTGCTACTAATGGTTATGATGAAGAAGAACAAACAGTCAATACTATTTATCAGGATGCCGGCCATAGCCATTGGCAAAACAGTTTAATTGCAGGCGAAAATCTACATGATATTTCTATAGTTGGACAGGGTAAAATATGGGGTAAAGGTTTATATAAAGATTATGTAAAAGGCAGTAAGCAAAATGCCAATAAAGCCATTTCATTACTTTTATGCCGCAATGTAACCATCAGCGATATTACTATACTACAAGGTGGATGGTTTGCGATTTTAGCTACCGGTGTGGATAATTTAACCATCAATAATATTAAAATAGATACCAACCGCGATGGGATGGATATTGATTGTTGCAGCAATGTACACATTTCAAATTGCAGTGTAAATTCCCCTTATGATGATGGCATTTGTCTTAAAAGCACCTATGCGCTCGGCTTTGCACGCGCTACAGAAAATGTAACCATCACCAATTGCATGGTTAGCGGTTATGATGAAGGTAGTTTTTTAGACGGCACTTTTAAGCGCAGTAAAAATGACCAATACGGAAATAATCCCACGGGCCGTATAAAGTTCGGTACCGAATCGAACGGTGGCTTTAAAAATATAACGGTATCAAATTGTGTATTTGATTATTGCAGGGGCTTTGCCTTAGAAACTGTAGACGGAGGTTTGCTGGAAGATGTTACCATCAGCAATATCACCATGCGGGACATAACCAATGCGCCCATTTTCTTAAGATTGGGTGCACGTATGCGCGGGCCTAAACAAGTTCCTGTTGGTGCTTTAAGGCGCATTGCTATCAGTAATATAATTGCCTATAATATTGATCCTTCCCAGGGTATTTTTATAAGTGGGATACCGGATCATTATATTGACGATATACAACTAAACAATATTAAATTATACTTTAAAGGCGGTGGCAAAAAAGAAGCCATTGTTCAGCCGGTACCGGAGCAGGAAAACGAATATCCCGAGCCGGGGAAATTTGGAACCTTACCTGCCTATGGCATTTATATACGACATGTAAAAAATATTTTATTGAATAATATTGACCTCCATCTTTTATCCGATGATACAAGGGCGGCTATTATGATGCAGGATGTACAGGGAGCTGCGTTTCGATTTGTACAAGCACCAAATAAAGTATCAGATCCTATATTGATTTTAAAGGAGGTATCCAATTTTCATCTTTTTCAATCTTTAAACATGGAAGATAAAAGGTTGGAAAAAATCATAAATCAACAATGGTAAAATCAAGTACTCAAAATAAAAAATAAACCTTCTCATCTTTTAAATTAAAAACAATGTCATTTCAATTTTTTCGGGTAACAATAATTTATGCGCTATTATTTTTACTGGTTATTTCCTGTAAAAAAGCAACCCCTGTACCAACACCTGCTCCAACACCACCGGTAATAGCTGTACCTCCGGCAGGTGATACTACAATTGTGGCCGGAACCGATCCTGCGACAGCAATTACCATCGGTTTTTTTCTGGACAACTGGAAAGCTAAACCCTTTACAGCACCGGATTATGCTGACGCCGCCATACCCACCGATGCTGCCAATACAATAACTGTTGATGCAACATCAATTATAACAAAAGTACCGGTTACCATATTTGGTCACAATGCAGTAATGTGGATGGGCCCTGTTGCCGCCCAGCAAAATTTTATTACCCCCATCAATAATTTGCAACCGCATATTCTTCGTTTTCCGGGGGGCAGTGCAAGCGATGCCTATTTTTGGAATGCTGCGCAGGGCGTTCTTCCGGCAGATGTGCCCAACCAACTCATAGATGCCTCCGGTAATTTAAAAGATCCCGGCTATAATTATGGTAAAACAAATTATAACTGGCAGAGCAACCTCGATGATTATTACAGCATGTTATTACAAACAAATAACAAAGGCATCATCACCATCAATTATGGTTATGCGCGATATGGCACCAGCACCAACCCGGTGGCAACTGCTGCACACCTTGCAGCAGATTGGGTTAGATACGATAATGGACGTACCCAACTATGGGAAATTGGTAACGAAAATTTTGGTGATTGGGAATGGGGATACCGAATAGATTTATCTGCCAATAAAGATGGCCAGTCTCAATATTTAACCGGTGCTTTATATGCACAACATTTTAAAGTTTTTGTAGATTCTATGCAAAAAGCTGCTGCCGAAGTTGGTAACAAAATAAATATAGGCGCAGTAACCGTAGAAGCTCCGACGCAATCCTGGCAAACCAATACCACACAAACCTGGAATGCGGGCATGATGCCCGGTGTAAATAATAAAGCAGACTTTTTTGTAGTTCACAATTACTTTACCCCTTACAATCAGAACTCCACAGCATCGGTAGTATTAGGTGCAGCATTGTCTGTACCATCCACCATGATGAATTATGTGACCCAAACCTTGCAGGGATATGGAGCAACCCTTAAACCCATTGTAATGGATGAGTGGAATATGTTTGCCACAGGATCTAAACAACAAGTATCCAATACCAGCGGTGTTTTTGCCACTTTGGTAATGGGCGGGGCATTAAAAAATAAATATGGTATGGCCGCCCGTTGGGATGTAATAAATGGCTGGAGCAATGGCGATGACCATGGATTATTTAGCTCCGGTGATGAGCCGGGTATTGCCAAATGGAGTCCGCG
>JAYTHI010000152.1:0-37500 GCA_043732685.1 Ferruginibacter sp. | reverse complement strand
CGGCGAAAGCTTTTGTTGCAATTTCAAATCCGTAGGTAAAAATACTTACCATTCCAACCACTTCTACCTCCGCCTTTCTCAACACTTCAACAACCTCCAGGCTACTTTTTCCGGTGGAGATAAGATCTTCTACCACCACCACTTTTTGCCCTTTTTCATAAAATCCTTCAATTTGATTTCCCAGTCCATGCTCCTTAGGTTTTGGTCTAACATATATATAAGGAAGTTTTAATTGGTCAGCCACCATCGCACCCCAGGGAATACCCGCAGTTGCCACTCCAGCTAAAATATCGGCGGTTGGAAATTGCTCAAATACCAGGTTGCACATTTCACTTTTTACAAAATCTCTTATAAATGGAAAAGATAATACCTTTCTATTATCGCAATAGATCGGGCTCTTCCATCCACTGGCCCAGGTAAAGGGTTGTTGCGGACTTAATTTAATTGCATTAATTTGTAATAATTTTTCAGCTACCGCTTTTTCATTTGTCATGTTGCAAATTTAACCAATGCCCCATGCTAACCAAAAAGGATAAAATTTATTTTTTAAAATCTTAATTATATTATAATTTTATTATATGTATTTAAAAGTATATTTCGATGAAAAGCCCGTTTATCTTTGTGATGCTCCTGAACCGCTATTAACAGAAATACTGCATCATCCGGACGCTATTTTTTTGGATGAATTTTCACCGGCGGCCATAAAATCTTTACTGCACGAAATAGCTAAACCGCAGTTTCATGCAGGTGTAATTCAACACCAAAATTTAGCGGCCTTAAAAAAAGCCTTCTTTAAGTATTTTACTCCTATCGAAGCAGCAGGAGGCATTGTACAAAACGATAAGGAAGAAATATTATTTATCTACAGGCTTCAAAAATGGGATCTCCCAAAGGGTAAAGTTGAACCCGGCGAAGACCTGCAGGATTGTGCCATCAGGGAGGTAGAAGAAGAAACTGCTGCACAAAATTTAATACTTGTCGATAAAATTGGCGAAACCTACCATACCTACAATGCCTATGGCAAACACTTTATAAAAACTACACATTGGTACTATATGACTTGTCCGGCCAACCAAAAACTTGTGCCTCAAACCGAAGAAGATATTGCAGCAATAAAATGGATGACAACAGAGAATATGGAAGAGGTGATGAAAAATACCTACCCCTCCATTGAGGATATTTTACAAAAATTTGTAGAAAAGAGGAAAAGTAAGGAGATATGATTAAATCAATAAGTCAGGTCTATTTCTATCATCAGGTCTTAACAATTGCTGTAGCAAAAATTGACCTTTAAAATTTTTGATTATCGACAAAACCAGACTATTTTGAATTTTAGCCCCTCTGTACATTTTAAGAGCAACTTTACAATTCATCGTAGGATAGACATAAAAAGATTCCATCCGGCAATTGAAATTCTATTCAAAAGCTTTTGATGAAGAAAAATTAAAATGTCAAAAAATAAATATCCGTTTCTATACAACAGTAGGATCGTATTACATTATTTGTTGCTCAATATAAATCTACCCGGGCGACAAATAAATACCAACTGTATTTCTTTGATTACATCCTTTGGGATATGCTAGATTTAATCTTCCCCTTCTTTTCGGTCTGATAGTTTTATTACAACGCTACATTTATCACTTTTTACCTTATTAAAAATTTCACTGTTCATTTCCTGCATTGCCGTATTATGATCTAAACTGGGGATCCTTACCTATTTTGCTTTTGTGATTGTACTTGCTCAAAAACAAAGAAATTATAGTACCAGATTAAAAGGTCAAAACAATACGGTTAATTTTACTTTAAAAGTTAGGAGATTAGGTATTCAAATTTTAGCATACACTATTATGAAACAGTAGGAGTTTACAAGTATAATTTTGGCTTAATCCTGGTTTAATTTACCGGGCAACTCAAATATTGGACATATTCTTAATAAAATAAGAACGTATTTCAAAAAATTATTAATTAATCATGCCTAAAAAGTCCTTTTAAGTTCAATATTTGACAAGGGTGCAACTACCAGCGGAACTTTTTCAATAACAGATAAATCTCTATCTATTCCATAAGCTTCAGTGTCTGTGCGCGCTAGCTTAAGGATACTAAAATAACTATTAAGTATAAACCCTTCTTTTGCAGAAAATTCATTGTCATAAGAAAGAAATCTTTCTAAAATAACAAACCTGAAGTCATTGACAGGTTCTTTTTGAACTGTAGGAAAGCGACTGGTCATTACTATTTCTTTGCTACTGATCAGCTCTGTCACTACCTTTTTAAGCATGATTCCTATTTTGGGTTGTATCCTGAAACCTAAATTAAAATTAATTCTTATTATTTTGTTCTTTAAAAGTTCTTCAACACTGTATTCCATCGTAAATGGCTCGTCAACCCGGTTAATATTAATAAACCAATAAAAATCGGCCCGTTTTGCAGAATTGGCAAAAATGGAATCAATAATTCTTTTCTCAATCTGGTCAGGCCCTGATTTTGTAAGATAAACAACATGAGTAGCATATTTTGGTATACCTGTATCATTACTTAACTGTGCCAGTAAGGGTAAATATTCTTTTAGAGAAACAAAAGTTAATAAGCGCAGCGTTATTTTTCGGGAATTATACCAAACATACATGGTTGTAATCAGACCTATTTCAAATACCAGAAAAAACAATCTTTTAAAAAGCTTAACGGCGTTAGCGATAAAGAAAGATGTTTCCACGCAAACAAAAACGGTAACAATTGCCCCTACTATCCAAAGCGGGTAACGCTTTATATAACGCAGAAAATAGGCAACCAAGATGGTTGTCATCAGCATAGCAATTGTAATAGAAAAGCCATAAGCCGCCGTCATTGCTTCACTGGTTCTAAAATAAAATACCACTAAAATACAACCTATAAATAAAATCCAGTTAATACTGGGTATGTATATTTGTCCCCTTATATTAGTGGGATACTTTACTTTAATTCTAGGCCAGAAGCCTAAGCTAATTGCTTCACTGATGAGTGTAAATGACCCACTGATTAATGCCTGGCTTGCAATGATGGATGCAGCCGTGGCTATCAAAACACTCAGCAACAGAAAGGAAGGGGGGACAATAGCAAAAAATGGATTTACACCACCTAAATCTTGTTTGTGCTGTAATAATGCCCAGGAGCCTTGCCCCATATAATTTAGTACCAACGTAATTTTAACCAGTATCCAACTTACCTGAATATTATTTTTACCGCAATGACCCAAATCAGAATAAAGTGCTTCAGCACCGGTTGTACAAAGAAATACTGCGCCCAATAACCAAAAACCTTTTGGATGTTGGGTTAATAATTTAATACCATAAACCGGATTTAACGCTGAAAGGATTTCCGGGTAATGTATAATTTGCCTGATACCCAAAACGCCCAGCATGGTAAACCAAAGTAACATTATAGGTCCAAAAGATGCTCCTATAACTTTGGTTCCGAACCGTTGAAAAATAAACAGCAATAAAAGAATAAATAGTACAATTTCCAAAACCAGACTATTTCCCGGAACTATAAGCCGTTCCATTCCTTTAACCATATTTAACCCTTCAATGGCAGATGTTACCGTAATGGGAGGTGTGATGATACCATCGGCCAGTAAAGTACCTGCTCCTATAATTGCAGGATACACTAAATTTTTACCGTATTTATTTACAAGTGCATACAAAGAGAAAATTCCACCCTCCCCATGATTATCTGCCTGCAGGGTGATGAGTACGTATTTAAAGGATGTTTGTAAAGTTAATGTCCAGAAGATACAGGAGATGGCACCAAATACCAATTCCCTTGTAACCCCACCTCCGTCAGTAATAATTGTTTGAAGTGTATAAAGGGGAGAAGTTCCTATATCTCCGTAAATTATACCAAGTGCAATTAATAATCCCGCAGCTGAAATTTTTTTATAAGACGATTCCATTTATATTAAATGATTTAGAAATAAAGTTTCAAATTATTAAAAAAAATATTATTAAAAACTAATTAAATGTCTCGCTTCCAGTTTATAGATTAGCTTAAATAGTACAACCCATGCTTTAATACCTAACCAAATAAAGTTTGCTGGTAAGTTATTTTCAATGGATTGTTTCTTAGCATCAGCTGCAAAAAATTAGTATGCCTGCATTGGCTTATTGTAATAATTAGAAATATGCACATAAGTATTTTTAATATCCAATTTAGCTGTAAGAATTATCTTATATTATTCAAAAGTCCGACCAACAATTTTGGTATCTTAATGGATATATTTTAAAAGTTGTTGATGATTAGATTTTTGATGTTTACAGGCAGATAATCGAAAAGTGTATAAATAATTAATTAAAGAAAAACTATTATATTTTTCAGAAACAGGCTTATCAAAAAACGAGTTTTAAATTAACATGCAAATGCTAAATATATTTTATAAAAAAGATTTACCGAAGTATACATTTATAGTCAAGTTTTTAAAAAATTCTTAAAATCGATCAAATTGTAAATTGCTTTTTATAGAAATAATTTTAGGAAAATTTTATTTGTAAGATCTATCGCCAAAATAATGAAACCTGATAAATATAATTGCCTTACTATTAATGCAGGTTTATCCAGTATCAATTTTGCAAAGTATCAGTCTGAAGACGACAATTTAACCTTATATTTTTCAGGAATATAAGACATATTAAAGCACAAAATACCCTTTTGAGCTTTACAAGGGGAAACAAGAGTAAAACAACTATTGCACTTTTACAAGTAAATGATTTTAATACAACGATGAACTTTCTTTTGAACTGGCTTGAGATAAATTGTGATTTTAATAATGTAAAAGCTATTGAACATCGCATTGTAAATGGCACGCAACAAACGGAAGAGCTAATAATAACTGTAGAATTATTAGAGGAATTAAATTAGGTTTGTTTTCACGAACCGGTACACTTACCCCGCGAAATTAAACTAATAATTTTTTTTTAAAACATCATCCAGTTTTAATTTAAGTTGCTGATTTGATCCTTCCTTACATACGACAATACCCCATATTGCGAAGTTATTACCCATCCCGAAAAAAAATATTTATAAGAAAATTCAATGGTACGAATTTCACGGGCTTTCTTATGCATATTAAATTCAGAAACTTCTATAAATTAATAAATTAAGTTTAAAAAAAGATGAATCTATAATTTCTACTGACAGCAGCAAAGTGACCGAATACATCCTTAGCACTAATGAAAAATTAATGATAGCACAATTTGTTGTTATTGTATTAAATCAATCTACAAAAATATAAGTTAGGCAAATCCAAGAAAGTGCCATGCTTTTGGAAATTATAGGTCATTTCACTTCTTAGTTTTTTTCCTGAAATCATTTTGAAATTGTAAAAAGTTTGAATCAATCTAATCTTAAAAAAATATTTTAAAAATATTATGGATATAAACCTGATATAATTAAAGGTTCAGGCCCCGAGGAGATGCATTAATTATTAGCGGCAATATTAAATACAATTATTGTTGATATAGATCAGATACCAGTGGATGTCGGTACTAATGGTTTTACATAAAGACCTCAATGGCCTATGATTATTTTGCGTTCGTTAAAAGATTGCACAGCCCCGAAAGTATTTGATGGTTTACAAATTGAAAGTACATGGATTCACCAGGTTTCCTTTGTCAAATTAGCAACAAAACCGGAGTATATCAATATTCTGGAGCATTAAATGAAAAGTTATAAGCTTGAAGAACTTTTTAATATTAATGGAAAATTAATTTATGAATTGGCTCCTTTGGGTAATATGTGTATGAGTGCTAATCTTCATGTCAACAGCGGGTTATTAATGCATGATTGAAAAATAACAGACTTTACAAAGAATGCAATTGAAATAAGAAAACCCGATGTAATGAAACTGAAGCTATAAAAATAATCGGCGAATTTTAAGGGATATCATGAAGTTAAATTGGGATAAAAGAAATTTAGGAATATTTAGTCTCAACGAAACTGTCTCCAATCACCTATCTAATTTAATTGATATTAAAGACCCTACTTCTATACCAGAAATTTATGCAACAGCCGAACATATTTCTGCCGATGGAAGGGTAATTGAAGTATTAAATGCCAATCTTTGTCAGGGCTGGCTGGAAGAATATTTATTAACCTGCAGGCACGGAATGTTCTCCTGTTACGAAGCATTTATTCATATTGTAGAATCTATGTTTAAACAATATGCTTAATGGTTAAATATTGCCAGTACCATCAAACGGCGTAAACCTATTGCTTCATTAAATTATCTGCTTATATCGCATGTATGGGGACAAGATCATAATGGAAACAGTCATCAGGATCCCGGTTTTTTAGATATTGTTACTAACAAAACAGCAGACATTATTTGCATCTATTTTACCCCTGATGCCAATATCCTATTATCTGTAACGGATCATTGTTTACGCAGCCGAAATTATATAAATTTAATTATAGCGGGTAAACAACCGGAAATACAGTGGCTAAATATGGATGCAGCAATAAAACATTGCCCAATAGAATTGGGTATATGAAAATGGGCAAGTGATAATATAGGAGTTGAGCCTGATGTGGAAATGGCTTGCGCAGGTGATGTGCCTGCATTAGAAACAATTGCTGCTGTGTAAATTTTACGACCGCATATGACAGAGATAAAAGTTAGGATAATGAATGTGATTCACCTTAAGACACTGCAATCCAAAAGTGAACACCAGCATGGCTTAAACGATAATGATTTTGATATGTTGTTTATAAAAAATAAACTCATCATTTTGGCTTTTGATGGTTACCCGCCTTTAATTCATAGCCTTACTTACCATAGAACGAATCATGATAATCTGAATGTACCTGGCATCAAAAGGGAAGCTTCAACTCCATTTGACATGGTAGTGATGAATGATCTGGAAAGGTTTCATTTAGCTAATGATGTACTAGATCGTCTGCCAGGTCTGGGTTCCAATGGAGCTTATACAAAACAATAGTTGTAAAATAAATTAATAGACCATAAGCAGTATATTAATATTTATGGGGAAGACATGCCCGAGATATTAAATTGGGAATGGGATATAACAACATTTAAATAGACTCAAACCCTATACATTACTGATATTAAAAAGGATTGTTGTTTTATTTAAGTTGTTAACTATCTATTAATACTTAACCATCTGCAATATTACTTTGCCATAAGCATCTACATATTGCAGCTAATATTCAAAACGCTACTCTGCTGCTTAATTTTATAGTGATTTACAATAGTCTTGTAGTCAATTAATTTATTATGAAAGGCTTATTTTTTTCTTTACCGTAATGTAAAAAATAAAAATTTATATGCTTCAAAACGAAAAATATTTTATTATTTATTATCTCATTACAAAGACTGATTAAATAAATTATGTTGGTATAGCTTTTGTTTATTTGGACGCTATATTACTCCTATTTTTTTTGCTAACTATTTATATATTTCTTAAAAAAAAGATGGAGATTTTTTAAAATAAAAATTAAAATAAAAAAATGAAAGCATTAGTATATTATGGACCTCATGATGTAAGAGTAGTAGAAACGCCGGATGCAAAAATAGAGCAATCTACAGATGTATTGGTTAAAATTACAACGACAAATATTTGCGGGTCAGATCTTCACATGTATGAGGGAAGAACTGATATGGAAAAAGGTAGAATTTTAGGGCATGAAAATATGGGTAAAGTTGTTGAAGTTGGAAAAGCTGTAACTCAAATTAAAGTTGGGGATATGGTATGCCTCCCATTTAATATTGGATGCGGTCATTGCAAAAACTGTGAAAGGGGGTTTACCGGATATTGTTTAATTATGAACCCGGGTTTTGCCGGAGCAGCTTACGGATTTGCCGGAATGGGGCCGTATAGTGGTGGACAGGCAGAATACCTGAGAGTTCCTTTCGGAGATTTTAATTGTCTTAAATTACCTGAAGACGCAGAAGAAAAAGAAAATGATTATGTAATGCTATCAGATATATTTCCAACAGGATATCATGCCACCGAATTAGCGAATGTGCAGGTTGGTGATTCTGTTGTTATTTATGGTGCAGGACCGGTGGGCTTAATGGCAGCACATTCCTCCATCATAAAAGGAGCAAGTAAGGTAATGGTTGTAGATAACCATCCGGATAGATTAAAACTTGCAGAAGAATTTGGTGCCATTGCGGTTGATTTTTCAAAAGGATCTGCAGTGGATCAAGTGCTTGAATTAACAGATGGTATTGGAGCAGATAAAGGTTGTGAATGTGTAGGATACCAATGTTGCGATAAACATGGTGAAGAACATAGTAATGTAACTATGAACGAACTGGTTAAAGCAGTAAAAGCAACCGGTTCAATTGGTGTTGTTGGTGTATTTGTTACTAAAGATCCCAAATCAAAAGAAACGCTTCAGAAAAAAGGACATATGGAATTTGACTTTGGTAATTTTTGGATGAAAGGTCAGAGAATTGCAACTGGACAAGCAAATGTAAAATCATACAATCGTCAGCTGTGTTCGCTAATATCAACCGGCAAAGCACATCCGTCAAAAATTATTTCACATGAAATTTCTTTGGAGGAAGCGCCGGAAGCTTATAAACATTTTGATGATAGGGATAATGGTTGGACCAAGGTTATTTTAAAACCAATGATGAGTAAAACGAAAAAAAAATAAATTAAGCTGATATTTTTTTAACTGTTATCAAAAATAAAACTAGTTCCTGTTGGTGTTAAACTATATAATGGTTTTAATATGATATGAAATGAAAAGTTCGGAAAATATTAAAAAATATGATTACAAATTTGCTTACAAGGTTTATTAATTAAAAATTGAAGTCAGCCTTGTTGATTAAGAACAATTACTGTTCACTATTTAAAACGGTGTTCATTTTTATCTTAACTATTTTTTTTCGGTTTGGGAGTTGGAAACTTGAATCAGCTTAGTGGCAGACATTTTTACCTGTGTTAAATTTTAAGGAGTGCCAACCAAGTACTAATATTATATTTTGTATAGTAATAGACATTTTGGTTGGCTTTTATTTTTATGGTTTTCACCATGTTTTAAAATCATTCCTGATAATTGTATTATCAGTAAAAACGGAAGCAGGCTCTGCTGGAGAGAACCCTGCCAGGGATATCCTGATTTGTCTAAATAAATGTAAAATAGCTGTATTGATGATGCAGCTATTTTTGTTTTGATAACCCTATGCCTTAAAAAAACTCATCAATAAATTTCCTTTTTCTGGCTCGTAATAATCCATTATGGTTGCTCAACTTGTTTTTTAAATCAGCGAACTGCCCATCGATAACATTGGTTGTATTGGGTATGTTTAGGTTTATGTAATGGTACCACGTAAACAGCCACGCCAGGTTTGTTTTAAGGCTTCTGTAAGCACTTCCTAGTTTTTTATACGTAAAGGATATTTTAGTTAGTAATTTCATTTTAAACCTATAGTAGGCTTACCGTTCATCAAATGAAAGACTATTAATAAAAAAAGTGCTTTTTCTGCGGGAGCAAAATTGTTTCAAAATATAGTTTTCATTTGATGGAAGATAAATCTGGTATAAATTACCTTATCATCCGAGTCTCCACAATTGCAAACCCCACCACTGCCGTGGTTCTTATCCTTACAGCCCATTCTTAAAAACTTATTACGCTTTAATGTCGGATAAACTTTTCAAACTAACTTTTTAATATTCCTTATGATGCGCATTTGCAGCCTTAATTTCGCTTCCCGAACAATCACCTGATAAAACCAAGGATGAACATTAAGGAGCCGTTACGTATTATAACTTAACGGGAGGGTCGAGAAGACAAGGACTATGGATGCGATAACATCAAATCTCTTTTAAAAACGCTTTACAATATAATCGGCTAATGGAATACTGGGAAACTTTTAAAGAATGGTTTTTAAGCCTTGGGGGTAAATACCATGTAAACCCTTATATATTCGGGGTCATTTATATTGGTGCTATTCCTTTCTTTTTTCTTTGCTTGCGCTGGACTATTAAAAGAATGAAAAATAAAAAACCATTTTTATTGCCGCTGATGCTTACCGGTTTTTGTTTTATTTCGGCTTACCTGTACCTCATCATTGCAGGCAGGAACATTCCTGTATGGGTTTATTTTTTTATCGGCATTATGGTGGCATACAGTATATATTCAACCGCCAAAAAACTAAAGGAGAAAACAAAAGCGGAATCTTAAAGTTAAGACAGGGCAACGTTGACACCTTACCTGAATAGCGTTTACATCAGACAATAATTGACAAACCCACTGCCGCCGTGGTGCGTATCCACATCATCTTTGTTAACTTAAGGAAAAATACCATTTGGTTTAAATTTGGTTGTGTCCTGTAGCAGTGCATTGTAGCAGTTCAATAAATAAATAGGGCGTTGCCCTATTCTAGTGGATGTCGTCCCTTCAGGACTTTTAATTTTGAAGTCCTGAAAGAACGACATCCTTTAGCGGTTGGCAACGCCCATCAAGGAATATGGGATTGTTTTTAAAAAGTAAGATCTGCCGCCGTGGTTTGTGTCCTCACGATCCACTCTTAAAAACTAAATACGCTTTGATATCTCACAAACTTTTCAAACTAACCTTTTGGTATGCCTGATGCTGCGCACTTGGTTGCAGCCTTACTTTCACTTCATGAACAATCAACGGGTAAAACCACGGCTGATCGTTAAGGAGCCGTTCAATATTACAATCTAAAAGGTGGATCGTGAAGACACGAACCACGGCTGAGGTAATTTTGAAGTCCTGAAAGGACGACATCCTTTAGCGGTTGGCAACGCCCATAAAGGAATGTGGGATTGTTTTTAAAAAGTAAGATCCACCCTTAAGTTAACGACTATGGTGAAGACAGGAACCACGGCTGAGTAAAATAACCAACCTTTAAAAAGCTTTATCCAAAATAGCAACGGTTAGCCGGCTGATACAAATAAGTTTATCCAGCTCATCGTGAATTTTAATATCCCACACATGGGTATTCTTGCCAAGGTGCAAGGGAGTAGCGATGGCAGTTACATATCCCTGGCGGGCGCTGCGCACGTGGTTGGCATTTATTTCGAGCCCGACGCAAATGTATTTATGCGGATCAATAACAAGGCTGCTGGCAATACTTCCTGCAGTTTCGGCAAGTGCACAACTTGCGCCGCCATGCAATAAGCCGTAAGGCTGCTTGGTGCGTTCAGTAACAGGCATTTTTATTTTTAAAAAATCGTTACCTATCTCTACCCATTCCATACCAAGGTGCTCGCCCATAGTTCCGGGAGGTATTGCCAAAAGGTCTTCGATTTTTACAGATTTATTAAACCAAATGGTAGCGGTATTGATCGATGCTTTCATTTTATGCTATTTAAAAAGAATATTACTTTTTTAATATGGAGCGATTAACAACAGCGGGCAAAAATTGTGATACATCTCCGCCATTTTTGTACACATCCCGTACCAATGTAGAAGCTACTGAAGTAAATTGTGGCAGACAAGTTAAAAAGACAGTCTCAATATGGCCTTCCAAACTGCGGTTCATATCCGCTATTGCTTTTTCATATTCAAAATCATTTACATATCTAATGCCTCTCAAAATAAAATTAGCCCCTACTAATTTACAACAGCTAACCGTTAAGCCTTCGTACAATACCACTTCTACCTTTGGTTCTTCTTTATAAATTTCATTTAGCCATTGCAACCGATGCTCTTCACTAAACATGGGTATTTTATTAACATTGCGACCAATACCAATAATTACTTTATCAAAAATTGGCATCGCACGATTAATAATATCAATATGACCCAGCGTAACCGGATCGAAAGTACCTGGAAATAGACAAACGCGCATGGGATCAATATTTATCTTACAAAAAAATTAATTAAACACATCGCTGCTTTTAGGCGATAACAAGTACAATACTGCCATCCTAACCGCTACACCGTTTTCTACCTGTTGTAATATGATAGATCTTTTACTATCTGCAACATCACTATCAATTTCTACGCCGCGGTTAATTGGCCCGGGGTGCATGATCACTATTTCTTTTGATAAGGAATCCAACAACTTTTTACTAACCCCGTAAGAAAGGTTGTACTCTCTTAAAGAGGAAAACAATACCTGATTCTGCCTTTCCAATTGAATGCGCAATACATTGGCCACATCGCACCATTCCAACGCTTTTTTTAAATTGTACTCCACTTTTACCTGCAGCGCCTCTTTAATATATTTAGGTATTAATGTAGGCGGCCCCGAAACCATTACCTCGGCACCCATTTTTTTAAGCAAATAAATATTGCTCAGGGCTACCCTTGAATGCATGATATCGCCAACAAGTACAATTTTTTTTCCTTCCAGCGATCCCAGACTTTCCTTTATAGAAAATGCATCCAGCAAGGCCTGGGTAGGATGTTCGTTAATACCATCGCCGGCATTAACAATTGCTGCCGGTATGTGTTTGGCTAAAAAATGGGGCGCTCCGCTGGCACTATGGCGCATTACCACCATATCTACCTTCATGCTTAAAATATTATTAACGGTATCCAGCAAGGTTTCTCCTTTTGATACAGAAGAGCCTGAAGCCGTAAAATTAATGGTATCAGCACTCAACCGCTTTTCCGCCAGTTCAAAAGATATTCTTGTGCGGGTACTGCTCTCGTAAAAAAGATTAACTATGGTAATATCACGCAGGGAAGGTACTTTTTTGACTGGCCTTTGTAAGACTTCTTTAAATTGAGCGGCAGTAGATAGAATAAGGGAAATATCTTCTTTTGTAAGATCCTTAATGCCCAATAAATGTTTGGTAGATAGTTGCATTAAGCGTCAAAGCTAATAGATTTGTTTGAATTGTACGCCCGCAATAAAAAAAAATTATTGAACCATAAAAATTGACCTTAATCATCAAGTGATTTCTTTAGGCATCACCAACCGTAAAACCAGTAAGAGCTTAGGTATTATAATGCCAATCATTTAATTATATAAGAACAATTAAAATGATCGGAACGGATTTGTAAACGGATATTAATATAATATTACTGCTTGTTTGTCCCACTCTACTTTTACTTTTTGCGTAACCAGGGTATCAATTGCCTTACCAAAATAATCCGGCTGAATGGGAAGTTCCCTGCTGAATCTTCTATCTACCAGTACACACAATTCAACTTTTTGCGGACGGCCAAAATCCTGCAAGGCATCCAATGCGGCGCGGATGGTTCTACCGGTGTACAATACATCGTCTATTAATATGACCTTTTTACCTTCAATTGAAAAAGGAATCTCTGTTTTGTTGGCAACATGTAATTCTGTCCGCACATCATCGCGATAAAAAGTAATGTCAAGTATTCCGTAAGCTACCTGCTCGTTAGGATATAATTTTTTAATATTATCCACCACCATTTTACTTACCTGCACGCCCCTGGGCTGCAAGCCAATAAAAACCAGTTCGTTTAAATGCCGGTGATTTTCCATCAATTGGTTTGCCAGCCGCAAAATGGTAAGGTGTAACTGTTGTTTATCTAGTATTGTGATCAAATTATATAATTGTTTGGCGAATTTATTAGTTATTCAGCTATAAAAAAAGTAAGGATGTATATTGAAGGGGGAAATTGAATGCAACAAAGGTTTTTTCCAGTTTATTAAATGAAAAATTAAACCTGTTTTTTTAAATTTCCCCTAAAAGTTTAGAAACGATAAACATTAAACCACCAAACTTTCATACAATCGATTCAGTGTTTGCAATGGGTCTTCGCAAAACCCCGGATGAACTTTAGAACTTTGAATAACCGTACTCCGGGTTGCAGTAAGCCATCTAAACCTACCGGCATCATCTAAGCAGGCGATAGGCCCTCCAGTCTTATCCCGATTACAAATGCGTTGCAGGGCTGATAAATTTCGTTGAATTTCTTCACAATCAATTCCGGAACAAAAGCTTTTTAACCTGTCTTGGTTTACTTCAAACCTGGCTTGCAGAAAATGTTGTTTGGCGCAATAAAGAATAACACCGGCATTTAAAAATTCTTCCCGCTCTACCCTTGGCATAATGCGAATAACGGCGTACTCATATAAGTGTTGTTGCTGCATGCTGCGCTTCTTTTACAAAAATGATGGAATGAGATAAGCGGGTTTCTAAAAATTCAATATATACTTGCCGGTGTGCTTCGATGCTTATAAATGATGTATCTGGCTGCAACCATTCTTCCGGAATTAAATGTACAATTTGCCTGATGCGTTCGTTGGTTAAAATGGCTTTACATTCCTTATCAATGGCATCCAGTTCGGTAGCTTGCGGCAGTAAAACATGGTCTTTTATCAAAGTAAAAGGACGAACTGCCTGCATGTCTGCCTGTTGAAAATTGTGGTGAAAATATAAACTTGCGCCATGGTCTATCAACCACAATTCTTTATGCCACCACAACATATTGGTATTGCGTACAGTGCGGTCCATATTGGTTATCAGGCAATCGAGCCATACAATTTTTGATGCAAGTATTGGATCAATAGTTGTAACAGCGGGATCAAATGTTATTGAACCCGATAAATAATGAAGCGCCAAATTAAGTCCTACACTTGCCTTTAAAAGGTCTTGTATTTCCTCATCAGGTTCTGTACGACCAAAAGCTTCATCAATGGTTGCCAATACTATTTCAGGCACCTTTAATCCAAGTGCCCTTGCAATTTCGCCGCCGATAAACTCTGCAATCAGTGCTTTAACGCCCTGCCCGGCACCCCTGAATTTTAGTACATATAAAAAGCAATCATCAGCCTCCACAATGGCCGGCAAAGAGCCGCCCTCCCTTAACGGAGTAACGTACCTGGTGACATTTACAGCCCGGACAGCAGTTTGATTATTGTTCATATTGATCAGTTAAATTACAAAGCCGGGATTTTATAAATATTTAATGCCAAATAAATTAATAGCATCGGTAATATTTATGGAATCCTTCAAATTTATTTCATTTCTATCAGATAGTGCAATGCTTGCCTTAAAGAATTAAAAGAGGTAGGTTTAATAAAATAGCAGCGAGCGTAATAGGCATCATCTATTTCTATAAAATTTATAGCTGACAAAGAAAAATACAATCTCCGCAAATTACCCTTAGTTAAGAATTGATCCGTAAAAAAAGGATAAACTACCATAAATAAAGCTGTTGCATTTTACCCTTCAATAATTTTTTTTGGCTTAACCAAAATTTTATTTTGCTGAAAATCGTACACCAAATAAAAGAGTGCAGGTAAAATAAAGAGACTTCCTACTAATAAAGTCATGCCCAATGCATAAATCGTTTTTTGAGGTGCTGCGCCATCCAATAAAGATAAATACCGTCCGCCCTTTAATAAAATAATATTTGGATAATGCTGATAGGTAATGGCCAACAAAATCATCGTAACCTGAAAACCTGCCAGTACCCTGATAATATATTTTTTACCGGCCTTAATAAAATACCATATAAATCCAAGGGATATTATTGCCAAACCAATAGCCATAACACCAATAGCATTTCCAAACAACCATTGCAACAAAGGCACATCATCTATTTTTGCTGCGATAAAAACAAAGCTGCCTGCTATGGCAGCCATAATATTGGTAGATTTTGCTTTGGCAATAAAACGCCTGCTATCTTCTTCATTATCGGTTTCGCCAATTAAATAGATGGCTGCTAAAAAACCGCAGATACTTACTGTAAATAAACCAACCGCTACCGAAAAATAATTTAGCCAGCTAAAAATATAAGCATCCAAAAAAGTAGTAGCTGCAGGGTCAATTTTACCAGAGACGGCACTGCCTGCAATGATGCCCAAAAATAAAGGCGTAATGCAACTGGCCAGCATAAAAATTCGATTGTAAATAATTTGCAGTCCGTCAGTTACCGCATCATAATTTCTAAAACTAAAAGCAGTGCCCCTGGCAATAATCCCCAGTAACATAAACACTAATGGAATATGAAGGTTAACCGACATAGTGGTATAAATAGCAGGAAAGCCAACAAATAATATTACGATGGCAATAATGAGCCACATATGATTGGCCTCCCAAATAGGACCAATAGCACGGTACATGGTAAGACGGGTACGTGGCTTATTTTTTTTTGTAGTAAACAATTCAATAACGCCGGCACCAAAGTCGGCCCCCCCCATTAATAAATACAACAATATTGACACCCATAAAAATGCCATCACCACATACAGCATATTAGATCATTTTAATTTGTTTATCAGCAGGTAAATCATATAAAAGGGGTACCATTTTTATTTGCCGGTACAACATAAAAGCTACAATTATGGCAAGTGAAAAATAGACTGCACTAAAAAGATAAAAGGAATAAATTATTCCCGGCATCGGGGTTACAGCATCCTTTGTTTTGAGAATACCATAAATTATCCATGGCTGTCTGCCAACCTCTGTTACTATCCATCCAGCTTCAACAGCAATAAAACCGAGCGGGGTAGCTAATACAAATAGCTGAAGAAGCCACCTGCTGTTTCGCCAGTTTTTTTTGCGCAAAATTGCAATAAAATAAAGTATTGAAATGGCCATCATTACCATTCCCAGTGCCACCATTATTTGAAAACAATAATGTGGTATTGTTACCGGCGGACGATTACTTTCCTCAAAACTATCCAGCCCCTTAACTGCTGTATTAAAATTTCCAGTGGCTAAAAAACTCAGACCTCCCGGAATTTTAATAGCATAATTTACCACTTGTTTCTTAACATCCGGTATTCCCCCAATGATTAAATTTGCATTTTTTTCGGTATGAAAATGAGCTTCCATAGCCGCCAACTTTTCCGGCTGATTTTTAGCCACATATTTAGCTGATATATCGCCACTAAAAGGTTGAAGTATAGCCGCAACAGCACCAAAAACAGCGGCTATCTTAAAAGCCTTGCGGTGAAATAAAACATTTTTATTTTTTAAAAGCATCAATGCATGAATACCGGCCACAGCAAAGCCTGTAGCACTAAAAGCGGCAATCGACATATGCAATGCCTCCGAAAACCAGGCAGTATTAAACATCGCTTTTACAGGGTCAATATTTAAATATTTTCCATCAACAAAATCGAAACCGGCCGGACTGTTCATCCATGCATTGGCAGCAACCACCAATATACCGGATATCAATCCGCTTATACCCACTACTACACCGGTAAACCAGTGAAACCACTTATTAAACCTGTCCCAACCATATAAATAAAAACCAAGGGCAATGGCTTCAATAAAAAACGCTGTTCCTTCTAATGAAAAAGGCAATCCGAATATGGGGCCTGCATGAAGCATAAAAGTTGGCCATAACAAACCCAGTTCAAAAGAAAGTACGGTACCGGAAACAGCACCTGTTGCAAAAAAGATAGCTACTCCTTTACTCCAGGCTTTTGCCACATTTTTGTAAACTTGCTGGTTTGTTTTTAGATAATAAAAATGAGCAACAGCCATAAAAAAAGGCATCACCATGCCAATACAGGAAAAAATTATATGGAAGCCGAGGGACAACGCCATCTGAGAACGTGCAGCGATAAAATCATTCATAAAAATTGATTATTTTCCATCACAAAGTTAGGGTTGAAAACAGAATATGTACTTAAATTTTTTGCCATTCAGGCCTTGGCTGAGGGTGCAATTAGTTTATTGAACTATTAAATAATATACCAACCGGTATAAATAATTATTTCATAAAATTATAAAACCATGCTTCGGAAAGTAAGGTTAATTCGAGGAGTACTAACCCTGGTGCTCTTAGGCAAACTATGTACCCAGTTGGTTTGCGTTGCTCCACGCATTGCGAGCAGACTACCGGATTGTAATATTACTGAAACGGATGCTTTGGTTTGCTTGTGTTTCAATAAAAACTTTCTTTCGGCACCCAAACTAAGCGAGGCAATGGGACGTTCATTTTGCAAAGATTTTTCATTATCGCTGTGCCAGCCCATCCCCTCAGTACCATCGTGGTATAAATTTAAAAGGCAACTGTTAAAACTTGTTTGGCATATATCTTCTGCCAAAGTTTTTAATTCAAGCAATTCTTTGCTCCAGACAGAAGCTTGTTTAGTGGTGTTGGAATAAGTATAACTAAAATTAGAATCTCCATACCAGGCCACCATTCTTTTAGTAGTAATATGTTTTCCGAAAATAACCACTTCATCATTTTTCCAGGAAGCGGTATCCATCAATTGCTGGTAATATTTTTTTGCCTGCAATGGTGTAAGTACTTGCCCGAAATAATGTACTATCCCATCATTTGGCAATAGATTGATGCTGGTATCCAATTTAAATAATTCCATTCTCTTTTATTTATATACTAATCCCAATATAATAAACTTTTAAGGTTAGTATTTTTTTTAAAAATTACAATATTTTATACAAAATGCAATTTAAATTGACACATTGAAAAATAATATAACTGTTGAGGAAAAGAGAAAGAAAAACCGGAATTTTACCGCTACTTTTCTGATAATGGTTAAACGCCTTATGAAAGGATATTTATTTATTTTGCTAGGAATAAAAAAATTTAAAACAAGTCATAACCCAACAAAAAATATTAGGATTTCAGACATTTTAGACAATCGATTTATTAAAATTATATTAACCAATGTTATTGATTAATACCGGTTTTCGGCGATAGCTTCTTCCATTTTTGCAGCCTCCCACCCTATTATGGCAGATTTTCTACTACTGCCCCACCTGTAACCACCAAATACCCCACTGGCCTGAATTACCCTATGGCAAGGGATTAAAAAGGCAATGGGATTACTGCCAATAGCGGTACCCACTGCTCTTGAAGCGTTTGGACTATTTATATTTACGGCAATATTTCCATAACTACTTAATTGACCGAAGGGAATTTTTAATAAGGATTCCCAAACTTTTAATTGAAAGGCACTTGCTGTCAGGTGCAGTTTAACAACCTTTAATCCAGTCCAATCCTGTGTAAAAAATTGCAACGCATTTTGTTGAATACTATCCGTCGCACCATTAAAAACTGCATTGGGGTAATGCTGCTTTAAGACTTCCAAATCATTAAATTCTGTTGTTGAAAAGGCCAGGTAACAGATCCCTTTTTTAGTAGATGCAATTAAAATGGTACCAAATGGAGTTAGGGCATAACTATAATTTATGTGCAACCCTTCACCACCATTTTTAAATTCTCCGGGTGTCATCCCTTCAATATTTATAAACAGATCGTGCAGCCTACCTGTGCCTGAAAGTCCGGTTTCATAAGCCGCATCAAAAAGTGAAGCCTGCTTTTCTTTCAACATATTTTTAGCATGTCCTACACTGATATATTGCAAAAATTTTTTTGGACTCACGCCTGCCCAATCTGTAAAAAGTTTTTGAAAATAAAAGGGACTTAATTGCATTTGCGCTGCAAGCTGCTCCAGACTTGGTTGCTGTTTAAAATTTAATTGGATGTATTCAATTGCCTCAGCAATGCGATTGTAATTAATTTGTTCCTGAGACATCTTTTATATTTATTTTACAAAAATATTTAGTTACCGGCACCGGAACAACCCGAATCTTGCTAAAAGTATATTATTTTAATTTAGCTGGAATATTATTGCTTAACTTTTGCTCGCAAAATATAAATTCAAATATTTGATATGAAAAAAACATTGCTTTTCGCCGTTGGACTGCTATTCCTTATAAAAATTTCCGATGCTCAAAACCTTGCTGAAAAGCCTGCTGTTGCCCTTGTAAAAACAAGCAATGGCATGCTGGAAGGTGTAGTAGAAAAAACGGGTGTACTTGCTTATAAAGGTATTCCATTTGCCGCAGCTCCTGTAGGTAACTTAAGGTGGAAAGAACCACAGCCTGCAAAGGATTGGAAAGGTATTCGCTCCGCAAAAGAATTTGGTTTTTCACCGATGCAAAATAAAATTTATAGCGATATGATATTTCGTTCAAAAGGCGTTAGTGAAGATTGTCTTTATTTAAATGTTTGGGTACCGGCAGGAGAAAAAAAATCGCTGCCGGTGTTGGTATATTTTTATGGCGGCGGTTTTATTGCAGGTGATGCATCAGAAAAAAGATACGATGGCGAAAGTATGGCTACCAAAGGAATTATTACGGTAACTGTCAATTACAGGTTAGGTGTATTTGGATTTATGGCTCACCCGGAGCTTACGAAAGAGAATGCGCATAATGCCAGTGGCAACTACGGTTTATTAGACCAGACTGCCGCACTAAAATGGGTACAAAAAAATATTAAAGCATTTGGCGGTGATCCAAAAAGATTAACTATTGCAGGTGAATCTGCCGGTTCTGTGGCGGTTTGCGCACAGATGGCTTCTCCTTTGTCTAAAAATTTAATTGCAGGCGCAATTGGTGAAAGTGGTTCTGTTTTAGGTGCTTTATCTGCCGTTTCTTTGAGTAAGGGCGAGCAGGTTGGAGCAAGTTTTGCAAATAGTTTGGGTGCACATTCCTTAGCAGAATTAAGGTCATTATCCGGAGATTCTATTTTAAAGGCTACCAAGACTTTTAATGCGTATAAATTTTCGATAACTATTGATGGCTATTTTTTCCCTGAAAGCCCTTATGCCATTTTTGAAGCCGGTAAGCAAGCACATATACCCCTTTTGGCCGGGTGGAATGCGCAGGAAAATGATTACCACGGTATTTTGGGAGACAATAAACCTACAATGGAAAATTTTGTAACGGCGGTTCAAAAATTATATGGAGCTGATGGTAAAGAAATTTTAAAAAACTATTCGGCAGCTACGGATGATGAAGTGCAACAAGCAGCAACAGATTTGGCGGGGGATAGATTTATTAGTTACAGCACCTGGAAATGGATAGACCTGCAATTTAAGACAGGCGGTAAACCGGTGTACAGGTATTTGTTTAAACGCCCAAGACCAGCCACAGATGGCGGTATGCGTAAAGGAGGCGCCGTTCACTCTGCCGAAATTGAATATGCAATGGGCAATTTAGCCACTAATAAAACCTATGACTGGGATGCGGCAGACTATCAAATTTCTTCCTTGATGCAAACCTACTTTGCCAATTTTATCAAGACGGGTAATCCCAATGGTGCAGGGCTACCGAACTGGAAACCGATAACAAAAACAAGTATACCTGTAATGCATATTGATGTACAAACAAAGTTGGTGGAGGACCAATATAGTGGGAGGTATTTACTATTAGATAAGATAGCCAAACGCTAAAAATTTTTGTTCAATCATAAATAATTAATTATGAACCTACCGATGGAAAAATCTGTATTTTAATTTTATTTTACAGCCTTTGGTTTGTAATATCTATTGTTAAAACTATTGATAAAAATTTTTAATAATAAAAGGAAATTTTCTATTAATTCAATTAATATAAGAGAAAAAATATTGGTTGCCGTCGAAACGGCATTATTTATTTGATAAATAATAAACTCTTATTACTGCGCGTGATTACAGCAATTATTCTTGCAGGACAATTATGAAATAGTTGACGAAAATTACTTAAAACTTAATCAAATAATATTGAAATCTCATTTCCTAAAATTGCAGCCATATAAGTGCAACCGCTGCAGAGGTCATAACAATTAAAGTTACAAAGCCAAGAAAATTAGACAGTTTACTATTGGTATTTTCTTTCATTATTTTTTTATTATTTGCAATGTGCAGCACGATTGCAATTAAAATGGGGGATGTTAATCCATACAAAATGGCCGTATACAATAATGCCTTTATAGGACTAATTCCAATATAATTAATTAATAATCCTAAAATAAGGGATAAGATAATGACAATATAAAATGGTTTTGCCTGCGTAAATTTTTTATCAAGATCACCCTTCCAACCAAAAGTTTCAGAAATAATATAAGATAGGGATCCGCACAAAACGGGTATGGCTAAAAAACCGGTACCTATAACACCGATTGTAAAAATAAGTGAAGATGCTTTACCAGCAACGGGTTCAAGAGCTTTCGCGGCCTGTTCTACGGTGTCGATTTGTGTTATACCATTTGAGAAAAGTGCAGTACCGGTAGCCAATAAAATAAAAAACATGACCAGGTTGGATAGTAACATGCCAAAATTTACATCCAGCCGCATTTTTTTTATCAGTAATATTAAAAAGTTTTTTTCCTTTTCTTTTGCTACACCAGCGTCTTCTGTATTTTTAAGGATTTTAGTTCTTGCCAATATTAACTGCCTGCTGGAACTTACATCTTTTGCCTCCATAGTAACCTGCCAAAAAAATAAATAGGGAGAAATGGTCGTCCCCAAAATAGCAACCAATATTTCAATATATTCTTTGCTGAATTGTATGGTTGGTATAAAAGTATGGCGCATTACCAGCCACCAATTAGGGTGTGTAAAAAATGGAACAGCGATATACAAAAATAAAGAAAGACATAAATATTTTAGCACCGCTACAATTTTATGATAAGGTAAATATACAATTAGGACCACTAAAATTAGCGTAAATACCGTACTGAAAATAAGGGGTGAAATTGTTGGAAAAAGCAGGTTAGCAACTGCCCCCATACCCGCAATATCAGCACCAATATTTAATGTAATTGCCGGCACACTAAAAACCAGCATGGCATACAAAAGGGTTTTAGAATAATGATCTTTTAAGGTACTTGTAAGTCCGACAGAAGTTACAATACCAATTCTTGCACACATTTCCTGAATGGACGCCATTAAAGGAAATGTTATTAGAGCGGTCCATAAAGTAGCTAGCCCAAACTTTGCCCCCGCCTGGGAATAAGTTGCAATACCGGAGGGATCGTCATCGCTGGCACCTGTAATTAATCCTGGACCTAAGGTCTTAAAAAAACTGCTGATTTTTACCAATACCATATTCCTTTTGCCCATGTAAAATTTTGTTTATGAAGCATAAATTAATTACGATTAAAGATATAACAGTTTTTTTATATGTCACATTTGAATACTTTTTTAAAATTATCTTGTCCACTGCCATAAATCTTACAGCAAAACAAATACCTTTTATTTATTTTACCGGTTAAACTAAATATAATTCAAGGCTGTATTAAAGGAGTGAAGCGTTAGGTTGCATGGAAATAAGTATTGGGTTTAAAAAACATTAACAGGATTAGGTAGATCATTCGCAAACCTGTTATTTTAAGCTGTTATTACCATTTTAAATGTAGCGCTTTAAAAAACATACCTGTCATTAAGTAACCTTGGTTAACATTATAAAACGCGGCTATTTCTTAAGCCTTATAATTTGTAAGTCGTATTTTTTGAATTCAGCACCAGTTTTTGGCTGCATACCCTTCGCCTCCACAGCCGGCGGGCTGAGTAATTGCAAAGCCGCCCATTGACTTCTTTCAAAAAAATAAGCTGCGCTTTTTTTATTGAATCCGCCCCAAGGCGGACCGAATCCAATGAGGCGGCTTATGCAATTACTGGTGTTTTAAAAGGCATACTGCGAAGGGCATTATTTATTGAAAATGTATAATTTGCATTGATAAAATATAAAATCTGAGCACAAATAAGTCTGCGAATTAAAATGCTTGAAGTACACTTTTATATTATCTAAAAGTTATACAGCTCAAGCTATACTGCTTTTGCGAATTATCTACCTAATCCAAAACATTAATTTAATGGCGTTTTGATAGGGTACTAAAAAAGTATATCACCAGGAAATAAATAAAGTGTTTTGAAAATAAAAGTAAAGTCTGTCAGGCAATTTACATTTCAACCTTTTCTGCATAAAACAAAAAATATATCGAAAATTATATTATTTCTGTATAACAAACTTTAGTTAAAACTAAGGTATGATAAAAAATATTTATATGGTACAATATGTGCCCGGGTGAGTATATTTTTACACATTTCTAAACTAAAAATATATTTGTATCTGCTTAATTAATAGTAGGTTTTGCTATGAATTGGTTTGGCATGATTTTGTTCATACTTCAGTAAATCTTTCTAGTAACAATGTAAAGTTTTAATATAAAAACAGAGATCATGTTCCTTGTATCGATGTAGTTTTTAACAGGATACAAAATGAAAGATAAAGAGAGTTTTGGTATACACTAAAGCTCTTTTTTTATGCCTGAAATTTAAAAAAGAATTGGGTTAGTTGGCAGGTTGGCAAATTCCTTATAATATTAGATGCTGTTGAATGACTTTAATACACTTTCCCATGCAACACATTATTCTTTGCACCCTTCACAGCTCTTATTATGCTGACAACATAAATGCAAAGCCTTACATTGATTTCAATAAAATAAATTTTGCATTTTTTTATTCAATCTACCTTTGAGGGAACAGAACCCAATGTGGCTGCTTATGGCAATACCGATTTAATTTGTTGGTAAATTGCCAGCGCCAATACTTCCGTTAAAAGAGAACATAAAATAAGGAGATTAAGGCTTAGCATGTTTTTACAACATACCTAACTTTTTAAATTTATGACAGAGATGATGTATTAAGTTGATAACTTTCTACCAAATAAAAAAGCCAAAATTATCCTGTATAACATAAAAGACCAATATTTAATGCAATACGTTTACGGGGGTATAGTTAATAATAATGTATTATAATTAATAAGAATCCTATAATATTAAGGAGGTTCATTTAACTTGGCTGTACAATACAAATACCATTTATTAAACAGAATTTAAATATTTTGTCTGCAGGATAAGCCTTTTTAAATTGACTACAATTTTAATGGTTAAGTGCGGTCTATTTTGAACTTATTGGGCAACTAAACAAAAATTGGATTACCAAAACGAAGCTTTTTACTTTCCAATTGATAGTAAATTCAACATTATAAAACCATAATTATTTTCCGATGAGCTTGTTACCATTGGTTTTTAATTGAATAATAATAGTACAGCCTTCCCCTACTTTACTCTCAACAATTATATTACCTCCGGCTGCAACTATTATTTTTTTTGCAAGGTATAAACCAATACCCTGACCTTCTACATAATGGTTTAATCTTCCATAAATATCAAAAATTTTATCCTGATTTTCTATTGATATTCCAATCCCATTATCTTTTATTAAAATCGTAAACATATCTTCATTTTCCAAAGTGCTAATTGTTATAACCGGACTCATTTCGGTCTTAAATTTAAGACTGTTGGATATAACATTATATAGAATACTTCTTAAATTCTTTTTTGAAAAATAAATTTTATTGGTTTCTATCTCCCTATTGATAACGGCACCGGATGTTTGCATTTTTACGTTCAGACTCCATTCTATGTCATTTAATACTTCCTCTATATCTACCATTTCCATGGTCATCATTTCACTTTCCATTTTGGCAATAAGTGATATATTTTGAATAAGAGAGCGGAATTTTTTTACAGAAGAATTAATTACATTCAATGATTTGTTTAAGGCAGGATCGGCCACTTTAATTTCATTCATAACCTCAATACTTAATTCAATATTTCCAAGTGGTGCCAACAGATCGTGGCTGGCGGTTAATACAAAATTGTTAAGGTCATCGTTAATACGAAGCAAACTTTTATTTTTCTTTGCTAGCTCTTCCTGTGTTTTTTTTAATTCCGTTACATCGTTAAAAGTAATAATGGCACCATTTTTTTTATTTGATAATTTCTGAATATAAGGCATGGTTGTAGCCTGATAGCACATGCCGTTATTGGTCTCAATTTCTTTGGTAATAGTAACACCATCAGCCAGTACTTTTTTAATATCTTCTGTAAGGGTTTCTAATTTTATATTGGTAGATATATTACTCAAAGGCCTTCCAATATCATTGGGTAAAAGATTAATTAACTTAACGGTACCCGGAGAATATTTCATTAGTAACAAATCATTATTAACAAATAATTGCCCCTGAATACTGCTGCGGAAATAGTTATTAAGGTCATCATTAACTTCCTGCAGCTCCTTATTTTTTAATTGATAATCTGCATTAATGGTATGTAACTCTTCATTTACAGATTGCATCTCTTCGTTGGCACTTTGCATTTCTTCATTTGCAGAGAGCAGCTCTTCGTTATAGGCCTGCATATTATCGTTAGAGGCATCTAACTGCTCATAAGTTGAATGCAACTTTTCTTTAAGGTCTATCAGCTCCTCTTCAATCATCAATGTATATTTATCTACATAAATTTTTTCATCAAATAGTGTTGCACGTTTATCTGCTTCGCTCATTAATTTATCCTCAAAAAAAGTAACCATAAATAATTTTTGAGTCAGCGTTTTTGTCACCAAAGGACTAATAGTGAGGTTAACTTTTATATTTTCGGTACCATGTTTAAATGTAATGGCATTGGCTGTAATCTTTTCGTTAGTTTGTTTTACTGTGGTAGATATTGTATTAAAGGCCACTGCCAATGCGCGTGGCAATAACTCTGATAAATTTAAATTAAAATTTTTCTGCAATAGAAAACGGGTGGTATCTCCATAAGTTTTTATAACATGGTTATTTTCATCAACACAAACAGCAAGGTATCCCATATCATTTAACAAGGTAGAATAAACAGATTCGCCAATAATACCGTTGTGTTTTGGAGAAACAATATCGCGGGTTGCAAGCGACCGGTTGTATTTTATATCGATCATTTGCGGTAAAGCAAAGCCTTCAAAATTGATTGCCCTCTTGGTTTCTATATTTTTATAAATTTTCCATTTTTTATTCATCACCTCCAGGTGTTCAATAATAGGCATGGGGTTTTCGCTGGATCCCAAAAATAAGAAGCCCTCCGTTTTAAGTCCAAAAAGCAGCATCAGAAAAATACGTTTTTGCAGCGCAGGGGTCATATAGATCAACAAGTTTCTGCAACTTATAAAATTCATATTGCAATAAGGAGGATGTTTAACCAGGTCGTGCTGGGCAAATATCAGCATTTTACGTATTTCTGTTTTAACCTTGTAATTTTCGTCCGATTTAGTAAAAAATCTTTTTAGTCTATCAGGAGAAATATCTTTTTCAATAGAATGATTATAGATTCCCTTACCGGCATGTACCAGGGCAACGGTATCGATATCGGTGGCAAATATTTTAACAATGGTATCTTTAAATTTACCGGTTAACCATTCAGCAATCAGCATAGCAATTGAATAGGCTTCTTCACCTGTTGCACAGCCACATACCCAAATTTTTATTTCATCGGATGGGTTAAGTTTCGCAAAAATTTCCGGGACTACCGTATTTTGCAGGTATTCAAAAGCTTCCTTATCTCTAAAAAAAGAAGTTACACTTATTAGAAAGTCCTGTGCAAGGCCTTCTACTTCTTTTGGATTAATTTTAAGGAATGTAATAAAATCATCCAGTTTTGCAAAATTATTGGTCGCCGCCCTTCTTTTAATACGTCTGATGATAGTGGCTCTTTTATAATCAGTAAAATCATGAGGTGACTGGTCTTTAATAATTTCAATAATCTGACCTATCGCTTTGTCATCATCTTTATTCTCTGAAATTAATTCTTGCTCGTGGGTTACATAATCATCAATAATATTTGGCATTAAGGCTGGTTCAAGTACAAAATCGACCATTCCAGTAGCAATGGCATGTGCAGGCATACTGGCAAATTCAGATGTTTCGGGATCCCGGGCAATTACCATTCCTCCTGCATTTTTAATAGCAACAATACCTTCTGTACCGTCAGACCCCAAACCGGATAAAACAACGCCTATTGCTTTTGGTCCGCAATCTTTTGCCAGCGAATTAAAAAACTTATTGATGGTTAGGTGTGGACCTTTTACTTGTGTTTTATCTGTTAAACGGAGTTTACTTTCCTCAATGGTCATATATTTATCATTGGGGATAAGATAAACTTCATTGCTTTGTACAGTCATATTGTTCTGTGCTTCCTTAACCCTAAGCTTACTATGTTTAGAAAGTAATTCTACCATCCGGCTTTTAAAATCGCTGGATAGGTGCTGTACAATTACATAGCTCACTCCATCTAAAGGAGTATGATCAAAAAAAGAATTGATTTCATCCAAGCCTCCGGCAGAAGCGCCGATCGCAATTATATGATGGGGTTTTGTGGCTGTCATAAAATATTAAAAAAGGGTAGGTTTGGAATAAAGTTAAATTAACAAACAACAGTCGAGTGGGAAAAGTAGGTATGTAAATATACATTTTATTAAGAAAATATCTTCTTAATAACGTAAAATTAACTGGTATCGGCTATCTAAATTTTTTAAGAAAAGAAATGATATTTTACAGAAGCTTATGTATCAAGCCTATATAATATGTTACTACATCAGTATAGAAAAAGGATAAATATTTATTATGGAAAAAAAATCAAAATACCTCCCCTAAATTGAGGAACAATCCTTTTGATCCCTGTTTACCAAAACCATAATCAATGGCAAGATTTGTGTTGGAATGCTTGTTTAATTTAATTCTTAACCCGCCGCCAAAACCCGGGGCAATTACAGACAGTTGCTGGCTACCAAGGGATCTGGAATAAGATTGAGAATTTACAAATATAACTGCACCCAATAATCCATTATTGGTAATGCCAAATCTATATTCTGCTTCGGTATAAATAAGGTTTTTTGCTCTGAACCTGCTTTGAACATAACCCCTACCGGTATTATACTGGTCATCCCAACCCGTGCTTGGCAGCAAAAAATAGGGCTGTTTACCTTTACCCAGGGTTAGCCAGTCAAAACTCCACAGTGCCAGTATGTGCCGCGGATTACCGCCTATTTTAAAGTATTTTCTTACATCAATTTGTAAGGATTTAGAATCGTTATCGCTGCCTAAAAAGGCATAGTTTGGTCTGTACACAATACTGGCATAATATCCATTTGTAGCATTAATTGGATTTGCTCTGTTATCATACAACACCTTTATTGCTATAGCTGCGGCAGTGGCAGCTTTTTGATTACCATATCGTTCATAAGAGGTATGCACACCAGCAGGAGGATTTACTTCTTTGATGTTCCAAAAATGATCATAAAAAAAACCAAGCCCGGCATACAGGTTGTCTGTAACTTTTCTTATTAATGATTGATGAAATTTTACGCAATTGAAGTTTAGTGTATAGGCATCATTGTCGGTTGTACGGGCACCAATACCGTAAGTGGTAGAGGGATATTTTAAATATCGATAATCAATAGCAAGCATGTATTTATTATTTTTTGACCATATGGTAGCAGCCAAAGGAAATAAAACCTGATTAAATTGGGTATAAGTTATACTTGTTACTACAGTAGATAATTTTTTTTGTACCGTATCGGTATAAAAAGCAAAGCTGCCACTCATTAAAACTGCGAAGCCTGTTTGCAACGTGTAACCGGCAACCGGAAAAACGGAAGAATATACCTTTTTTGATTTGCTGCTTAAACTATCACCTGAAGTTATTTTTTTTGATTGAAGAATTTTTCCAACGATATCCCGCGCATCTTTTCCGTTGTTTCCGGGTATTGAATCATCCGCAATAACAAGGGCATTTTTTAAGGAATCCGAAAATGTTTGTGCACTGGTACTGTTGGCTGATAACGTTAAATATCCCAACAAGAGTACTAAAAGTAGGTTTTTTATAGAGAGAAAGTTTTTACTGGTTTTGTAATAATAGTTAGCAAGTTAGTGTTTTATGATTATGCTTTAAAATGAAAAAAAATTGTTAAAAATTTAGGTTAAATACCTGTAAAACAATCCAATTTTATTTGCAGGTTTATATATTTTTACGTCTTTTATAACTCTTTTTATTTAATTTTTAATATGACTTAAAGAATTCGCAAAAGTAAATTTTAAATTAATATTTATTTTTTTTGGGTTGGTGGCTTGATTCCTATGCTGTTATACCATTAAAGGTTAATGAAACCCAGAAGAAATTTTATTCACGCACTCAATTACTTGCCGTAACCTTTGCCTTAAAAGCCGGTGAGTTTTGCGGTTTCAATGTTGCCCATTGGCTTCTTTTTTAAAAAATGGAGCTGCGTATTTTAGGTAATCCTTCCCATGAGACAGAACCAAATAAGACGACTTATGCAATATTACCGGTACAATTTGGTGGATACTTGCAAGTACATTACTGCAGTTAATGGTTATAATAAAATAAGTAAACTTGGCTTTTAAATAGTTTTTATAATTATCTGCCTATTCCATTATTGCATATTTACATCTACCTAACGGTAAAGAGCTTAGGCTAAAAAATTTTGCTTTTCCATCTCTGTGTAAGTACCATAAACTTTTTTTTGCCTTCATCTATACCGGTAAGTAAATGTGCTACTACTACTTCATCGTTTTTGAAAATTGGTAGCAGATTGATAGCGATAAGCAAAGCCACTTAGATTGATAAATTTTAAATAAAGCTTGCCAGTTGTCAATTGTTGTTTTGACAGCTAAAAAATAACCAGCATTTCAATTACCAAATATTATGAATATAATGTAAGAGAGCACCTAAACCAATTATTTATATTATTATTTAAAACATAAAATAACAAATGGTCTACAGTGCATCCATAGCCATTACTTTAAGCTTTTTTTAAATTGTATTGCCAAAATTTCGAATTACCCTAAACAACAGGAATGTCTTAAATAAATAACATTGAATATGCAATGCTAAAAAAAAAAAGTAAGTATGTCAATACTTAAACTATGTATTTTTATTATAAAAATATTTCATTTAACAAGAAAATATTTTTTACACATAATAATTTTAATCAAAAGCCACTATAACCAATGCATTCGATCTAAATCAATAGTAATAACTATTAAAAAACAAGCTTATAAAAATTTATACACATTTATTATTTATTCCATGAAATAAAAAATTTACGTAGCTTGAATTTTCGTTCTATTAAAAAAATTGCTTTATTATTATTTGAAAACTTTAATATGTCCTTTTTTTATACCTATTTTAATTTAATTAATGAATTCCATTTTTTATAAATCAGGCAAGTTTAAACAAATTAGGCAACAATATTTTGAATTGGTCTTTTGGGTAGCGGCTGTAAGTATCCTTTTTTTTATGCCACTTACCTCCACTGCAAAAAGTTTATGTTTATTTAGCCGTATAGGTATTTTACATTGCCCGGGTTGTGGTATTGCACATGCAATTACAGCTGCATTGCACCTTCAATTTTCAGCATCTTTTCACTACCATCCAATGGGTATTTTTGCAGTTTTTATAATTTGCAACAGAATAAAACAATTAACTTTTAAATCAAATAAAATCAACCATGGCCAACAACCTTTTAATAAAAATGATACCCTCTGTAGAAACTGACGAACTTGTTTACCTGCAGGCCTTTACTGCAAACTTAGCAGAGGATAAATTACAGCTGTTTATTATGATGTATAACACCAAGCGTAGAAAATCAGAACTTATGCTACTATGCTGTTTACTTGGGTTTGTTGGAATTTCAGGCGTACAGCGTTTTGTTGTAGGTCAAATAGGTATGGGTCTTTTATATTTTTTTACCGGCGGCCTTTGCTTAATCGGGACTATTGTAGACATAGTAAACCATAAATCTCTAACCTTTGAATACAATCAAAAAATGGCTATGGAATCTATGGCAATGATAAATTAATAATACAATTTATGAGTGAGCGCCTTAATTTATATTCACCGAACACCCGTTTTTTACCCGGATATTTTTAAAAAGCTTTGCTTTGGATTTATAGCCTTAAAAAATATGGCTATTATTTTGAATAAAATTAAATAAGGACATATTTTTGAAATCCTATGCACCAGTATTGCAGAGGCCTATTAGTTATTTTCTATTTTAGTTGTAATTATATTTTAGATCGGATATGGGCATTAATACCTCCCTTTTATTGGTAATCCTGTTTGCTAATACTATTTTTAATTTTGATTTAGTATAAATTTATAATCCTGATTATTTTCAAATTTACAAATATCCGAACCATAGCTTGGACAGAGAATTAATTGAGTCCAGAATTTTATTGTGTAATTGAAGGAATCTCTCAACACCGCCCAATAATACGCATTAAATAAAAATTAAGCAAAGAGTAGTGTAACTTATCGGAAATTTAAAAATGCATACAAATTACTCTCTTACACCGTTCCATGACGTTAGTATTTTAGCATGCGGATTGGTTTGCAGGAGCCAGGTTTTATTGATAAGCATAGTTTTACGTTCCGCAACATTATACGCATCCCAACCAGGATTACCGGTTGTGGCAAATTGCACCCAGGCATTTTGCATTTTATCACCCAATTCCGGCGGTGCTCCATCTGGACCAAGCATACCGCTTGGACCGGTAACCACATTTAAGTTATTAAAAACAAAGGGTAATTCAAGTCCGTGATAGGCTCCGTAAGTTCCGTTGGCAACAGAAGACGGCCATGCAAATTCATACATAAAAGTTCTACCCGATTTGGCATGTGCATTTGCAAATCTAATAGAAGGCACCTGTGCCTGGTAAGAAGTTAATATAGCAGAAAAAAGCTCTCCTAAATTTTTATTTGGATATTCTTTTTTGTATACTTCAATTAAGGCTGTAGGGGCAGGATGTATTTTTTTTACAGCAAGTTTTAAAATAAAATTATATTTAATTTTTTTGAGCAAACCGGTTGGTAATAAAAAATAATTCATTTCATCCGTATTGTAACCTATCATCAGATCACAAGCTGCGCCTGAACCATTGCGAACATTGTTTATTGGCATTGCTGTTACTATTTCTCCATCAATAACCGGAAAATAAAGGCTTATCCCGCCGGAAGGATCAGGAAAATCTTTGGTGTCTAATTTAACCATCTTGCCATTTACCTTCGGTTGTGCGGCAAGCAATTCTTCGGGGGTAAATTTCATGTAATCTTCCCTGCTATTTTTTATTTTTAAAGTTTTTGCATACTGTTTTGCAACACGGTCAGCCTGTTCTCCACTCAAAACCGCTTGCCCTGAACCACTTTCCATTATCGCTCTTTTAAATAATCCTTTTGTGGCCGGACTTGCAAACAGCACCCCAACACTTATAGCACCAGCTGATTCACCAAAAATGGTTACATTTTCGGGATCACCACCAAAACCATTGATATTATTTTTTACCCATTGCAGCGCAGCAATCTGATCCCGTATTCCTATATTGGAGGGTACGCCATTTATTTTTAAAAATCCTTCGATACCGAGACGGTAATTAAAAGAAACCATTACAACTCCCTTTTTTGCAAAGTTCGTCCCATCAAATAAGGGCACATCACTTGCACCTAAAACAAACGCACCTCCGTAGATATATACCATTACCGGTAATAATTTACTGTTAACACCCGGTGTCCAAACATTTGCGGTAAGGTAATCATCACCTTTTACCCACCCTTTACCAAGTGTTGGTTTATCATCAATAATACCTTCTTTCAATGGAGGATTTGGTGATGTTGGCCCGGAATTAACGGCATCACGCACTTCGTTCCAGGGGAGATGTTTTTCCGGTGCCGCAAACTTTAACTTACCTACTGGCGGAGCTGCGTAAGGTATATTTTTAAACACGGCAACACCACTGCTATCTTTACCACGTACAATACCTGCTTCTGTTTTAACCTCAACAAATGAGTTACTAACATTTTGGGCTATGGAAAGCCGGGAAATGAAAAGAAAAAAAAACAACACCAACATATTCTTTTTCATAATTGGTAGAAATTATTAAATAGTAAAGGATGAAATATAGTGTAGTACCAACAAATTTATTTTGATTAAATAAATTAGAAAAACATCGTTATGGTTGTAAGCCAAATAAAATTTCTTTGTTTTTATACCATATTGCCTGATCTATTAATTCCCGGGATTTTTTACGGAAATGGAAACTGCTTAAATTTAGTCCTATACCCACAATACTTAATGCCAAAGCTGCACTTTTATTATCTTTTTTAATGATGGCCCCGGTTACTAATGCAGCCACAGCCGTAACTGTTAAGAACCTACCAAAAAATAAATTCGATTTTGATTTATTGTAAAGATCTTTTGTTACCCCTTCTGTAAACATAGGTTTTAAGCCTCCTAAAGTAATTTGCTTGCTTCCCTGAATAAAAAATCTTCCGAATGAATGAATAGTTTGATTATTATAAACACTTAGTAGAGAATCCCTCGATTGACCTTTCATATTCATTGAAAGAAAACAGGTTAAAAACATTAACAGGCCTAAAAAGGGAGCAATTGTTTTGGATTGTATTTTTATAATATCTTTTAATTTTAGATCATTACAAATATATATTATAAATGTTTTTATATATTAATATTTTATGAAGTATATTTTTTTGGGTTAAACAACATTAAATACATAGACCAATACTGTTCCACTTTTAAAATTATGCATATTTAGCAGCTAAGCTTTTATAATTGTAATAAGCCAAACTTAAACAGCGCATTGATTGGTTTATTATCCCAAAAAAGTTCAAAATCTTCCAATCCGTCTGCTTCGTAATTTTGTTTTACTTCTGATAAGGTAAACATTTGAAGATTTTTAATACTTAATTTTTCTATTATTCCGGCAAACCATTTACCCTGTGCTTCATTAACTTTAATGGAAAGCACTTCGCGTTTATTTTGAAATATTAGTTCACTCATTTGCCAATGGTTACCTTTTTTTGATTTGGTAAAACTTGTGATGGAAGGCTGTGTACCTAACCAAACAATTTTAGTTGTTGGTTTTTGGGCAATGTATTCATCCTGCAAAAGCGCATTCACAATAAAATCCGGGGAAATGGTTGTAGCAGGCACTTTAAAATCGAACCATTTTTGTAAAGAATAATCCAGGCAGGCGCCATGCATAAAATTTAATAAACTTTTTTTTAATCCAAAGCTAAAGCTGGGATGATCAGCACCGGTAGGGTCAAGGTGATCTATATCATTATTGGCAAAAGTTCCGATAATTTCAGAAACTTTTTTTACTTTATATTTTTCAGGATTTAAACCAACCGGGCTATGTGCAGTCATTGTAAACTGGTGCCAAAATGCAGATTGTAAAACACCGGCAGCAAATAATTGCCTAACCATTTCGAGCGAATCAATTGTTTCCTGGGTAGTCTGTGTAGGAAAACCATACATTAGATAAGCATGAACCATGATGCCCGCATCGGAGAAATTTTTATTTACCCTTGCTACTTGGGCCACCGTAATTCCTTTTTGTATCAATTGCAATAACCTGTCCGACGCAACCTCCAGGCCGCCTGAAATAGCAATACAGCCGCTTGCTTGCAATAGCAGACACAGGTCGCGCGTAAAACTTTTTTCAAACCGCACATTTGCCCACCAGGATACCGTTAAGTTTCTTTTGATTATTTCCAAAGCCAGGGATCGCATCAAAGCCGGCGGTGCTGCTTCGTCTACAAAATGAAATCCATTTTGCCCGGTCTGCAAAATAATTTCTTCTATCCTGTCGCATAATAATGTTGCTGCTACGGGTTCGTACAGTTTTATATAATCTAAAGAAATATCACAAAATGTACATTTACCCCAATAGCATCCATGCGCCATAGTTAATTTATTCCAGCGGCCATCACTCCACATACTGTGCATGGGGTTAACTACTTCAATGGCTGATATATATTGATCCAATAAAAAATCACTGTAATCCGGCGTGCCTACCTCACCTTGTTTATAATCGGTACAGGCAGTGTTGTTAATGTAGGTAACATGTCCGTTTACCAGTGTAAACGTTCTTTTTAAATCTTGAATTTTCTTTTTTCCATCCAGGTATTGAAGCAGGTTTTCTACAGGAGCTTCCCCATCATCAAGCGTAATAAAATCATAAAATTCAAATACACGTTCATCAGATAAGGAACGCAGTTCTGTATTTGCAAATCCGCCGCCCATGGCAATTTTAACTTCGGGATAATTTTTTTTGATCCATTGTCCGCAACGAAGTGAGGTATATAAATTTCCGGGAAAAGGCACCGAGATCAACACTACTTTCGGGCTAATTTCAAACATCTTTTTTTGTAGAATATTGATTAAAATCGTATCGATGTAAGTATGGTCCATTTGAAGGGAAGCGTATAATTCATCGAAACTATTGGCGCTTCTGGCCAACTTTTCGGCATACCTGCTAAACCCAAAATGGGCATCAACACATTCCGTAATCAGGTCAGAAAGATCTTCGAGGTACATCGTAGCAAGGTGCTTGGCTTTATCCTGCGTGCCCATTGTACCAAAAGCCCATTTTAAATCATCCAATTGTGCAAACCGACTGGCCTCCGGAAGTAAATTTCTTTTGCTGATCAGCTGGGCCAATGTTGGATTTTTTCCCTGTAAAAATAAAATTACTGCGTTGATGGAATTTATATAATCATTTTTCAAAAAAATCATTCTGCAAGCATTCTCACTAAATGTTGCTTCTTTTTTATCAATCGCATCAAATAAACTTAACAAACCTTCTTTGCTGAATAAAGCCAGGGTAACCTCAATACCAAGATCGGCCTGAACAGCTTCAATATTTTTAGTATTTAAAAAACCTTTTAAATATGCCGTTGCCGGGTAAGGCGTATTTAATTGTGTAAAAGGAGGTGTTATCAAAAAAACAGGAGCGCTCAAATCAAATTATTTAGACTGCAAAAATATTCATTTGCACTTAAACTAATAGCGTTTTTATATTGGAATAATTGTCATTTATACAACTCACCTTAGTTTAAACGTATATTACATTATAAAAAATAAAATTCTATATGAAAAGAAAAAATGGTTCTTATTATTTGCTATTACTGCTAAGCTGCAGTTTTTTACAAGGCTTTGCAAAAGTAAGTCTGCCGGCTATTATTGGCAGCCACATGGTTCTACAACAACATTCAAGTGTTAAGATTTGGGGTTGGGCTAACCCCGGAGAGAAAGTAACAGTAACAACAAACTGGAGCACAGATACGGTGTCAGCAATTGGTGAAAATACAGCTAAATGGAGTTTAATTATAAAGACACCTGCTGCAGGCGGTGCATTTACAATAACCATAAAAGGTTCAAATGTATTGCAACTGGACGATGTTTTAATTGGAGAAGTATGGGATTGCAGCGGGCAAAGTAATATGGAAATGAATTACAACTGGGGCATTAAAGAATATACTGCAGATATGGAGAATGCAAACAACCAAAAAATTCGATTCTTTAATATGCCTCGTGCTACAGCGGCTTTTCCACAGGATGATACAAAGGGTCAATGGGTAGTTTGTTCGCCGGATGAAATGAAACAATTTAGCCTGGTTGGTTATTTTTTTGGACAGCAATTACAAAAGATGTTGAATGAGCCAATCGGATTAATAAATACCAGTTGGGGCGGCACTCCGGCCGAAGTTTGGACACCAAAAGAAGTGGTAGAAAGTAACCCTGTTTTAGCAGCGGGAGCCAACAGACTAAAACCAAATAATGGTTGGCCTATTGCACCGGGTTTAACTTATAACGCCATGATAAATCCTATAAAAGATTATGCTGTGGCAGGAATAATTTGGTACCAGGGCGAATCAAATGTTGGTAATGCAGGTACGTATCAATTATTATTTACCAATATGATTCAGTCGTGGCGTAAAGAATGGAACAAAGACCTGCCCTTTTATTTTGTACAACTGGCACCCTATTCGGGCTATGACAGCCTTGGTGGTGCCTTATTAAGAGAAGCGCAGACAAAAACTTTATCCCTTGCAAATACAGGCATGGTAGTTACAACAGATTTGGTTACA
>JAYTHI010000151.1:0-5242 GCA_043732685.1 Ferruginibacter sp. | reverse complement strand
CATCATTTTGCATTTCTACAAAGCCAAAACCCTTGCTTTTGCCGGTTTCTTTATCCATCGCAACTTTTGCAGAAATGATATTTCCAAATTTTTCAAAGATCTCCATTAATTCATCATCATACAAATCATACGGGAGTCCTGCAACAAATATTTTCATCAGGTAAATTTTTTGTAAATGTACATAACTTATGCGTGTAATTTTTTGTGTAACTTATTTATTATGTAGGCTTTTTTAAGGCTAAAATGGAAATTCATTATATATAATTGGATATTAATGAAATACTCAGCTAAATTCTTATTTAAAAAATAAGGGTTCAAGACAATAAAGAACTAATTTGAGTCGTTTACAATCCATTCTGAAACCCTAAATCATTACCCATGACCAATTATTTTTCTAACGCTTCATTAATGTTATCCATCACATTAATTGCCTCTTTAGCAGTACTTGTATATTTCTCGGTAAAACTGGCAAAACATTCTCCCTGGAAAGTATCCCGGAAGTAAGCTGGTTGAAGTTTTCAAAAGAAGGGTACTTTTTGCTTAATGAACAAAAGGTGCCCTTTTTTTATGTCCTGTATTTTTCCCCTTATTTAAATGCGGAAAAGAAAAACCATCAGAATTTAACTATTTTAGGGTCGTAAAAATTAAATATGATCAGAAAAGATATAAATGTTGATGTAGTAATGGATATATTAAAATTAACTACTGCTGCATTTCCGGCATCAAATTTTATAAAAAGTTTATTGTTTCAATACCAGCAACGAGGGGGGCTCAGTAAAAAGCAGTTGCAGGATCTTTACGAAAAAGCTGCTAAAGTAGCGGATATGCCTGTTGGGAAATTGGCTACTCTTGAGGCCATTATTTTAAAAAAGCCTACCCGTTACAAATCGGTTATCAACGAAGGTCCTGTAGTAATAACCAAAGATGTTAAGATTGGTATCCTTATGGATGAAATACTTGGTAAATACCCGCAGCATAAAATGGTGGTTTTCTTAAAGGCAAAATATGATAATAATGAAGCCTTTTCTGCCAACGAAACCGCAGAGGTAGAACGTTTTTACAAGGTGCTTCTAAAAAAAACGACTTCCCAATAAGAAGCATAGCAATTTAATTACCTGTAATTATCCTAAAGTATCCCGAAAAATTAATTTTAAATTCCCGGCTTTGCCTGCCGGCAGTAACAAAAACTAATTGGTAATTATTTGTATCATGCCATAAATAGTTTACCATTTTATTACAACTTTTCCAATACTTTTTCTTTCTTCAAGATATTGATGCGCTTCGCTGATAGCTGCAGCATCAAATACTTTAGCAATCTTTGGCAAAAATATACCGGCAGTATACAACCTTAAAACTTCAGCTAAACAACGTTTAATTACAAGTGGATGGTTATCGCCTATCTGCAACATATTAATGCCAATAATAGCTTTTGAAGGCATCATTAACTGCACCGGATGATAAAAGCCAAAAGCCAGAGCGGTTTTAATTTTGCCAAAAATATTTTCGTTGGTAATTGCGGCTGCACCATAGCAAACCATCCTTCCTCCTGCACCTAATAAATGCATTCCTTTTTTTACACTTTTACCGCCGACTGCATCAAAAATTACATCGATACCTTTATTACAGGTACTGTCTTTTATAGTTTTTTTAAAATCATTTGTTTTATAATTGATGGTATGTTGCACCCCCATGTTTTGTAGATAATTTATTTTGTCATCACTGCCTGCAGTCGCAAATATTTCGCAATTTTTATACTGTGCAAATTGTATTAATGCAATACCTACCCCACCAGCACCAGCCTGTATCAACACCCGGTCGCCCTGGTGTAATTTAACCATTTCGTTGGCTATATATACCGCAGTGCAATATTGTGTGGTTAGTGCAGTGGCAGTTACTTCATCCAGTTGTTGGGGCAGGTGTATAACGGCAGCTTCGTTGGCAATTGCATATTGGGCATAACCGCCAAATCTGGTCATGGCGGCAACCCTGTCACCAACTTTTATACTGGTTACTCCAGTGCCTACCTGATCAATAATACCTGCTACATCATAGCCTAAAATTGCAGGCATAGGCGGAGCTTCTTTGTAAGATCCCCTTCTTGCCATTACATCCGCAAAATTTAAACCGAAAGCCGAAACTTTTACAAGCACTTCTCCCGGTTTAACCAGCGGTACCGGCACTTCCTTAATTTGAAAGGCAGTGGATGCTGCACCATTTTTAATTAACACTGCTGCTTTCATGAAATTTTTTTTAAGTATGTTTTTATCCGGTATTATTAGGTCTTAAATGTAGGTTTTAAATATTGTTGCGTAAATAATAGTTAACTATTAGGCTGATTATTTGTTAATTTTTATTACATTCATAACTAGAAAATTATCTTTAACCCTTAATTAAAATTATGAAATTATTTATTGCGCTGATTTTTTCCTCGGTACTATTTACAGCCTGTAAACAAGTGCCCGCCCCATTAACCAGGGAAGAGGTTATTGAGGTTATCAGAAAATTTGATGAAGGCTGGAAAAGTAAAGACCTTAAAGCGGTAGATGCTGTATTAGCCCCTGCTTATATTTATTTTACCCAATCCGGTGGATTGTTTAGCAGGGATAGTGTTGTGGCCACTGCCGGTTCGCCTACCTATTCGCTCGAAAGTCTAAGCCGCTCTGCCTACTATGTTGAACTTTATGGAAATACTGCTATTGTAAGCACCCGTTGGCAAGGAAAAGGGGTTTATAACGGTAAGCCCTTTGATGAAGACCAACGCTGTAGCATTACCGTATTAAAACTTGATAATAAAATAGAAATTCTCTCTGAACATTGCACACCCATAAAACCGAATAGTATTTTTCATTAGGTCACAATAATTCCAGGTTAATGAATATCGTTCCTCTTTTTTTAAGTAGGATGAGAATGATGGAAGATTTTATGAAAAAAATTAGGTGGTTTTAAATTATAGAGATCAATATTGATGGTATCTTTTTACTTATATCTATTCTATTACTTACGGTAAAAAAACCTGATGATGTACTATTGAACAAAGCTTTTTACCACACCTTAAAATTTAATTTTAAACGGAAAGTTTGTTTAAATACTGCGTATTTAAAAGTTTTAAAATAATAATAATACTTGAGATATTCGGATGGTGTTGTCGCAAAATATACATTGAATTTTAACTGAGGTATTTTAATCCTGCTATGATTTTGTAAAGTAAAACTGTTTCCCTGATTAGTTTCAATAGCTTCTGACGTATCATTTTTTTTAGAAGCCAATAATTTCAATTATTTAAACTTTGGCATTAAGTCTGCACTAGTTTTGCTACTTAAATTTATAAGATGAAAAAAGTATGGTTAATTACAGGCTGTTCCACAGGTTTTGGCAGGGAGCTGGCAATTTTTGTGCTGTCTCAAGGGTATAATGCTGCTGTGGCGGCACGAAATACGGCTGATGTTATGGATATTGTATCGGGCTATCCGGATACAGCTATTTCTATACAATTGGATGTTACCAGGCCCAAAGACATAAAGTCGGCAATTAAAAAAACAATGGAAAAATTTGGACGTATTGATGTACTTGTGAATAATGCCGGCATTGGTTATTTTGCAGCAATTGAAGAAAGTGAAGATGCAGCAATTAGAAATATGTTTGAAATAAATGTATTTGGTTTGGCCCGAATGATTCAGGAAACATTGCCAGTTTTAAGGGCTCAAAAATCCGGGCATATTGTAAATATTGCTTCCATTGGAGGTCTTGTTGGTTTTCCCGGTGTTGGATTTTACAATGCTACAAAATTTGCTGTGGATGGACTTTCAGAAGCATTGGCTAAAGAAACTGCCCCGTTAGGTATTAAGGTTACCATCGTTGCACCCAGCGGATTTCGTACCGATTGGGCTGGACGGTCGGCTAATAATAGTCCGATAGTAATTGAAGATTACGTCACCACCTCAGGTAAAAACAAGCAGGATATTCGTGGTTATAGTGGCAACCAGCCTGGTGACCCTGCAAGGGCAGCACGGGCAATTGTTAAGGCTGTTGAATCCACTGAACCTCCACTTAGATTGTTATTGGGTGCAGGTGCATTAAAGGGCGCAAGAAACAAAATAGAATTGTTGAAAAAAGATATTGATACCTGGGAGGAAACTACGCTTTGGGCAGATGCTCCAAAAAACGAGGGATAGTAAAATACAGTTAAAAAAGGAGGTAAAATAATTTACCTCCTTTTATTATTTATTTAATATTTATTGAGGAGGATTGGTTCCATTTGGTGTATTGTTAGTATTGCCTGGAGCAGGATTGTTGGATTGCATTTTATTTCCCGTTGAATCTATAGTTTGTTTATTACCATTAGTTATGCTGTCGGAAACAGGGGGAAGATTATTATTATTTGTTACATTATTAGCAGGCTGACTATTTGAATTTGAAGGCATAGCATTACCCTTATTATTATTGGCCGAATTGGAATTGCTGTTGTTATTAACTGCATTATTGACCACATTACCGGTGGGAAAACCAGCACTCGGAATGCCTGCTAACTTATTTTCGTCATCACTGATTTTTGATTTTAACTTTTCGATATCCTTATTTAAATTTTCAAGATCACTTGCTGCATTCCTGGCTTTTTTTGCACTACTTTTTGCATTATTGGCCGCCTTGCTGGCATCGTTTGCCAATTTTTTATCCTGCGCATTACTGCTTAAATTATTTGCAGCCTGGTTATTATCTGCGGCTGCTGTTTGGGCCCGCTGGGCAGAATTTTGCATCTCCTGTGTTTTCTTTTCTACACTATTTTGAAGCGTTGCAAGTTTTAATTTTTTTTCATTTAAATTCTTGCTGATCTTTAAGGCCTCTTTTTGCTGTTTTAAGATGGTTATGGAATCTTTTGAAACCATTTGTGCTTGAAGTAGGGAGCTGATAATCAGCGTTATAATGAGGTTTATAGTATATTTTATTTTCATTTTAGTGTGTGTTTATTTATAACAATAAAATCAAATATCATGCCTTTGGGAATTTGTATGGGCCATCGAACCGATAGGAAATAATACTTTCCTCATTAATGATTAAAAATTAAAACAGCTAAAAAATGCCTCCGCCCATTTCAATTAAAATTTATAAGATTAGGTAGATCATTCGCAAACCTGCTATTTTAAGTTGTTTTTTACCTTTTTAAATTAAGCGGATTAAAAAATATTACGGTCATTAAGTAACCTTGGTTAACCTTAAAAAACGCGACTATTTTTTAAGCGGTATA
>JAYTHI010000150.1:0-15895 GCA_043732685.1 Ferruginibacter sp. | reverse complement strand
ATTGTATTTAAGACATCTTTTAATTTATTACAAGCCATTGCTATCTCTTCCTTAGTAATTACAAGGGGAGGCACTATGCGCAAGCAATTAGAAGCAAATAAAAACCAATCGGTAAACACACCCTGTTCAATTAAAGCATCGATGACTTTTTTATTGATATCAAAGTTTTCAAATTCTACCGCAAGCATTAGACCCCTGCTTCGAACTGCCTTTATTGCGGGATGTTTTAGCAGGCTGATAAATAATTGTTCCTTTTCAGTTATTGTTGCCATCAAATTTTCGTCCAATAAAACATTCAATGCGGCAAGACCTGCAGCACAACTTACCGGGTGCCCGCCAAAGGTATTGATATGACCTAAAACAGGATTATGCGTTAAGGAATCCATTATTTTTTTATCCGCTACAAACGCCCCTAAGGGCATGCCACCACCAAGTGCTTTACCCAATAATAAAATATCAGGCACAATATTAAATTGCTCAAAAGCAAACAAAGTTCCATTGCGGCCAAAGGCAGACTGTATCTCATCCAGCACCAATAAAGTACCAGTTAGGGAGCAGCGTTTACGCAAGGCAGTCAGCCAATTATTTTGCGGTACCAACACACCGGCTTCGGCTTGCACGGTTTCGGCAACTACGCAAGCGGTACGGGCAGTTATTTTATCAAGGTCTTCAAAAGAGTTATAGGTAAGTTGCAAGGTATCCGGCAGCAAGGGACGAAAAGCATTGCGCCAATACTCGTCTCCCATAATACTTAGAGCTCCCTGGGTACTGCCATGGTAGCTGTTTTTAAATGAAACAATCTGTGTACGGCCGGTATACCTTTTAGCTAATTTCATGGCCCCTTCGGTGGCTTCGCTACCACTTGCTGTAAAAAATATTGCATTAAGATTGGCAGGCAAAAGATCGGAAAGTTTTTTTGCATAGGCTACCTGTGGTCCTTCTACCAACTCACCATACACCATAATGTGCATATAATCATTTACCTGTTTATTGATGGCTGCTATAACTTTAGGGTGACTATGACCGATATTACAAACGCTGATGCCGGCAATAAGATCTATGTAGGATTTACCATTAATATCCCACATGGTACTTTGTTTGGCTTTAATAATTTCCAGGGCCAAAGGTGCTTCTGAGGTTTGCCCTACATGATTTAAAAATAATTGCCGTTGCGTCATATGTGCAAATTTCGTTAAGAAAAGTTGATATTCGCAGTATTGTTGGATCGTTAAAATACAAAAATTTTATATGGCATTAATATTACCGGTTAAAGGAATACTGCCCTCCATGGGCGACAATTGTTTTATAGCACCTAACGCAACTATTGTTGGAGATGTTGTAATGGGAAACGACTGCAGTGTATGGTTTAACGCAGTAATTAGGGGTGATGTAAACAGCATACGCTTAGGCAATAAAGTTAACGTGCAGGATGGCGCCGTAATTCATTGCACTTATGAAAAAACTAAGGCTATCATTGGAAATAATGTTAGCATCGGACACAATGCAATTGTACATGGATGCGTTATAGCAGATGATGTGCTGATAGGGATGGGTGCTATTGTTATGGATAATGTTCAGGTTGGCAGCAATTGTATTATTGCAGCAGGGGCAGTTGTTTTAGAAAATACCCTTATTGAACCGGGATGTATTTATGCAGGCGTGCCGGCAAAAAAAGTAAAGGATATCAGCCAGGAATTAATAAACGGAGAAATTAACAGAATAGCCACCAACTACTTAATGTACAGCGGATGGTTTAAATAACATTAAAATGTTTATACATATAATAAAAATTAACAAGTAATATAGCCTGCATGAAAAAAATTCTACTGTTATTTATTTGTTTTTCCTACCTGTTTTTTGCAGCAGGTTGTTTTATTTTTAAGAAGAAAGACACCAATGGATGCCCGGCCAATGGAAGAAATATAGGTGCAGAAAAATTAGCACAAGGGGATGAACAATCCATGAAAGCAAGTAAAAAATCTAAATACGTAGGCGGAAATAAAAGTTTTTAAATAAAACCTTTCCATCTGTAATCAGAGAATTAAACCAATATCAAACAATATCCAAATCCAAAAACCTATGTTTTATCATTTAAAAACCAAATTCGGCAATACGGAAGCCGTTATTGACGACAATTGCGGCATTTCAAAATTTTATGCCATTGCAAACACCCTGACAACAGATTTACAAATAAGCTTTTTAAATCAGGTTGATGACAGTGAAACACTGGATTGGGATTTTCATTATAAAAATCATTTATTAACCTTGCATTACAATGTATTTAACGGAGTTTCTATTTTTCCGCAACACGTACAAAGCGTACAGCAGGAAAATAATGCTGTGATGGAAATTGCCCACTTTTTAGAACGCAGGGCCTATTAAATTTAGTAACGGGAGATACTTATAATTAAACTTCCTGTTCATTGCATTTGCACCCATACAGCAACCCAAAAGAGTAATTAATTAAATGGGTTGCCTTTAGTAAGTTTTGTCTTCAATTTTATCCAGAATATTACAGTAGCTGATGTAACGGTCCATGTGGATCGTTCCTTCTTCTACAGCCCCTTTTACAGCACAGCCTGGCTCGTTGGTATGCATGCAATTATTAAACTGACAATCATTAATCAACACCCTCATTTCAGGAAAATAATGAGATAATTCCTGCTTGGGAATATCAACCAAACCAAGTTCCCTTATACCAGGTGTATCAATAACCCTACCGCCAAACGGCAGGTTAAACATTTCGGCAAAAGTAGTGGTATGCAGTCCCTTTCCACTCCATTCGCTAACATCCTGTGTTTTTAATTGCAGGTTTGGAAAAATGGTATTTATAAAGGAAGATTTTCCAACCCCGGAGTGCCCGCTTAACAATGTCGTTTTATCTTTCAATAATTTTTTTACCGCTTCTACCCCATCGTTTTTATCGATACTCATGCTCATTACTTTATAGCCGATGGCTTCATAAATGGCAGATACTTCAGCAAATTTCTCCAATTCCTTTTCTTCATATAGATCCGATTTATTGAAAACAATAATAGAGGGAATTCTGTAAGCTTCTGAAGTAATTAAAAAACGGTCAATAAAACCTTGTGAAGTTTTAGGATCTTTTAAAGTTGCAAATAAAAGTGACTGGTCGATATTTGATGCAATAATATGATGCTTGTGTTTGTTTGCCGGAGAGGTTCGGGTAATGTAATTGTTCCGGTCACCTATTTCTGTAATGATCACCGATTTTTCCAATTCATTTTCTGCAGCAATTGTTACCATATCGCCCACCGCAATGGGATTGGTACTTGTTAGCCCTTCAATTTTAAATTTACCTAATATACGGGCATTAAACACCATGCCTTCATCGTTTTGAACAATGTACCAGCTTCCGGTACTCTTATAAACTGTTGCCTTCATTATTTACAAAATTCATTAATAAAACTCAATTAAAAAACTTGTTTATAAATCAGCTTGACTATCCAATAAAAAAATATTTTATTTCGCAGCGAATAATTACGTTCAACTGAAATTTTATAAATAATAAATCATTCGGTTAAGGAAATTTTTTCAACAAGGTAAATCTTAATAAAAATTCCAATAATAATAATGCAAGGGCTGCAATTAAAAATGGGAAATATTTTTCAGTATATCGGGTAAGGGTTGAAATTTCGACTTTTGACTTTTCTAATTGATTGATAGAAGCATAAATACTTTCCAGACTTGCATTGTCGGTAGCCCTGTAATATTTACCCCCCGTTTCGGTAGCAATTTCCTTTAATAACTTTTCATCAATAGTAACTTTTTGCTGTTGCATAATTATGCCCATGGCCGTTTTTATAGGAAAAGGAGCGTAGCCATTTGTACCAACGCCAATGGTATACACTTTAATGCCAAAGGCCTTGGCAATTTCCTTTGCGTTGGCAGGGCCAATTAGTCCGCCATTATTTTCTCCGTCAGTTAATAAAATAACGATCTTGGTTTTTGATTTGCTGGTTCGTAAACGATCTACACTTGTAGACAAACCATCTCCAATAGCGGTTCCATCTTCAAGCAAACCGTTGCGTATAGATTCTACAGCAGATTTAAGTACCATCCTATCGGTAGTTAACGGACATTGGGTAAAGCTTTCACCCGAAAAAATTACGATGGCAATACGATCGGTTAATCTTTTATCAATAAAATCCTGTGCTACTTTTTTTGCGGCTTCCATTCTATTGGGCGCAAAATCCTGCGCCGTCATACTACCACTTACATCAATACACAATACAATATCAATACCATCACCGTCGGCATGTTGCTCATCTGTTTTAGTTTGAGGTCTTGCCAAAGCAACTATTACAAGCGCAACAGTGAGCAAACGTACAATAAATGGAACATGTCTGAAAAAGGATTTCCAGGAGGTAAATTTTACAAAACTTTTGGAAGAGGATACTTTAAAACTTGCTTGCCTGCCGGTATTTTTTTTAGCGTACCAAACAACCATTACAGGAAGCAGTAATGCCAGCAAAAAATATTGCGGGGCAGCGAAATCAATATTATTTAAATAATTATAAATCAAATTATTGATGGTTTAAATTGTATTGCAGGTGATTCTATTAAATCGATACTATCCTTTATTAGTTGTTTGTTATTAATACTATCATTTGCAACCGGGATAAATTTTGCAAACTTAACCGCATCACTAAAACGCAATGCTGTACTGGTATTAGCTAAAATAGCTGTACCGGGGTATTTAACCTTTATTTCCATTAATATATCACCTGTTGTTTTATTAAGATAATTATTATGTTGCTTACGGGATAAATACGACCTGAAAATTGCTGTTAATTCCGAATGATATTGTTGCACTTCTTTTGGTACCGTTAAATTGAATGCAGATAACTTATTTAATTTATTCATTGCCTCCTCGTAAGGAGATAAATGAGCTGTGGGGACAATAGTTTTTTTATCGGTTTTATTGCGTCTGTACCACCAAATGACAATACCCAACAATAATAAAAATAGCAATATCCCTGTTACCCAAATCCAAAGCGGATTGCTGACCTCTACTTCCTTGATGGCTTTAATATCTTTTAAAGTTTGCGTAGTATCTGTTATTGAAAAAGAAACAGTCATTGGTAAGGAGTCTGTAGATAACCTTACAGTAGTGTCACTTTTCTGACCTGTAAAATAAATATTAAAAGAGGGCAACTGCCATTTACCGGAATCAAAACTTGTAAAGGTAAAAGTTTGAGAAAGACTGCTTAATTTCTGATTGGTAAATACAGAGTCTATGGTAGTTTTTTCAATTAATTCAAAGTGCGCGATGGAGTCGGGCACAGCAATCCATTTGATAAAAAAATCATCACCGGAAAATGTTGCCTCCACTTTTAAGTTAAATTGCTGGCCTATCAAAATTTCAGCCTTATCAACTGTTGTTTTAACAATCGGTTGGGCATAAGATAAAAAATAAGTAAACCAACTAAGTGCTGCTGTTAAAATAAAACGCTGCATTTTAAAATTATCCATTTTACTTATACTATTTTCAAATAAATGCCTAGCTTCTTTTTATAAAAAATTTCTGTAAAACTTTTACATAATCCTCATCTGTTCTTATATGCAGCAAGTCGGCACCTGCTTTTCTAAAATAATTTTTACTCATTTCGCTTTGTTTTAAAAACTGCTGCTGGTAATTGTACTGAACCATTTTATCGCTGGTATCAATCCATCTTTTTTTACCGGATTCTAAATCTTCTATTTGTATCAGACCTGCATCCGGCAACTGCATATCCATTTTATCATAAATTTTTAAACCAATCACATCATGCCTGCCACCAATAACCTTAAGGTCATTTTCATAAGCCACATCTACAAAATCGCTCATTAAAAAAGCGATACTTTTTTGTTTGCTTGCCTTATTAAAAAACTTGATAGCCTCTTCCATTTTAGTTGCTTTTCCAACAGGTTCAGCAGTTAATAATTGCCGCACAATGTACAAAGCGTGTTGCCTGCCCTTTTTGGGCGCAATGTATTTTTCTATTTTGTCACTAAAGAAAATAGCGCCTACTTTATCATTATTATTGATGGCACTAAAAGTAAGTACAGCACCAATTTCTGTAATTAGATCTTTCTTTCTGTTTTGCACTGTACCAAACATATTGCTTGCACTAACATCTATTAATAAATAAACGGTCAGCTCTCTTTCCTCCTCAAAAACTTTCGTAAATGGATGACTAAACCTGGCACTAACATTCCAATCAATAAAGCGTACATCGTCTCCGGCGTAATATTCACGCACTTCTCTAAAACTCATTCCTTTACCTTTAAAAGCAGAATGGTACTCGCCTGTAAATAAGTGTGTAGTAATTTTTTTACTTTTAATTTCAAGTTCTTTTACTTTACGTAAAATTTCTTCGGTGGTAAGCAGCCCATATTGCTCCACTGCTTTTTGAGGCAGCGAATCCGGTACTTCGGTATCCTTAGTATTTTTATTTTTCTTAAACAAGTGAACAATTTAATTTCTTGTATTAATTATTTAAAAGACGGGTATAACTTTAATAAAATCCCAAACCAAAACAGTATAGCCGGACCAAACTTTTAAATTAAATTTTGAGCTGCAGTAAAAATATCCTGCTCAAACTAATTTTAATTTACCAAATGACCCACTACTGTTAAGGTACATTTACCACCCTTAAAATTTCTGTAATCACCTGTTCGGCGCTTACATTTTCTGCTTCTGCTTCATAGGTGAGCCCAATACGATGGCGTAAGACATCTTTACAAATATTACGCACATCTTCCGGAATTACGTAGGCGCGTTTATTTAAAAACGCAGATGCTTTTGCCGCTAATGCGAGGTTAATACTGGCCCTTGGTGAACCGCCAAAACTTATTAATGGCTTTAATTTACTCAAATTATATTTATCCGGGAACCTTGTTGCAAATACAATATCCAAAATATAGTTCTCCACTTTTTCATCTACATACACTTGCCTCACTAAAGATTTTGCCGTTAATATTTCACTGGTGGATGCAACCGGGTTTACCGGAGGAAAGTTAAGTCCCTGTGTATTTTGCCTTATTATTAATTGTTCTTCCTGCTTGGAAGGATAATCAATAACAACTTTTAACATAAAACGGTCAACCTGCGCTTCGGGTAAGGGGTAGGTACCTTCCTGCTCGATGGGATTTTGTGTGGCTAAAACCAGGAAGGGTTCATCTAACTTGTACGTGGTATCGCCAATAGTTACCTGACGTTCCTGCATGGCTTCCAATAGGGCACTTTGCACTTTTGCGGGAGCACGGTTTATTTCATCTGCCAAAATAAAGTTAGAAAATATGGGGCCTCTTCTAACATAAAATTCATTTTTTGCCTGGTTGTAAATCATGGTACCCACAACATCAGCGGGTAAAAGATCGGGGGTAAACTGAATGCGGCTAAAATTTGCTTTAATGGTTTGTGCAAGCGATTTGATAGCCAATGTTTTGGCTAGTCCGGGCACCCCTTCCAGCAGTACATGTCCATTACTTAAAAGGCCTATCAGTAAGCGTTCTATCATTCCATGCTGACCAACTATTACTTTTGCCAATTCATCATTTATACGACCAACAAAACCGGCGGCATCATTTATTTTATCATTAAGTAAACGGATATCATCAGCTGTTTGCAACATACAAAAAGATTTAGCCGGATTATGCACCCGGATATTTTAAAATTAAAAAATTAATAGCCTATCAGGTATCTTTTACCCTATTTATAAACTATAAAACACCCCAAATCATTTAAAATTGGGTTAAAACGAAAATACGAACAATGTTATTACAAAAATTTAGCCGATAAATGGATTAGAGTAAAAATCTGTTAAAATCATTAATATCTTCAATAAAAAATTAATTATGATAAACGAACAATTAATTACTACTGCTAATAGTTTAGAAGGATACCTTATTACTAAACATTTGGGAATTGTACGAGGCATAACGGTAAGAAGCAGGAGTATATTAGGCAATATCGGCGGCGGTGTGCAATCCCTATTTGGAGGAAAACTTTCAATCTATGTAGAACTTTGCGAAAAGGCAAGGGAAGAAGCCTACCAATTAATGATACAACATGCAAACGAAAGAGGCGCAAATGCCATCATTAATATGCGTTATGATGCCAACGAAGTAATGCAGGGGATTACAGAAGTATTGGCATACGGCACGGCTGTTATTATTGAGGAGCGGAAGTAAAATTTAAAAAGTTGTACATTTTAAATTTAAACACATACAAAAAGCAATTAAAAAACTTGGACAAATTTGCAATTCAATTGCAAATTTGTCCAATACTTAGCTATTAATAAATAAATTTAGCCATCTTTAGATAAAACGTTAGCTTAAATACTTGCCTACAATTGGCACCCTTCTTCCCACCCCGAAAGCTTTGGGAGATATGCGGATGATAGGGCAAAACTGGTTACGTTTATATTCGTTTAAGTTAACCATTTTTAATATTCTATCAACAAGCGCTTCATCAAAACCTTGGGCCTTAATTTCATTAGGTCCTTGCCTGCGTTCAATGTATTGAAATAATATTTTATCGAGCGAGTCGTAATCAGGCAGGGAATCTGCATCTTTTTGTCCGGGCCTTAACTCTGCCGACGGAGCTTTAGTTATTATATTTTCAGGAATAATTTCCTCCGTACGGTTTATATATTTAGCCAAAGAATATACTTGTAATTTATAGCAATCACCCAGTACACTTAAGCCACCCGCCATGTCACCGTATAGAGTACCATATCCTGTAGCCAACTCACTTTTATTAGAGGTATTAAGCAAAATATATCCAAATTTATTAGCGATAGCCATCAATAAATTACCCCTTGTTCTACTTTGAAGATTTTCTTCTGCAACACTAAAAGGAAGGTCTTTAAATAAGGGTTTAAGTGCTGTTAGAAAAGTATCATAAATACTTTTAATTGGAATAATTTCATAAGGATTTCCCAGGGTTGTACTCAATTTTTCGGCATCCGAAATAGAATGATCTGTTGAATATTGTGAGGGCAGCAATATGGCTATAACATTGGCTGCGCCCAGGGCTTCGCAGGCCAAAGCAATAGTTACCGCGCTATCAATACCTCCGCTGCTGCCAATGATGGCTTTGGTAAAACCCATCTTAAAAAAGTAATCCCTGATGCTTACTACTATGGCGGTATATATTTTTGCTATGTTAAGATTTTCATCTAAAAGCGATAAGTGAAATTGACTATCAGAAACCTCCTTTGCTATCGTAATAACCTGTCCGTCAATCGTACCATCTTCTTTTAAAATAAAAGATTGCATGGCCTCTTTAAAGGAGGGAAATTCGCCGCAGAGGTTGGCATTTTTATCAAATACCAGAGAAGATCCATCAAAAACAATTTCTGTTTGGCTTCCCACGGCATTGCAATAAAACATGGGTAATTTATATTTTAGTACTGTGGCTTTTACTACTGCCTTTCTATCTTCATCATGCGTATAATCAAATGGAGATGCGGAGATGTTGATCATAACATCAGGGTTTTGTTTCATTAATTCATCCATCGGACAAATTCTGTACAACGGATTATCACCCAGGTTCCAGATATCTTCACAAATAGTGATTGCCAAACGCCTGCCTTTAAATTCAACAATATTCCATTCGTACGCAGGTTCAAAATAACGATTCTCATCAAACACATCATAGGTAGGCAGACAAGTTTTATGCACTATATTTTTGATCGTTTTATCGTATAAAAAATAGGCAGCATTAAATAAATCTTTTCCTTTTAAAATATTATTTTTATCCGGCGCGCCAATTATTACGGCAATAGTATCCGCATGTTGTTTTATTTCATCAATGGCATCATTGCATTTTGCTATAAAATCATCAAACTCTAAAAAATCTCTTGCGGGATAACCACAAACGGTTAATTCGCTGAATACGATCATATCGCCACCATTAAGTTTGGCTTCTGTTATGGCTTCAATTATTTTTTTTGTATTGGCCCCGAAGTTACCAATATGGTAGTTTTGCTGTGCTAAAAATATTTTCATGACTCTCCTATTAAAGGAACTTAACTTTATGTTTATTAATAATATTCTTTCTTTGTAAAGTTAAAACTTCAAAAGCATTTTTTTGTATGAGACTAGCTATTGTCAGCATTATCCTTTGTGCGTTTATATTTTCCTGTACTTCTTCAAATAATCCGGATGTATCTAATATACCCGTAACAATTACAACAGAGCGATTTGAAAAGGATTTTTTTGATACTACGACCAACAATTTGCTATCTTATTTAAAACAGATAAATGCTAATTCCCCCTCTTTTGTTCAAACCTACCTTACTCAAATTTTAACGGTAGATCCTTTATGGCCAGCTGATACAGCTGCTGCTTATGTAAATGGTTTTATTAAAGCCTATCGGCCGGTGTATGATTCGGCTGAAAAAATATTTAATGATTTTACACCTTATACGGCGGAGATAAAAAAAGGATTGCAACATGTAAAACTATATTTTCCCAATTACAAATTGCCGGAGAAGATCATAACTTATATTGGCCCTGCAGATGGTGTAGGTGATGGCATTACCAAGGATGCCTTATTTATTGGCTTGCAGGTACACCTTGGTAAAAATAACCCCTTGTATAAAACTACCCTGGTTCAGGAAACCTATCCTGAGTATGTATCCCAGCGATTTGAGCCGGGTTATATCGTCGTTAACTGCATGAAGAATATTGTAAATGATATCTATTCTCAAAAAGAAGATGATAAGCCATTGGTTAATCAAATGATTGCAAACGGAAAACGGTTGTATATTTTAAGCAGGCTGTTGCCACAAACAGGCGAGTATAAAATAATGGGATACACTAAAGAACAAATGCAGGATAGTTATAACCACGAAGCCGTAATTTGGGACCTGTTTATTAAAAATTCTTTATTGCAAATAGCCGACAAAAACATTAGTAAAAACTATGTAGATGAAAGTCCGAAAACACCCGAATTAGGAGAAGGTTCTCCCGGAAACATCGGATCTTTTGCAGGCTGGCAAATTGTAAAAAAGTATATGCAAAAAAAACCTGCAACAAGTTTGCAGGAATTAATAAAATTAGATAGCGAAACATTGTTTCAGGAGGCAAAATACAAGCCCTGATTTAGGCAGCTTGTGCCTGAATTCGTTTTACGGGCTGCGGTTGTTGTCCCAAGGTTTTCATTACCCTAAAGTGGGACGAGACGGCTTGCCACATCGTGGTATATTTATTATAGGGCAGCTCATATTCCGCACATTTGGCCATTACAATTTTGCTGATTGCAGGATAATGAACATGGCTTACTCTAGGAAATAAATGATGCTCTATCTGAAAATTTAATCCACCAACAAACCAGGATACCAGTTTACTTTTCATAGCAAAATTAGCCGTGGTGCGTATTTCATGCTCTGCCCAGGCACTATCAATATGTTTTGTTTCATCAAGTGCAACATTTTCAAATTCGGTATTTTCTACTACATGCGCCAATTGAAATACTACAGACAGCGTGATACCCATTACAAAATGCAAAACAAAAAAACCAAGTAGCCAGGGACCAAAACCCCATACCATTGCAGGAATTATCATATAAAAAATAAAGTAGCAAATTTTGGTAACCCAAAAAATAATATGATTTTTAGAACTCAATTTCCATGCAGCGGTGGTATAAATTTTACGAGTAAAATATTTTGTAAAATCCATAAAAAATAACCAAAAAATAGAGGAAAGCGCATATATCGGCAACAAATATAAGTGCTGAATTTTATGGGCAGGCACCCACTTTTGCGTATCGCATTGGCGTATTATCGGACTCTTAGCAATATCATCATCAATACCATCAATATTGGTATACGTATGGTGAATAATATTGTGTTTTTGTTTCCAAAAAAAAGAGCTTGCACCCAGCGCATTAGCAGTTAAACCCAATCCATCATTTATCCACTGTTTGGAACTATAACTGCCGTGGTTGGCATCGTGCATAACGGCAAAACCAATGCATGCAAACACAAAGCCCAGTACAGCACATATTAGCAAGGCTGGCAATGCGTTTATTTTTAAAAACATTAGGCTACAATATAATATAACTGCAGTACTTATTAGGGTAAGCGTTTTAATGTATAGACGCCAATCACCGGTCTTTTTTATTTTTTTCGATTCAAAATAGGAATCTACCTCAAGTTTTAAATTCTGGTAAAATTGATTGTTGCGATTATCGAAAGTTATTTTGGCCATTGTTGAATATTGGAAAATTTATTCGTTAGATTAAAATAAACCAGAAAAGTTTAATGCAGGTTAATTCATTTTAAAAGGAACCGTCATTTCAAAGGAAGGTATTATAACATTAAATTGTTTAGAATTGTTTAGATTTTCCATTAAATAGGTCCCATACATTTTTCCCATTTCGGTGCGTAAATTGCAACCACTTACATATTTATATTCTTCTCCAGGGTTAATTTGCGGCAAAATACCCACAACGCCCTCGCCTTCAACTTCTCTCAGGCTGCCGGTGGCATCGTAAATATACCAATGCCGTCTTAATAATTTAACAGGATAAACATTACTATTTAATATAGCAATACGGTAGGCAAACATAAATTCACTTGCGGATGGATTACTATACTCAGGCTGGTAGAAGGTTTCGACACTTACGGTAATACCTTCAGATATTTTGGATATCATTATATTAGATTGCTTTGTGTAAAATTAACTTAAATATTGGCCTTTTTTTAAAATTGTCAGTAGTTAAAAAGTTGATACCAACTCATTTTAGTAAAACCTACTGTTCAGCACTGCCTTAGCCTTTAACGCAAAATTAAATTACGAAAAACGCTTTGGTACAGTTTGAGCTTGTTACATACGGATGTTGGAAAAAATAACCTTCTACGTCATTAAAATAAAAATATCAAATTATAGCATTTCAAATAACCGAAAAGGTATTTTTTACAAAAATCTGTTAAATTTTATACTAAAAAACTACTACTAATATTAACCAACTCTAGGCAAACCCATTGTATGTAATCTTTTATCCTGCCGCAGTTTTACCCTATTTTTTTGACATTTTTAAAACCGTTTTTTTGCAACCATTGCAATACCTTATCTCTGTTATCTCCCTGAACAATAATCTCTCCATCTTTTACAGAACCCCCGGTTCCGCAAAAGGTCTTTAATTTCTTTCCCAGTTCTTCTCTTTCAACTTCTTTCCCTATAAATCCCTCCACTAAAGTAACAGCTTTACCTGCACGATGTTTTTTATCAAGACGAACCTTTATTTTTTGTTGCGCAGGCAGCAGGATATCGAACTCAGTAACAATCTCCTGCTGCAATTTAAAGTTTGGATCTGTAGAATAAACAAGTCCCCCTAAAGAAGCTATTTTTTTTTGTGCCATTTTATTAATTTTTCCTTACTGCAATAAAGTTACACACAATTGTTACTGCTTATAAGCGGATGTATTAAAAAATAAGTTGAAATACCTGTAAGATTTAATTTAAAATAATTGCTTTTAAGCTTAGGTCAAGACTTCTTGCCTGATGAATAACTGCACCGCTCGAAATGTAGTCAACTCCGGTAACAGCAAAAGTCTCTAAATTTTCAAGGTTAATACCACCACTCGCCTCGGTCTCATACTTTCCGCTAATAATGGCTAAGGCTTCCTTTATTTGCTCAGGGGTAAAATTGTCCAGCATAATTCTATCTATCTTTCCAATAGCCATCACGCGCTCCACGTCTTCAATACTACGGGTTTCTACTTCAATCTTTAAGCCCGGTTTTGTTATTTGCACATAGTTAAACGCTTTGATAATTGCCTTTTCAATACCGCCGCAATAATCAATATGGTTGTCTTTAAGCATAATCATGTCGTATAATCCTAAACGATGATTTACACCACCTCCAATTATAACGGCCTCTTTTTCGAGTAATCTAAAATTGGGTGTGGTCTTTCTGGTATCGAGTAATTTTGTATGAAAGGGTTTTAGTTTATCAACATATTGCCTGGTTAGGGTTGCAATACCACTCATTCGTTGCATGATATTTAAGACAAGCCTTTCTGTTTGCAGGATAGTATGTACCTTGGCTTCCACTTCAAAAGCAGTTTCACCATATTTCATTAAATCGCCATCTTTTTTAAAGGCTGTAAATTGAATATCGGGTTGTACATATCGGAAAATTTTCTCTGCAATACCTGCACCCGCCAAAACGCCTGCTTCTTTTATTTTTAAAACCGCCTTTCCAGTAGCAGCGGCATCAATACTTGCTAAAGTAGAATGGTCTCCATCTCCAATATCTTCTGCAAGCGCATCTTTGATTAATTTATTTAATTGATTATTAGAATCCATATTGCAAAGCTAAAAAATAAAAAACCTGTAAAAGAAAATCAATTACAGGTTATACAGGTTGGTAATAAATTTTATTGCACTTTAATGATTTTCAAACCTAAGTTCCTGTAATACCTGCTGGGTACCCTTTTGTTTCATAAAAATGGTTGTTCTAAAATTGCCCCCTTTTGTAACCAATGTACCAATGCAATACTGGCTTCCGGCGTTTTCACCTTTATGAATTACTTCAAAGCTTTTTACAACATTGATGGTAAAAAAATCTTTCAATACCAATTCGCCCTGGCTTTTACTGTAACTATTACTTTTATCGGACACACTGATTTCTATATTTTTATCAAAAAATTTAGCTACCTGGTTAGCGTTTCCCGACTTCATAGCAGTTATAACTTCGTCAATACCAATATTTGGGGTAAAGGAGCAAAGAACTAAAAAAGATATAAAAAGCAGGCAATTTTTCATGTTTATACTTGTAGGATTCGTTATAAAAAACGTGCTTCTCAAAGGTATTATTGTTTGGTGAAATGGCTGTTAAAATTATAATGACAAGAAGCTTTTATAAAAAGCTGCAAAAAATGTAATTTTAGCCCATGAAGAATAAAAAAGTTATACTAATTATAATGGACGGTTGGGGCTTGGGAAAGATAAAAAGCAGCGACGCCATCCAAAACGCACAAACACCGTTTGTTACTTCGCTTTATAAAAAATATCCCAACTCCACCTTAATTACCTGTGGTGAGGAAGTAGGTTTACCGGAGGGCCAGATGGGCAATAGTGAAGTAGGCCATTTAAACCTGGGTGCCGGCAGAATAGTTTATCAGGAATTACAGCGTATTAATGTGGCTATTAAAACAGGTGAATTTCAAAAAAATGAAATACTATTAAATGCCATCAAATTTGCAAAAGACAATAATAAAACCTTGCATTTATTGGGTTTGGTGAGTGATGGCGGTGTTCATTCTCATATTAATCATGTAAAAGCGCTTGCGACATTGTGTGCCAGCCAGGGACTAAATGATGTACTGGTACATGCCTTTACCGATGGCAGGGACACAGACCCCAAAAGCGGTTTGAACAGGATAACGGAACTTGAACAACACCTTGAAAAAACAACGGGTAATATTGCAACCATTATCGGGAGATACTATGCAATGGACAGGGATAAAAGGTGGGAAAGAGTAAAACTTGCCTACGATGCCATGGTAAATGGGATTGGGTTAAAAACCGATGATATAATTGGTGCCATTAAAAATAGTTATGCTGAAAATATAACCGATGAATTTATAAAACCCATCATCAACAGTAAATTGGCAGATCCTACAATTAAAGAGGGAGATGTGGTTATAAGCTTTAATTTCAGAACCGATCGTTGCAGAGAAATTACCGAAGTACTTACCCAAATAGATATGCCGCTATTAGGTATGCACAAATTGAAGCTGCATTATACAACGATGACGCAATACGATGCTTCTTTTAAAAATGTGCAGGTAGTTTTTAAAAACGATGACCTTATAAATACTTTAGGCGAAATATTAGCTGCCGCTGATAAGGTGCAGATTAGAATTGCAGA
>JAYTHI010000149.1:0-38306 GCA_043732685.1 Ferruginibacter sp. | reverse complement strand
AAAGAGCAAGAAATTTTCCAAATAAGGCGTTAAGAAATCAAAGCTGTTTGAGCCCGATTAAACGATAAAGCATTATTCTTTTCGGGGCGAGTTCTTTGGTTTTAGCGTTATTTGGAAAATTTCTACCTTTTTAGAAGCAGCCTTGACTTTCGTTTGTTACTTTTTTTTGTTAAGAAAAAAAAGTAAATAGAGAGACACTTTATAGTTATAAACCATCCTTTAGTTCCTACAAATAAATTTTGCTATCATAAAAATTCATCATTATTCGAATAAAAATATTCAATTAAATTATTTGTGAGTCAATATTTCAGCGTTTTCTTGCAGACACTAATTACCAATTGGTATAATTTTAATGATTTTTTTTAGTTGCTGTATTTTTTATGCAATGCTTTAATCCCTTATTGCAGTAATTAAATTGTACCACTCTCATCTTTAATCCTTATTACAAGCTATTTCTTTTCCTGTAACTGAATAGAATCTATCAATTGATTGGTAAATATTTTAGCTCCAAAAATATTTACATGTACCGTATCATCAAATAATTGAGCATTACGTTTGAATGACTCATCGGTTGAAAAATCAAAAAAACGAATACTCTTTTCATTTGCAATTTTTTTGGCCAGCAATAAAGAAGTATCAATTCCATTAAGGTTTATATAGTAAGGAGAACAGGCTATGTACAATTTAATTTTATTCTTTTTACAATCATCGATAAAGGATTGATAGCAATTTATTTTATTACTATCAATAGCATATCCTTTTGAAACATCAACCTGGTGTATAGGGTCTGTAAGGCTATTGGTAAGCGGTAAATATCCTTTTATATCTTCAAATTTTTTAGTGTTGTTAGCCGAGTTTCCATTGGCAATTTTAAACAACAGGGAATTGTATGGATAGATATTTGATAACATCTTATATTTTTCAAAGGGGCTACGCATTTCAATTAAAGTTCTCATTTCAGGATGCGTTTTGTAAAAAGGCAGTAAAATGGAAAGCCGGTCGTAGCTGCTTTGTGCCTCAGCGAAAACACCATTCTCAATATCCAAAATAATCATTGAAGGAGTATATCTTTTTAGAATGCCTTTTAATACACCATAATAATAAAATATAGGCTCACCATCCCTGCCCACATTATAGCTTGACTGGTGCAGGCGTTCTTCTATATAAACCGGGTTATATTGTTGCTGGGCGCGGGATGCGCCAAAAATTAAAATAGAAGCATTTGTTTCTTCAACAGCATACCTGGTGCGATATTCCCAACCGGAATTTTGTTTTTTATAATACCGTGCAAATACATTTCCTATCATCAGGTCGAGACAATAAAAAATCAATAAAAAAAGGCCGATCTTAAATAGTAAATATAAAATACCTTTCTTATCTGATATATTTTTAAAAATTTTCACCATGTGTTTGCTGTCAAAATTGAAAATAAATAAATTCCCCCCCGTCAAAAACCCCTGCAATTAAAATAATGATCAGTAGAAAACAATAATAACTATAGCGCATTAACCAGTATTTGTTATTTGTAAAACTAAATGAACCTTTATAAAATTCTTCTTTGCTCTCTACCAAAAGCAAAAAGAAAATACCCAATAAAGAAAAGGAAATAATCGTAGGATTTTCTATGTACAATGCACCTTTTGCAGTAAATATCCTTTTAATAATTGTTAGCGCCTCTCCTACCGAATTGGCTCGGAAAAATATAAGCGATAAAGCAAAATAACCAATGGTAAATAATATTCCAATTCCATTATTTATAAAAGCAGGTATTTTTTTTCTTAAATTTTTTCTGGTCTTTCTTGTAAAAAATTCAACAGTAAGTACCAAACCTTGCAAGGCTCCAAAAATTATAAAGGTCCAATTGGCGCCATGCCAAAAACCCAATACAATAAAGGTTATAAAAAAGGCATACACCACACTCCAGTTGCCCCAATCTCTTTTAGCAATTGCTATGGGATTGTAAAAATAATCTGCAAACCAGGTTGATAAAGAAATATGCCATTTGCGCCAAAACTCGGTTACCGATTTTGCAAATAAAGGGCGGTTAAAATTGGGCATCAAATCATATCCAAGCAATTTTGCAAAACCTATTGCCATATCAGTGTACCCACTAAAGTCGGCATACATTTGAAAAACATAAAAAATAACAGCAGTAATTATAGAGATTGAAGAATGATGTGTTGGCGAGCCAAGTACCGCACCAACATAGATAGACAATCTATCGGCGATCACCAATTTTTTAAATAAACCCCATAAGATCAATTTTAAACCTGCACTGATATTATTATAATTATAGACTTTATTTACTTTAAGCTGCGGTAAAAAATGATGCGCCCGTTCAACCGGACCGGCAATTATTTTAGGAAAGAATAAAAGATAGGTTGAAAAATGTCCCAGATTTTTTTCTGCCAAATGATTGCCCCGCTTAATTTCTATCAAGTAACCAATGGCTTGAAAAGTAAGGTAGGAAATGCCAAGCGGTGCAATAACATGCACCAAAAACGGATTACTAATTACTTCTTTTGATGCATATAATTTTTGATGGATAAAATTTCCGAAATCGAATGCCGAGGACGTAAAAAAATTGGTGTACTTAAAAAAAACGAGTATCCCAATATTACCAATTATGGCCAATAAGTAAAAGAATTGAACTTTTTTGGGTGTCGCTGCTTTTTCTATTTGCAAGGCTGCAAAATAAGTAAGCAATATTATAAATGCAGGAACGAGAATGTAAACCGGATTATTAAACATATAAAAAAATATGCCCGAAATCAATAACAATACCCATCTGATAGAAACTGGAAATATATAATAAACCAGTGTTACAATTAAAAAAAATAAGGCAAATACTATTGAGGTAAAAATCATAGCATAAATTTCATTTGGTTAATGTAGGATTTTAATATATAAAATATGGAGTCGTTTATAACAAATGGGTAAAGGATGTTGAACTTAAAATTGTTGAGTATTGAAACGATTTTTATTGTTAGTTATTTTAATAATTATTATATTTTATAAATATTTATCATCTTATTAAAGTTAAGCCTTCTTACAGGTCATTTTTCCATTGTAGTCCATTTTAAAATAAATAAATGTTTAATTCCTTGCTTTAATATGGGTAAGATAATACCTGAATATTTTTAAATTAATAAATTTACAGCAATTGAATAATACCTTTTCAGCATCGCCTGAAGTAACCAGACTAGTATAATTATATAGCCTCAGGATTAATTAATAAAAAGTTTGCACAAAGAAAAAAAGAACGCCGTACAAGCTGATTACCGTTGATACGAACAGGGATTATTTTTTACTATCGATGCTATCCATCAGCTCACCAACGTTTTTCCAGCTTTGAATTTCTTTGGCGCTAAACCGTAGCTTAAATTTTTTTTCAATGGCAACTACTAATTGTATGTGCGTTAAGCTATCCCAGCCATCCACTTCATGTGCTGTTGTTGCCGGATGTAGGTTGATATTTTCGTTGTCAATTATATCAATGAAAATATCATTTAATTGTGTCAGCATTTCAGCGCGATTCATAAGTATATCTTTTAATTTATTTAATTCTTATAAAGCATTTTTTATCTGCATAGGTATTGGTATCCAACAACCAATAGTTTTGCTCTTCGGTAAAACCAAGTCGCTCATAATGGTCTTTAACCATTTCATTTTTTGGTGTTGGTAAATACTCTCCTTTTAAAAAAGGGTGTCCATGTTGTTTTGCAAAATTAATAAGGGTGTTTAAAACAAAGTTTTCCATTCCTCTCTTTAAAACGCGGCAACTCATTAACCAGGTTTCAATAAAAAGCTGCTCTTTATCAATTACCTTCAAAACTACTACGCAAATCATTCCGTTATCACCAAACTTATCTTCCAGTGTAAAAGAAAAAGTAAAGTAATCTTTATCGGTACCACACCGTTCAATATCAGCCTCGGTATACCGAATGGTGCGTAAATTAAATTGGTTGCTGCGCTGAGAAAGCTGTGCTACCCTTGGCGTATTAAATTTGTTAAATGGTTCCACTACCGAAACCATGTTCAGGCTTTGTAAAAAATCAGCCTCGTTTACAAAATTCTTTTGCAAAACGGTGCGCTTAGCTTCTACCTGGTATTGCTTTGTTCTTTCTGTATCTTCAGCAGAGAATGAAATGGTTTCAAACAGATTTTGACGGTACAAAAATTCCAGGTATTCTGCAGGGTCTTCCGGAAGTTCCGGTACGGTAATGCCCTTAATATTTTCTCTTACAATATTTCGCTCAAAAGGATTATCATCTAAAAAAACCATCGAGTCGAAGCCGATATTAAGTATGCCTTGTATCTGCCGGATATTATCTGCCTTATTATCCCAGTTGGCTATAAATACAGCAAAATCATCCAGGTGCAGTACCATATCAGGATGTTTTTCGAAAGGTTCTTTGGCAACAGATTCTGTATTTTTACTGCAAACGGCCAATAGTATACCCCTGTTTTTAAGTTTTTTTATCCAGTATTGAAATTCGGTAAACGCCTTACCTATACCCAGTGCTCCCAATTGAATATGCTCTAAGCCATCATCGCCGATTACGCCTCCCCACATGGTATTATCAAGATCAAGAATTAAGCATTTTTTAAAAGATCCGTTAAAAGCTGCAATTAAATCAACCGTTACTGCTGCTACCTGAGGTAATATTTCAATGCTCAATACCATGTCGGTATTAATATAAACAGAAGTTTGAAAAAAGTTTATTTTACCCTTGTCGTTTTGAATGGAAGATAGATCTGCAAGGTAAAAATTAGACTCACCGGCTGCAAAAACCATCAGCTGATAATTAATTTCGCGCAACTGGTATAAAAAAGATGCGGAGGTTTTATTGGCGTAATTGCCAAAAACAGCATCATTTATTTCGGTGTAATTGTAATATATGATCTTGCAATTAATTTGGGCATTTATGGCGGAGCTGATGTTTTTAATTAGCTCCATTTGGTTTTGACTAAGGCTGCTATATTGTTGAGGAGACAACTTATTATATTTGGCTAATAATTTATGAGCTGAATGAAAAATAACAATCATATCCGGTTGAAAAGCATATAATTCAGAATCGGCATCAAATATTTGTCTTTCGATCTGGTTAAAATCAGCCTCCCATATTTGGAGATCCAATCCCCGCTCATATGCTTCACCTCTTAAAGCTTGTATTAAAAACTGGGTTGCGGTATCGCCTAATACAGCAACCCTTAGCTTTTTAAGCGCGGTAAAATCTTTCTTTAAATTTTTCTTTAACTGATTAAAAGTTAGCATAATTTATTCTGAATCAATTACGTTCCCAACGAGTCTGCACTCTAATTTTTAATGGAAATATTAGTTATTATTTTAATGTTAATCTATTGCGGTTACTTAAAAAAAGCTGTTAGAAATCTGCTGGTATAAATACTACTAAAAAGCTTTTTAATATTCGTATTAATTGGTATAAAGGATTTAATTTCAATACATTATAAATCTTATATTGTCTTTCACTTATATTTTTAAAGCATTTTTTTTGTGAAGATAATAACTATTTTATTATCTTTTTTAATAATGTTAATAAAACGTTATTGTAATTATTGATGTATAAACTCTTGTAAAGCACTTCCATGTTAGATGCTGGCTTAAATTAATCCCAATTAGTTTGAAAATATTTAGCTATTTACTTAGTCTGTATTAAACTTTTACCACTGTTATAATTAATGGGATCATGTACTAAAATAACTAGTATTAAATTGATAAAATCGACTGCTGACTTATGTTTAAAATATGCAATATCATATATAAAAACGTAGTTTTTGCTTTTAATGGCTGCGTAATTTCCGCGGTTTTTGACTACTAATACCCCATTATTACAATAAGTTAGGTAAATAGAAAATAATATTTGTCTTTTATAGTTTTCTAAAAAACAAGTCCGCCCCAGGGTAGGCAAAAGTTAAAAACAAGGTCAACCTTAAAAAATGATCTTGTTGAATTTAATCCTAAAATCCAACCATGAAAAATCCAAACCCGGCCATAATATGGCTGTATCCAGTAAAGTGGGAGCATAAAAATAATTATAGCTCAATTCTCCGATCCACTCCCCATTATACGGAATAAATTATGAAGTAATTAATTCCAAAGTTTTAAAATCCTTACCTCCATCCAACATCACTACAACACTATGAAAGCATTATCTTTTCTAATCCTACTATTTTTTGCATTGAATATCCAGGCAAAAAATATTTTTATTTCTACAGCAGGCAATGATGTAAACACCGGCCTTTCTCCTGCAACACCCTGGAGAACCATCGCTAAATTAAATGCATCTTTTAACAGTATCAATGCGGGCGACTCCATCTTATTTAAAAGAGGAGATATTTTTGTTGGTGGAATAATTATGGGAAAACCAGGCACCAGTTCACTGCCAATTATTTTAGGTGCTTATGGATTGGGTATTAAACCAGTTATTTCCGGCTTTGCAACTTTAACAAACTGGACCAATAGTGGTAATGGTATTTGGAAAGCCAATAATTCAGCTGTTTCAACAGAATTAATTGTTGTAACTATTGACAATAATTTAGCAAGATTAGGCAGGTATCCTAATGCAAATGCAGCAAGTGGCGGGTGGTTATATAATGAAGCATCAAACAGTAGTGCACTTACCATTACGGACAATGAATTACCATCAAGCCCCAATTGGGCCGGAGCTGAAATAGCCGTAAGGAAGCAGCGATGGATTATTGACCGTTGTAAAATAACAGCCCAAAATGGAGGTGTATTAACTTATAAAAATCCGACAGGTACGATGGGTACACCAGGCGCTGCTAAAGTAGGATGGGGTTATTTTATACAAGATGATATTCGCACCCTTGATCAATTTGGAGAATGGTTTTTAAATAAATCCAACAAAGATTTATCTGTATTTTTTGGCACAGCAAATCCTGCATCCTATACTATTAAAACTGCTACTGTAGATACACTTCTTAACCTTGGTGGTGGAGCCGGAAGATCGGAAAGGAGCTATATTACTGTTGAAAATTTACTTTTTGAAGGAGCAAATAAAGTGGCTGTATTTGGCAGGTTTTCAACAAATATCACAGTACAAAATTGCACCATAAAAAATAACTATTCTGGTTTGGACCTTCAATATGTTGGCAATTGCAAAACCAATAAGGACACCATTATGAATTGCATCAATAACGGCACTGTACAAACAGGATCAAACCTGAGCAACAGCACGGTAACAAATAATTTTATAAAAAATATTGGCTTATTTTCTGGTATGGGTGGTAGTGGGGATGGCCAATATGCTGCTGTTAGACAAGATGGAACCTATGGAAATGTAAGTTTTAACAGGATAGATTCTGTAGGTTATATTGGTGTTGAATATAATGGATCCGGTACTAAAATTTATAATAATTATATCAGTAATTTTTGTTTGACAAAAGATGACGGTGGTGGAATTTATTCTCAGGGTGGTATTAGATCGCCCGTAAGCGAAGTTTATAACAATATTGTTATAAATGGTATTGGTGAACCTTGGGGATCCAGCAATCACTCTCTTGCTTGTGAAGGTATTTATACGGATGATAACAGTAATGGTGTTTTTATTCATAATAATACCGTCGCCAATATACAGCATTCTGGATTTTTCTGGAATGGAACCATGAATATTACAATGAGAAATAACACGATATATAAGGCTAGTATTGCATTGATGGCTACTCGAAGTTTGAGTAATCAATTACTTAGACAAAATATATTTTCATCTAATATTTTATATCCAACTTTATCCAATATCTTTTATGGGAATGACAGACTTTTAGAGCCAGATGCTATGAGCATACAAACCGATATGCGGCAAATTGCTAAATTCGATTCTAATTATTACCGTAATGATATTAGTTCACAGTTTGATTGGGCTTACCATAATCATTCAGTAGATTATAGTGGTAATTTTGTAGATCCCCCCTCAGTAAATTTTGCCAGTTGGAAAACCTATATTAATGCAGACGCAAAAAGTAAAGTTATTGGCACAACTGCAACACGTTTTGAGTTTAACCCAACAGATGTTGCCAAAACGATTAGTTTGGATGCAAAATATTTAGGAGTTGACAGCACCGTTTATAATGGTACCATAACTTTACAACCTTACACCAGTGCTATTCTTTTATATTCAGGTGCCATGGTAATTGCGCCCCCTCCCCCACCAGTATTTACTGCAAGTGCAGGTAAAGATACTTCTGTAATGTTACCTGCTACAAATACAATGTTAAAAGGAACTGCAAATGCAGCAGTTTCAACTTATAAGTGGACAAAAATAGCAGGACCTACGCAATATTCAATTGCCAATTCAAATATTGCCAATACGGGTATCTCCAATTTAACCATGGGTAAATACACTTTTCAATTAAAAGTGAAAAATGCCCTTGGAGACTCGGCAATAGCCAATATAAATGTTACCGCCATTGGAACCTTACCTGTTACACTGCTGGATTTTAGTGCAAAAAATAACCAGGATAAAATAAATTTGCAATGGTCCGTAGCCAGCGAAGGAGATATTTTACAATACGCCATCGAAAGAAGTACCAATGGAGAAATTTTTGAAAATATTGGTACTATACAATCAAATAATCTGGCTGATATTCAAAGTAATTATAATTTTCCGGATAAAAATCCGGCGAATGGTCTAAATTATTACCGCCTGGTATTGATTGAAAAAAGTGGGAAGCAATCCTTTAGCAAAACAGTGTCGGTTACTGTTACCGGTAAAAACAATACCGCCTTTACTGTAAATAATGTAGGCATAAATAATACTACCATTAAAATTGGATTAACCAGTAATGCACAACAGCAAATTAAAGTAGTAGCGGTAGATGTTAGCGGTAGGATATTGTATACAGAATTGTTACAATTGCAAAAAGGATTTAACACATTTGATAAAAGGCTTACTGCAATAAATACGGGAATATATTATATAAAAATATTTACCAACGATTTGTCTGTTACCAAATCCGTATTGGCAACGCATTAAAACAATGTTGATAGAAGAATAATTTAAGTTTTGGAGGATTTATAAGGTAATAGGTAGCACTTAATTGGGCTACCTATTTTTTTATACTAAGGTGCAGTATATTCCATTGATTTCTGATACCTTAAAATAATCAAATATCTCAGTGCTATAATAAAATTAAGCACTGGAAAAGACCAGCAAAATATTTTATGTAAATTTTTTAATGACAAAAACCATAAAAAACTTGAGTAACACCAAGATTTAATCCAATTCAATCCAAATCAGCATTTTAATTACAATTAAGTTTGGTTAACCTTCTAACAACTAACAGAAAAAATCTGAAAATTTGTAAAACGAAATTTAGATAATTCTCTTCTAAGTTAATAATTATTGATTTTCATAGATTTAACTTTTATTAAAGGTTTACTCCTTTCCAAATTAATGCCGCCTTATAATATATTTAAGGATATCTTAATAACTAGATTTATATAATTATTATAATGGCATGAATATTGGTATTGTATTTCAAAATTTGGCAAAGTTTTCCAATATCGAGGTAAAAAATCTACAACTTTAAACCAAACATTAACAATTTTTAAACTAAGTATTAGAAAAAAATGTAATATAATTTTATAAATTATAACCTATACTTCTTTGCCTAAAACTTTCCATATCAGTAAAATTTAACCGCTAATAATTTGAATTTAAACTTTAATTAAAATTGTATTTCTATGCCTTTAACAACTTCCAAATCCAAAACAACTCAAAGCTATCAAAGCTTTTTACGATTACTGATCTTAGGTTTTTTTATAACCGGAACATTATCCTTGAGTGCCAGAAATTTTTATATTTCAAGCTCCTCCGGTAACGATGGTTACACCAGTTCTCAAGCTCAAAATCAATATACTCCCTGGAGAAGTCTATCTAAATTAAATTCTTTTTTTAGCAGTCTTACTGGTGGCGATGTGGTCTATTTTAAGGCTGGAGATGTTTTTTATGGTTCTATAATCGCTAATCAATCAGGGAGTAATGGTAATCCAATTTTATTAACCTCTTATGGTTCTGGAAATAAGCCACTTATTTCTGGATTCACCACAGTAAATAATTGGACAAATATTGGTAATAATATTTACCAAGCCAATGTGCCTGGTGTTTCTTCAGCACTGAATTTGGTTAGTATTAATGGTAGACCTCAACAAATTGGACGTTATCCTAATGCTTCTAATACAGGCGATCCTTATTTGTATTATGAAAGTAGTGGAGGCAATACCATCACAGATAATCAAGGATTAAGCACCAATTGGACTGGTGCAAGCGTAATTATTAGAAACCGCAGATGGATAATGAATAAATTTACAATTACTGGACAATCAGGAGGTAAATTGTGGTATAATGATCCAAATAATATTCCGGCTTCGGCAGGATTCGGGTATTTTATAGTAAATGATCCACGAACACTTGATCAATTTGGAGAATGGTATTTAAATACGTCCAATAAAAATTTACAAGTCCATTTTGGGGGTAACAATCCTTCCAATTTTTCTGTGAAAGTAAGTACAATTGATAAAACTATTGATCTAGGAACATCCAGTTACATTACTGTACAAAACCTATCATTTGAAGGAGCAAATATAACTGGTCTATTAGCAAACTGGTCAAATAATATAAGTATACTGCAATGCAACTTTAATCAAATGGGTGGAAACGGTATAACTATTAATGGAATTTCAAATACCTTAATTGATGGCGTTAACGTAAGTAATATTTTGAATAATGGAATGACCATTGAAAATAGCGGTAATACTAATACTGTTTTAAGAAACAGTACGGTTCATAATGTTGGAATGTTGGCAGGAATGGGAGAAAACGGAGATGGAGGCCTAATGGGTATCGTTTTAAAGGTACAATCAAATGCTCTTATGGAGTACAATAATATAGATAGTATAGGATATTCAGCAATTGACTTTCAAGGAAATGACTTTACTATTAGAAATAATTTTATAAATAATTATTGCTTTAGAAAAGATGATGGAGGGGCAATTTACACCTATGGAAATGGTGTTGCATACACTAACAGACAAATTTATAATAATATTATATTGAATGCAATCGGCGCTGGTTTCGGCACTGCAGGTAAAACTCCCGAAGCTGAAGGTATCTATATGGATAGAGGAACCGAGGGTGTAAATATACACGACAATTCAGTTGCTCATATGGGTAGAACCGGTTTACTCCTAAATAGTATTCAAAATGTTCAGGCAAATAATAATACGGTTTATGATGGAAGATGGAGTATTGAAATCTGTAGGTTTGCCGGCGACCAAACTACAAGAAATAATCAAATTACTAATAATATATTTTATCCCCGCACCTCCGATCAACAGACCATGGCCTACAAAAACTTCTCTTTAAATGTTCCTACCTCAATGAGCATTCAACAAGACATTGCAGCAGCAGGTACCATCGACTATAATATGTACGGCGCAATAAACTCCACGCCTTTTAGTTACTATTATAGTTATTATGCGGGAGGACAACTAATTTGGCCCGCTTCAAGTTCATTAAATTCCTGGAAATCTTTTAGCAACAAAGATTGGAACTCTAAAAATCCAATCAAAGTACCTACCTCTGTTAATGATGTTCGTTTTGAGTATAATGCAACACAATCTGCTAAAACTATTTCTTTAGATGCTAATTATGTTGGAGTGGATAATACAAATTATAATGGAAGTATAACACTCCAACCTTACACGTCTAAAATTATAATAAAAAATGGTCCTTCCATCCCAACCACTGCTCCGGCAACTACACTTTATTCATCAGCATCTGTTCCCGGTATAAATTGTACGGGCAGTAACACCACTGTTACTGTTAACGGCTCAGGTGGTTCGGCGCCCTATTTAGGAACAGGCAACTTTAGTACCAATGCAGGTAAAGGTTCTTTAAGGCTCGATTTCCCCTCCTATATTACCAATAAAACATCCATTATTTTTGCAAATGTTGGTTCAATAACTGCCGGCAAAAACTACATGCTTAACTTTTCTGCATTAGCTTCTTATAGTAATCGTTCTTTAAAAGTTTACTTAAGGCAATCCGGCGGAAACCTTACCCCTTTAACAGAACCGTACATGGATCAATTTATCAACAATACGAGAACTGATTATAAACTGTTATTTACGCCAACCATTTCAGATATAAATGGCCGGATAGATATTGAAATTCCACAAAGTTCCGGTACAACATATGTTGATAATATTGCATTTTTTGAATCTGACCTGTCAGGTAATTTAATAAGTTCCAATGCGTTTCCAAACGGAATTTTCGAATCCAATATAACCGGTGTTAATATCTGGAGTTCCAATAATAACCAGGTGGCATCATGGGATAATACAGGTAAAATCAGTAATATTAATTACTACACTGTTACTGATTCAAAGGGAGTTAAATCCACCACTGGAATAAATATAAAACAACCGGCTACAACTTTAAGTGCTTCTGTAACTAATAATGGGACTACTTTAATAGTTAATGGATCTGGTGGCGCTTATCCATATACCGGTACCGGTAATTATCCTTCATCAATTGGCTATAAAACCTTTACAATTACAGATGCCAATGGTTGTTCCGCAACTACAAGTATAAATGTAACCTCTACAGCAGGCGCCAAAACAAGTAGTTCTGCTACCACTTTAAGTGATGGTGCGCTGAGTACGGAAACATTTAACACAACTACTTTACAAATCAGTAGTTATCCTAATCCAACTATTACCAATTTCTCCTTATTGGTACAAGGCGGTAGTGCAGAGAAAATTGCAATTACTGTAATGGGCGCTGATAGCCGTACGGTTTATCAGACAACAGGATCAACCAATAATACCTATAAATTTGGAGATAATTTTGCTCCGGGCTTATACATAATTAGGGTTATGCAAGGCGTTACAGTACAAACACTAAAAGTAATAAAAGGGAATTGATAATTGTATTCCTTCACACATAAAGCCTATAAAAAAAATACCATGCATATAAATGCATGGTATTTTTTTTAAACCTACTATAGTATAAAATGATCTTTGACCTAAAAGTTATAAATATAATTTTCGTCCTGATTTACAGACTGCCTGCTTAGCTATTTATTTGGCTAATGTTGTTTTCCATGAAGTATCCTTTGAGCTAATAACAATATTGATTGTATTGGATATTAGTTTATCCGGCCTTAAAAAGTTTTTATAATAATTAAGGTTATTTTGCATCATATTCTTTAACTCAGTCTGGTTATGCTGCAACCATTTAATTTTTTCAACACAATCTTCCGGTGACGTAAAAATTAAATAATTTTCCCCTTCTTTAAAATTTCCGGGTAACGCGTATTTTAAAAATTCCGGGGTACATAAAATAGCCATACCTGTTGCAACGTATTCGCCAAATTTCCAGGCAATAGAATCCTCTAAACCCGGGGTAACAATACCAACCGTACTTTTTTTAAGGTTATTTACATAGCTCTTTTTATCATATGCTTTTTTATCCAGTACTACATCCGGTGCCAACTCCTGCACCAAACTCCCGTCCTGAATACCTCCAAAATAAAAGCCATTAAAATTGTTTTTAAGTAAACGAACCAGTTCAATTCTTTCGGCATTCAGCCGCTTTCTTTCTGTAATCCAAACTGGATTTTTAGTATTTCCCCAACGCCACAGCCTTGTTGAATATTGAATTAAAAATGGGCGATCAGTATTTTCTATCTCAAATATTTTATAATTACTTGAAACTATAGAGTCTTCCCAACCTAAAAAATCAGGTACCCAAGGCAGGTACCTAAATCTTTGCAATCCTACCTTTTTAAAAAGCGGAAGCAACCTGTGGTTAATTTTAAAAAAGTCCCAACCCTTTGTATAACATAAATAATTAAATCCAAGCGGACGTAATTTAGGATGGGTATCCATATCAGTTTTCAGGCACATGCGTTTAAAATAGAAAGCTACTTTGGAATATATTTCCTCATTAATATCCGCGGCATCATTAATATCATAAGCCACAGGTATATCATTAATAGTAGCAATGGCAACGGTATTGTATAACCTCCAGGTGCCGTATTTTATAGAAAATTTCAATTGCCCTTGTTTTTGTAACAATAAAAAACCGGAAAGAATTTGCCAGAAATGCCACTGGCTTGTGTTTAAATTAAAAACAACTTTGTTCATAATAATAAGGCTTCAAAAAAGTGAAAATAATTTAGGAGGTATAATGCCAATAAATAAAGTAACTGAATTTTAAATTTTTTCTACAGGTATAATCTATAAAAATTTATACCTTCTTTGTATTATCCGGCAGCCTCATCCTTAAACTTAATTTTATTGATTTTTCAAATGTAAATGCAAACCAAAATAATAAGATGGGAACTACAACGGTAAGCATACGGGTATAGGTGCTTACCAAAATAGTTAAGCCAAAATAAGACAATAATAAAATTAGTAAAAACCTGAGTGCAAACGGAAACTTTCGCCAGTTAAGTATAGTCAACACAAAACAGATAAAAATACCCACTACTAAAAATTGGGTGAGCGGCATCCGCAAATTATTGCGTTGCAGAGAGTAACTATAAGGAAAACTATAAAACAACCTTTCTGCATTACTTACGCAGTTGCTTATAAATTTTGAGGGATTTTTTTTTATATTATTGAAGGCTAATTTTTTATACATATCATCCCGTTGAACACCAACATATTTATCTAAAAGCTCATAATCTTTATGGTGGTTAATGTACAGATAATTATTCCATCCCGGTATTGCTTTGGTGGTACTATTAATGGTTGCCGAATCTGCACTGTCATTTTGATGTACCTCCGATTCGTGTTGCCAGTCTCCTACTTCGTTCTCGTATGGCGAGCTCATCCAGTACAAAGACATGCCTCCTGAATCGCCAAAATAATATATTTTATTTGTTAAATGATAGGTGTACGCGATGTAGGGTGTTACACCTGCAAATGCAATTAATACTATTAGCAAACTGCGTTTGTAATTAAAAGATTTTTTGTAAATAAAATAAAGCAAGCCTGCGCCTGCTGCAATAAATAATAAGGAATAACTAAAAATTACTTTAGTCAAAACAAGGAACGCAATGATTAATCCCGAATAAATAGCATGCTTAATACTTTGTTTATCTATACCGAATGCCTGTATAATATTGTATATTAAAAGCGTAATTAAAAAGGAGGTAAAAACTTCCGGTAAGATAGAGGCCATCTCATCGAAGGAGATATAATAACATGCCCAGCAAAAACTTATAAAGATGGTTTTATTAAAAGAAACAAATTGCTGTAAGGATTTATACAATAATATTACTGAAAAATAATACAAAACAGCATTTAATAATGTAATAGCAATTAAGGGTAGGTGTAAGGCCACAAAAGGCATTAATAGTATGGGGTAACCTGGTCCGTTCCAAATATTGATTGCCGGGGCAGGCGTAGAATAAAAACCATGAAGCAGGTTATTTGCAAACATTAAATACCTGCTTTCATCACCCTGATTACCGTTGGTTGGGTGCATTATTACAATGACAATGTATAAAAATAAAAAAGGTAAAAATAGAAGATACGGATTATTTATTTTATAAATTTTGTTCAATAAATTTTGCATAAATCCTGCCATAATTTTTCGTGGTTAAAGAGAATAAAATTACCTGATATTTTAATGTTTAAATAGTTTATGTGCGGCTTATAGATTTGAGTATGCTCCTGAGATTTTTGAGCATTAAAGGCATATCTTAAATGCGATCCGACGTTGTAAGGGTTGTTCGGAATTATATCCAGTATGTAAATTATTAGACGCTAAAAATTTAGGTTCTTTTCCTAGGTCTGGGTTTCCCGAAAGGGTATACTACTTTTTAAAGTCTGCGGAGAAAACCCCGCCGGAACGGTGTATGATTTTCGCCGGGACGGTATGTGATTTTCGTCGTGATGGTGTCTGGTTTTCGTCCGTACGATGTATGATTTTGCCGGTTGCCAGCGAGTCTGATTTTGTATTTTCCTACGATTATTAAAACCGGTCCCGGCGGGGTTTTCACCGCAGTAACATTGAATTATAAAAGTGTTGTCGTGAAACCCCGACGTAGTTATAATCGTTCATAATTATGTCTAATATGTAAATTATTAGACGCTAAAAATTAACGCTCTTTTCCTACGTCGGGGTTTCTCGGAAGGGTTTACTACTTTTTAAAGTCTGCTGAGAAAACCCCGCCGGGACGGGCTCTGATTTTCGCCCGGACAGTGTGTGATTTTCGTCGGGATGGTATCTGGTTTTCGTCCGAACGATGTATGATTTTGCCGGTTGACAGCGAGTTTAATTTTGTATTTCCCTACGATAATTAAAACCTGTCCCGTCGGGGTTTCCCAGCAGTGTATAATACTTTATAAAGTATACTGAGAAAACCTTACCGTTACGGTGTATGCATTTTATTTCAATGGTAAAATTTATTCAACTCCATATTTTCCGCACAAAATGTAGTTATTAAATAATTTATAAATCAAGGTAATGAAAGGGTTTGAAATGCCTTACCAAACCAATTTCATAATAGGAAGCACTGCTATGCTTAAATGCTACGAAATCTTTAGCCAACATCCATTTGCCTGAAACAGCATTGTTATGCGTATAATTTATTTTTTGCAACAAAAAACGATGTGAATAAATTGCCTTGGCATCAAAGGATGATTTAAATACTTTGTGCTGTTGTCCCTTATTTTTTTCCCTAACTGTTACCTGCATTTTTAAATGCCCTAATACTATTTTATTATTTGTACTGATAAGCATGGATATTATTTTATAGGCGATAAACCTTTTTCCATTTCCAATAATTTCGTTTAAGTTAAATCCAATTTTATTAAAATGCAAAATTAAATGCAGGTGATTTGGCATGATTGTATAAGCAACAACATCGGCATTGTACCTGGATTTTAAAATATTAAACCAGCTATAAACTGAATCATAACAATCGGTTATTTCGATAAGAGAAAGCCATTCAAAACAGGTAAAAGTTATAAAATAAGAGGAATAAGTGTTATGATGTTTAAGCTTTATCGCCAATGTGTAAAGCTAGGATTTTGGCAAAACTCTATACCTAAATTTTAACCTAAAATATTGCTTTAGATAAAATTATTCTTATAAAATATTAAATTATAGTATATATTTTTAATATATAAAGAACAAACCCTGTACCGGCGGGGTTTTCATGGCAGTAACTTTTAATAATTATAGTACTACTGTCCAACCCCGACGTATTGAGTTCGATTTTTATACGAACTTTATATTCTATTCCTCTAAAAATTAAAGCGCTTTTCCTTCGTCGGGGTTTCTCGGAATGGTATTCTACTTTGTAAACCCTGCTGAGAAAACCCCGCCGGGAAGGAGAAAAATTTTCGTTTGGACGATAAAAAAATTATCATTTGAACCCAGGACAACCTGATACTTTGGATATTTAACCAAGGTCCGGACCTATTTGTAATTTTTTTTTCTCAGCTGGCTATTTTATCGTGTTGGAATTTATATAAAAATGGAGATAAATTATAGTTACACCCTTATCCTATAAATCTACCCGCTGGCCCACAATTATAACCGATAAACCTACTTTATTAAACAACAACCTATCAATAAATTTAAACAGTGGGATAAACCTGTTAAATAAATTTATTTGATATGCAGGAATAATTTTTCGCTGTAATATTTTACCCGTAAACCACCAGCCAAACAAACCCACAAAATTAAAATATTTGGTGGCCATAACCTGCATGCCCCCCTGTTTAACCAACTTCGATAAAGTGGTTTTATTGTACCTTTTAATGTGGTCCAGGTTTTTGTCCAGTATATTATATAAATCCTGGTAGGCCGGAACCAATAATATCAATTGTCCGTTTGGTGCCAGCATGTCTCTGCAATTGCGTATGGCCAGCTCATCCTCCTTTATATGTTCCAAAACATTTAAAGCAATAATGGTATCATATTTATTAAGGTGAAAAGGATAGATTTCTTTAAAATTATGCAGCGATAGATTTATTTGCGCAATGGAATTTAAATTTTTATTTCCGGCGTATTTTATCTTTAAAGTATCGCAATATTCCTTTCTAAAATCACTTAAGGTTATGTTATTAAAATGGTGTACCAAAAAATAGGAAATATTTCCAATGCCACTTCCGGCTTCCAATATATTGCCCGAACAATAGGGTGAAATGGCATCAAATAGCCATTTATTGAGTGCTGACGCGGTTTCTAAATTTTGTAAAGTTTGTAACCCGGTTGGGTCATCCGATAAGGAATTTTGGATCATCTGCTAAATATATTGTATTTTAAAATACAATATATTGCTCTGACTCCATCCTTCCAGTTTATTTTTTTTCCTTCCTTGTAGGTACGTCCATAATACGAGATACCAACCTCGTAAATACAGATATCGGGTATGCGGGATAGTTTAGCGGTAATTTCGGGCTCAAATCCAAAACGTTTTTCTTTAAGTACAATTTGTTGAATTAAAGAGGTTTTGCATAATTTATAACAGGTTTCCATATCTGTTAAATTTAGGTTGGTAAACATATTACTTAAAGTGGTTAATACTTTATTACCGATGGAGTGCCAAAAAAACAAAATGCGGTGTGGTTTTCCGCCTAAAAAACGCGAACCATAAACAACATCTGCCGAGCCACGTACAATTGGTTTTAAGAGTAAATTATATTCCTCAGGATCATATTCAAGATCGGCATCTTGTATTACTAAAAACTCACCACTTGCCTTTTTAATGCCGGTATGTATTGCAGCGCCCTTACCCTGGTTTACATCATGTTTATAATACTGGATATTTAAAGCAGGGTTTTCCGAAGCATATCTTTGTATAGCTTCATCTGTATTGTCTTTTGAACAATCATTTACAATTATTACTTCTTTTGCTATGCCATTTATTAACACTACTTCCTTCACCCTATCCAATATTCGGTGAATTGTAGCCCCTTCATTATAGGCAGGAATAATAATTGATAATGTTTTGAAATTTACCATAATTTTTAAGATTGTTGATTTAATATTTTATTTATACCTAAAATAATTACTTCGTTTTAATTACTACTTTGCTTATAAAATTGAATGGTTGATGTCGCAATATTTGTCCAGGAAAATTCTCCGCTTGAGAATTTATTTTTAATATTTATAGCTATAGTATCTCTTAATTGTTTATTTGCAAGCAGGATCTCAATGGCTGATGCAAATGAGGCTGAGTCAAGGTTTTCAACAAGAAGACCAGTAAGATTATTTTCTATAATTTCTTTAAAACCACCAATATTGCTTGCAATAATAGGTTTATTAAATGGAAAAACAGTCATAGGTATGCCACTTTGTGAGGCTGAACGATAGGGACAAACAACAAGCGTACAATTTTTTATAAGTTCTACTACCAGCTCATTATTGATACTATAATTTAAAAATTCATAACTTTTAATTCCCTCAAAATTAAAATAAGCGTCACCACCTCCGGCTACTATTAGGTGAACAGGTTGCCTTAGCTGGATAATTTTTATAGCATCAATTAAAAGTTCAATTCCTTTGTAAGGCACTACCCTGCCGAAATGAAGAATAATGGGAATGTCAGCCGGCACCTTAATTACAGGAGTATATTGAACAGGTTCAAAATACAAATAGGTTTCATACAAACTAAAACGTATCATTTTATAAATATCCGTATTGTATGTTGTGGCTGACAGTGAATTTCTAAAATTAAGAAAGCGCTCTTTAGAAATATTTGAATTAAAAATTACAGGGATATTCCGAGCCACTAATTTGTTTAATATTTTAATATTATAATTATTGTTATCACCATTATGCGCGGTTACTTCATGAAGGGTTTGCACAATAGGCTGAGCCTTTAAAAAATATAATAGCAACAGCGAAAATCTGTTGGCAGTATGTATTAAATGAACTTTATCAAATTTACCGGCAATTATATGCTGACTAAATTTATAGGCATGATAAATATCATTAAAATATGCTTTTTTACCAGCACCTGCGGGATAGATATACATGTCAAAATTTATTTTTGACATATAGCCGCAAAGGCTTGTACCCATTCGTTTTTGAAGTATATCTTTATCAATAAAACCATTTGGTTGCTTATCGTTGTTAAAATCAATTACAAAGGTGTTCTGATCGTATTGGGGTATAATTCCGTATAAGAAAACATCCATGCTTTCATCTCCTAAATGTTTTGCTAATGGTATAGAAGAATCCAAACAATAGGAAGTTATTAATGCAACTTTCATTAATTATTTTATTTAAGTCCTATCTTTTATAATATTTTTTCAGCAGTTTTATCCGAATAGAGTCGCTTCTACTATCTCGCAAATTATATGACCGACAGTTATATGCGCTTCCTGAATGCGGGGAGTATCCATACTTGGAATCTGAATTAAATGATCAGTAGTACCTAGCATCTTCCCGCCGGTTTCTCCAACCAGGCCTATTGTTATCATTCCTTTGTGGTGCGCCATTTCAAAGGCCTTTATAATGTTTAGAGAGTTGCCGGATGTTGAAATACCAATTAGTATATCACCTGTTTTGCCGATACCATTAATTAGCCTCGAATAAACATTTTCGTACCCGTAGTCGTTACCAACAGCGGTTAAAAACGAACTGTTGCAATGAAGTGCTTCCGAGGGCAACGGTTTACGATCTATATAAAATCTTCCGGAAAATTCGGCAGCTAAATGCTGTGCATCCGCTGCACTACCGCCATTACCACAAAAGTAAACAGAATTGCCTGCCTTAAAAGCTTGTACAATAATGGCGGCTATCTCTGTTATCCGGGCAACCATTTGTTCATTGTTGCTAATATTTGTTTTAACAGCGGCGGAGGTGGTTAAACGGTTTTTAACTAATTGAAGATTATCCATAATATATTTTTATGTTTGGAAAATTAATTTTTAGAGTAGCTAAATATTTAAAATTGTTGGATTGCTATTATAGATTTTAAGAACAGGATAATACCTTTTGATTTTAACGGTTACCTGTTTTTTATTTTTAAATATTCCACTTTGTACATGTAGCCAAATAATGCTGCGGAAAGTAAGGCCCCAATCACTAAACGAATACCTAAAGCAAACTCAATTTTATATTGATAGGTTAGATAGGATAATATACCGATCAGTATAAAGATTGAAAACGAATACACAATAGAAATTCTATTTTCAAGCAATTTTCTAAAGATAATCCAGTGATATGTCATGTTTACAAAACCTGCAACTACAAAGGCCCATGCCAAGCCTGTAGCACCATATTTTGTACCAAAATAAAAGAATGGTGCAGCAAGTACACCATAAATTATCGATAGCTTGGCTAAAAGTACCTGCTTATCTAATGCGCTTAGAACGGTACCGATGGTACAAAAAATGGCGAACAAAACTGTAAACCAACATTGAATTAGAATTACATTAGCTGAGGTAACATATGCTTTACCATAAAGCAGCCTAACTATATCAAAACTAAAGAGCGCAAAACATAGGGAGCCCCAAATGCCCGTTAAAATAATAATATTTAAAAGGCTCTTCACCCTTTCTGCAAATAGTGGTTTATTATCAACGGCAAGCCTGGCCAACATTGGAAACAACGCTGTCAGCAACATGCTAAGCATCATTTGCAATGGCGAAAGAATTCTGTTGCCTAAATTAAATAACCCAATTTGCTCTATACTGGAATTAAATTGTAATAATAAAATTGGTACCTGACTTTGAACGGAGGAAAAAACTGCAAGAATAAAGTAAAAATTACTTTGTCTTATTAATATTTTATGTTCATCCAAACCACTGATAGTTGGGGTGGGACTATCTTTTAATATTTTACGCCGTAACCAGATATAATAAATAATTGTGCGAATACCCTGATTTAATACATATGCGTACAAGACATTTCTAACCGTAAAAAGATTATTGGGTATTAGATATATTTGCACTATCCAAACTAAGGTAAGTATAAGGTTAACGATTCCGGAGGTCTGCATTTTTTCGAACCCAAATGCAATACTTTCAATAGAATCCCAAAAAGATTGAAATAGTATTAATAATAACAATGCCCCAAGTAACACAGTTGGTAATGACTGTTTACTATTTATTTGCGAATAACAAGCCGCTAAAATAAGGGCTATAGAGGTAGTTATTACCCTTATTTGATTTGCTACAATAAACATTTTTTTTGCATCCTGTTTATGTCTTGCAATATGCCTTATTACTACTATTCTTAAACCATAAACAGAAATAATTGAAAAAATGGAAACCTGCAAATTTACCAAATTAAATAATCCATAGCCAACAGGCTGCAATTGGCGGGCAACTCTTATACTTGAAAGAATAGAAAAAACCTGAATTAATAAATTTGTACCTGTTAATACTGAAAAATTTTTAATTATATTATTCTTGAATATTGTCACCCAAAGTTGAATTTAAAAAATTACGAAAATTGTGAAGTATTTTATTGTTGAATTTTCTTTCATATTGTCTGGAACTTATGGGCCGTAGCAATATTTTTAACCAAAAGGTTGATTGTTTATTCACAGTTATTCGATGCGTTTGGGTTAGCAGTTTTGCTTCACCATAAAGGTTAATTAAATTTCCATCGATGTATAATTTTTCACTTAAGTTAACATCTTCCATTTCGCCCCAATGAAGATTTGGATTTAATTTATTATTTATGATGACATGTTTTTTAATAACCATTACTCCCCCATCCACATAAACATGCTTGTTCCATTCATCATGCTTTAATTTGGTAACTTTAGAAATCCGAAATTGATTATTATCCGAAAAATTTGATACCCAATCATTGATGTGAATAGATTGCGTATCCTCATCAAATATTGAACAACAAATTTGATCAAAGTAATTTCCAAAGCGACAGAATTTTTCATACCAATTTTTAGAAAATGAAATGCGATCGTGAAGGATCATTAAATTATTATATTTGGCAGTATCAATAATGCGATTCTTCTTTTGAGATATTGGAATTCTAAGGTCAAAGTAGAGGTCTTTATCATCTAAAATAATTACTTCCTTTTGTAAGGGAATTTCGGGTGTCGGTCCACATATTAATATTTCATATTGCGGTATATTAAATGCCGTTATCTGATTGATTATATTTATTACTCTATCATTTTTTCTGCCATCGCTAACAATTCCAAAAGACCATTTTTGCATGTCGTCACCTACAGGCAATGCAGCGTGTATTTTTTTTAAATTTATATAATCTACATTGTTTGCATTAACTTTTTTGTACACCTTAAACCTATCTTTAAAACAAATTGAAACTTCATTCATTAAATAATTAAGCGGACGTAATGGATATCCACCAATATCAAAACTTGCTCTATAAAATTCTATTTCTAATACGCCATCCACTGCAAGTAAATAATCAATTATTTTAAGCGTCTGCCTTAAAAACGCACAAGTTTCAAAAACCCCTTTTGTTCTAATTTTTGTAACAGTTTCAGGCTTTATATTATTAGTAATAAAGAATGGTTTACAAGGATGAAAATCATGCTCAGTAAATACCCGTTCCTTATCTTTTGGTGTATATATTATTGAGGAATGAAGAATTAATATTTCCATATTTATTTATCATTAATTTTCTGTTCTAAATAAGCATAGTATTCAGCGGGTATACCACAAAATTTTACTTCATCACTTTTTATAAGATGAATATGAATATTACTTCCCGACTGAATTAATATATTGTACAAGGGTGCTACATAAAACTCTTTTGTTGTATCATTTATCGATAGCTGTACTTCCTTTTCATACGCAGTATTATATAATTGTACAGTCTTAAAATAATATAACCCTGTGGAACAATAATTTGATATTTGATTTTTTTCTGCAGTCTCTATAACCCTGGTAGATTCTAATGTGTCAGTTTTGGCGTAAGACCAGTTGGCTCCTTCACCAAAAAACACCTCTAAGTAACCATCCCATTCAGAAAGGTTGTAAGGAAATGAAAAACCGGATCTGAAAGTATCTATATTAAAAATTAAAATTGCTTCGTCGTCTTTAATAGAAGCCTTATTTAAGCCTAGATAAATAGTTTCGGCCTGCCCTGTGGTTGGGCGTTCCAATAAAATAATTTGATAAGTGGCTATACCCAAAATTGTACATTCGCTTTCTATAAATTTTTGAGTATCAAATAAATCTCTGGCGATAAAAATAAAATTACAATTTTTAAAATATTTTTCAAAGCTGCAAACTGCTAAACTAAACAAGCTTTTATCTTTAACATACAACATGTATTTGGGTAAAGTAAAGCCCGCTTTTATAAAACGCTGGCTAAGCCCAGCCATTGGTATTACGATAGTCAATTTATAAAATATTTATTGTTTTAAATTCCAGGTACAGCCGTAAGGCATTGGCCAGCATTGCCTTTTGTCTTGCTGGTTTATCTTTATGTAATGGTAACATGGACAAAAATAAATGTACTAAAATTGGATAAGTACAAGCTTCGGTTAACGTCATTCCACCAAATAAACTATTTTTAAAAAATTCCTTTAATTTTTCAACCGTGTCAATGGCATAAATTTCAAATTCAATATTGTGCGGTGTAATTTCTAGGTAGTTAAAATAACCTGCAATGATAAAGTCATATAATCCTATAACAGAATGAGCCAATTTTGCTATATCATACCTAATATCTCCATAAATAGTTTGATCTCCTTCAATATCAATACCCCGTGGATCAAGAACTTTAATTGTTTTAGTCCTAAAGTCATATAATATATTGCTAAAACATAAATCACCATGTATAATTGTTTGCTGGGTATTTGAAGCCGGCGAAATAAGCAGCTTCATCTCCATCGCAATATCATTTATTGAAGGCGTATTTATGCCATTTAAAACCCAGGGAGCATTTAAGTCAATTTGAGACTCGCTTGCATATTTACTCAAACGTTGCTGCGTCTTTTCATTATAAAGCCTTATTGTTTTTTCGGCAATATTTAAGGATGTTGGAGCAGGAAATGACATACAACCTAAAATAAAATCATTGCAGGCGTTTAAAATGTTTTGCCAAATAAAGTATTCATTTTTCCCATAAACATAAAGGTCTGACAACGAACTCAGGTAAAAATATTCAATTCTATAAAATGCTTTTTGTTCACTATCTCCACTACTCCAAAGGGAAGGAATATACCTTTTTAATGCATCAGGCATTCGAAAAAACCAATTGGCTTCAGCGGTTATTTTATTTTTATCTGTACTGCTTTTAATAACGGAGAATCCATCAATAATCAGATCATTAAAAAACCGCTGTGTTGTTAAATGTGTTTTAGACCTGTAATAGGTATTAGCATGTCCAAAGTCAAGCCAGGAATCTGATAGTTTTTCGGAAACTTTTATTTTATGTTTGTAAAGAAGAATACCTTCCACAAAATTGTAATTAGATTCTGTTATTGCCTGAATAAGAAAACTCTGATTGGAAAATGAAAAGTAGCCTGCATAAACAAGTTGGCTACTATTATTCTCTTCTGATACTGCCCATTCATAGTTATCATATGGTTTTGCTACAAGGTAGGTATCCAAATGAGGAGGAAGCGTTTCAAATAAGGTATCTCCGTGCAATATTTTTAGCGGTTCCCCATAATTTGCTGTAACATTTAATACATACACTATTGATTGTCCAAGGGAAAAACCAACAGGCACATAAATTATTTTTATATTTTTATTGTCAAAGATTTTTTGATCCTTGGTTGACAATATAAATCCTCTTGGCAGGGATATGACTACCAATTCCAAATTTCCCAGTAAAGCTAATTGATGCTCAATTAATCTTTTGTTTTGCAGTGGTAAAAAAGATGGTGGAATTTTACCATATTCGGTTGCCAATTCACTGGTAATATATGCTGCGGATGTAATTAAAAACATTTATAAATTATATTGTTTTTCTTCTTTTAATAAATTCTGAATTTCTTCGTAAGAATATTTTACAAATTCAGATGGTCTGATTGATTTATCATCAATATAAAACCCATCAAAACCACACCAGGGTTTACCAACATATACTTCATCAAAAGGAACATCATGCTTACGTAACCAATCAATTATATTGGGCAATGTAAACACGTTTATTTTTCCAAGGTTTGATTCATAAGTTCGCATATTTCTACTTGAACTTATTACAATTTCAAAACCTTGTTCTTTATATTCTCTAAGCTTTTCTATAACAGGCAATATTGGAGTACTATTTACATAATCTCCTTTTACAGTTACAGCAACAGTATCATCTAAATCAACAATTAATCTTTTCATTACTATTTATACAGTTAGTTTTAAATTATTAATTTCTTCATCCTCTTCAACGTCCTCAACTTCCAGCATACTTTTTTCTCTTAAAATATATTGTAATGCAAGAAATGCACCCGCAACCAATCCAAATTCTGCTTGCATGTAATCAAAAGTAAATTCCCATGAAATATAAAAGAAACGGAAGGTAATCATGGTAATAATATAGGCCTTCAGGGTAAGATATAGGTATACTGTAAATTGGTCATCTTCTTCCAAGTCAACATTAAATAAATTGACTTTACCATTTAATAATATAATTAAATATTTTAAATAATAAATGGACATTCCTACAATACCAAAGGCTGTTAATGATCCTAAAACAGGGAAATCTACAAATCCCATCATGTCCAATCTATACCATTTTTGAATTTCAATTAATCCGATTCCTGTCCACGGACTACCAAAAAATAGATTTTTCAATATCGGTAGTTGACCTTCAAACCTTGTATCAGCAGAGTTATCACCACCCTTACCATTAAAATAATCAATGGTTATACCTATTATTTTATTTATTTCAGTAAAGTAATTTCCAAATACTAAACTTGCCCCAATAATTAATATAAAACCACCCACTAAATATTTAAAAACATTTTTTGTATCAGCATATTTTTTAATAAAAATAAAAGATAGCAAGAGGCCCATACCTACATAAAACATTGCCAACCTATAAAAAGCGAGTACTAGAATTAAAAATGAAAATACACCAACGAAAAGTAGAATTAATTTATAGACATTTTTAACTCTTTTAGTTACCACAACGGCAGGAATTAAGTAGGCGAAAAAAATCATAAATTGCCTGATATCGTAGCCCGCCATTCTTTCCATGGTAGAATCTTCCAAATGAAAATAAACGTCAAGTTTAAAAATACCCCATTTTTTAGAGAGATCTAAAAAGTAAGCAATCAGGCAACAAGCAGCAACAACTGTCAAAGATTGAAATAATTCCTTCGGGCGATTAATTGTAAAAAAATATGCGGGTAATATAGTTAAAAACCCAAAAATATAACCAAATCCCACAAGAAAATTTTCTTTACTAAAGCCTGATTTCAATCCAATATTTACAAAAAATAAATATATTCCTAAAATAAAACTTACTAATAATAATAATTTAATTTTTTTATTATTTAATATTTCCTGAAAAAGACCTTTAGTAACCAGAAAAATATAAAACATACTAAATAAAGAAATAATTGGAACATAGCTAAAACTTAAGCAGGCTATTATGTCGACATGAATAACAAATGCAAAAACAAATGCGTACAAAGGATCTAAAATAATTAATGCAATTTCCAACAAAATGAAAGCAGCAGCAGGTCCGCTACCACCACCTGCACCACCAATTTTAATTCCTAAAAAATTTACAATCATTATTGAAACCACTAAAAAACCTACCTTAAAATAAGGCTTATCCTTAGCATATAAATTGCCATAAAATGTTGAAAGATCCAGCATGGAAGAAGCTACTGTTTTGAAGGTTAAAACTTACATTTATAATTAAAGCACACAGTTGTGTACTGCAAAGAAAATTATCAGGAATTATAGAATTATACTATTACTTTTTGATCAAATTGTCGGATATAGTTAGCGGTGGATTCTATATTGTTTCTGGACGAAGCGCCAAATAAAATAGATTCAATATTTGGCAGACCACAAACATATTCAATAGCCTCTTTGGGTGCAATAGCTCCCCCACCCAAAACCTGCATGGCTACGGCACGAAAGGTTTTAGTTTCCAAAGTTTTTTCGTACAACGCTTTTCCGCCACTCATTCTAAAACCTACCTTATTTATAGAGGCACAAATGATGGGGTTTTGTATACCTGCCTGTTCCAGCACATTTAATAAACCAGGCATATTCATGGTTATAAAGCCGGCTTCAGCATTGTATTTCTTTTTAATGTAAAAATAAAAAGCAGCCAATACATCATAAGCCCGCAAGCCCAGCAACAGATCAGTAATTACATTCTGCAACCAGATTACCGGTGTTTGAATGCCCTTAAACATTTTCATTTCTGCATCAATCATCAACTCCATGATGGCTTCATAATCTTTACTTAAATAGGCCATACCACCTTTAAATAAAGAACCAAAAAAATTACCCGGCACATATTGTTTTAAGGTACCTGCAATACCCAACTCCGTTACCGCATTGGCATATTTATGCGCATATGGCATACAGGGGAATATTTTAAAATTGGCATACTTTTCAGGATTTGCCCTTATAATATCACATATATTTATTATTCTGTCGTGTGTGGTACACATAAACGTATTGATATTGCAACCTATAGCATCATCCAAAACTTTCATGATGGCACTATCTTCTTTAAATTTTATGGACTGTTCGCGTGATTTACTATCTGAAATATGGTTGACAGCAAAAAACTGATTGTCTCCAAAAAGTATTCTTTCCATTGCGTACTTATTTTGAACTTTTTTTGATAATTGATATCGCTTTGTCCGTATTGGACGCACTTATAAAATTGTTGATATCGTTTGGTATTTCGCGATTTGCGGCTTTTACAAAATGATCCAGCTGGGCAGAATATTCTTCTCCCCTTAAATAAAAATCTACCTCATCCTGCAACTCCGTTATGTATTTTACGTTCCAACCTTTGGTGTAACCGGGTAATAAATTATCTTCTTTAAAAAATACCTTTAGCTCGTTGGCATCCGAAATTAATTTACCCTGGGTACCTACAAGTGTTACTGATGTTGACATTTTTCTGTACGTATCATCGCTCCAGTTTACGGATAGCAAACCGGTTTGTCCGCTCTCTAATTCTAACAAAGAATACACCGCATCTTCCACCTTGCCGGAATATATAGATTTTAGCAAAGTGCCTTTTGCATCCTTAACAGGAGATAAAATGCCGTTGATCAAATCAATAACATGCGACGCATAATCCAATAAACATCCCCCACCCTCTGCAGGATCTGAACGCCAGGTTTCTGCCTTCTTTTTTAAAACTACCGGTCCGTAAGATTCGCCGATAAAATGATAGATATCTCCTAATGCACCACTGTCTGCAATGCGTTTAACTTCTTTAAAAGTGCCAATGAATTTGTTGTGATAACCTACCTGATTTACCAAATTATTTTTAGCTGCCAAAGCAACCAACTCTTCGCTTTGGTAGTAATGCAGACAGAAAGGTTTTTCGGCAAATACATGAATACCTTTTTCTAAGAGATCTTTTATTATACTGTAATGAAATTTTGTAGGAACGGCTACTACTACGGCATCCGGTTTGGTTTCTTCAATCATTTTAGTATAGTCGCTAAAGCAATTGAACTTACCCTGTTTTGATAAAAAATCGGTAACCATCTTAGCGGTATCGCAAACACCAACAATATTTGTGTTGCCATAACCACCAAGAATAGCCAAATGCGACAATCCCATTTTACCTGCTCCTATTAAAGCAATTTTAAGCATATTTTTTACTTTTGTTTTTTTAATAAATCAATGTACTGATCGGTAATTTTATCCCAGTTAAACCTGCTGCTGATGTCCAGCATGCCGGCTGCAGCCTGCTGTTTTATTTGTGTTGGGTTGTCAAGAACATACTGAATTTTATTGGCCAGGTCTTCAATATTACCCGAACGAAATGTGGTGGCATTATCACCACAGATAAATTTATTTTCTACAATATCCGAACACAATAAAGGAACCCCTAAGCCCATAACCGTAAGTATTACCGGTGAAAGCCCTTCAATAAGTGATGGCTGAATATAGGCATAGGCATTCTTCATTAAAATATTAGTATCATCCCCATAAACATAACCCGGAAAAACAATACGGTCATCCATGGTATTTTTCACCTGCGCTTCGTAAGGTCCGGGGTTTGGTGAACCACCGATCATCACTAATTTTTTATTTGAAGGTATTTTTTCGAAAGCCTGTTTTAAAAGATGCAAGCCCTTATCAGGAATGAACCGGCCTACAAACAAAAAATATTCTCCGGTTACCAATCCCAATTTTTGCAGAATATCAATATTACCCGGAGGCAGTTTAACTTCCGATCCGTACGGAATAAAGTTGTAGGTTTTATTAAACTTTTTTTCAAAATATTCTTTGGTGTACACATTATCAAAGGCTACTGCATTAGGGCAATAGGCTGTTAAATAATTGGAGACCATGTAAAATAATTTACCGTACCAGGGCCATTTATCCCTTTTCCAATCCATTGCAAATTGGCTGATAACAACACGTTTACCCGCCAGCCTCAACAGCATTGCCCAAATACTATTGGCACCACTATGTAAATGCACCACGTCCGCTGTATTGTTAACAATCACGTCCATCGTGGCTTTAGCAGAATGTACCAGGGTATCAAAACCCGCTTTCTTTACCGTTTTAAAATATTTTATTTTTACGCCGTCATAATCAGTATGCAAAATATCTGCATCACCCGGATAGATTCTGCTGTACGCAATAAGCTGATGTCCCTTTGCCGCAATACGCGGATAAAGTTCAAAAGCGAATTTGTCAGAACCGGCGGCACCTGCTTTTGGTGGTATTGACCTAAATCCTCCAAAGGCTGCTATTCGTAATTTTTCCATTTAGTTAGTTAGGTATCCCTGGTAATGCTGATCAAGATATTGTTTCAATGCCACCTTCCAATCCTGCATCAGGTTTAAATTTCTTAAATCCAGTTTTCTATTAACAAGTCTTTCGCAGGGAGGTCTTTCTGCAAAATATATTTCTTTAAAATAATCAGAGTTTACACTGGTAATTTTTACTGTATCACTTAAACCAAGTTGCACCAACAATTCTACGGCTACCTCCAAACGGCTGGTTTGTCCGCCGCAAACCATATTGTACAATCCCCAATATTCCTGTTGAATTAAGGCTTTTACATTTTTAGCAAAATCATAGGTAAGCGTTGGTGTGCCATCTTTATCATCTACAATAAACAATTCTTTTTTACCATCTTTTAACTGCTGCATTAATTTCTGGATAAACTTTTTATCTTTTTTAGGACCCGCGCCCATCATCCAACCGGCACGACAAATTAAAAATCTGGATGCATTTTCTGCAACATATCTTTCGCCCATATATTTTGATCTTGCATACACGCCTAATGGATTAGGGATATCCCAATCATCATACAAATCTTTGGCACCATCAAAAATTCCGGCCGTACTAATGTATAAAAGGGGAATGTTTAGCTGGTTGGCAATGTACACTGCATTTTCAACCGACATGGTATTGGTGGCATAGGTATCTTCTGCATGCTGCTCGCAGTATTCCAGATTGGTATAAGCCCCCAAATGAAAAAGATAATCAGGTTTAAAATCGAAAACTTCTTTTTTATAGGCATTCAGATCCCTGAAATCTAAAAAGGAAAGCCAGTTTTCATTAACATCTTTGTCAGTACATTTAATTTCATAGTCATCTTTAAATTGATGATAAAAAGCTTCTCCTAACATTCCGCCGCTACCGGCGATATAAATCTTCTTTTTCATTAGTTCTTGTTTGGGTTGATGATTTTATTATTAAAAATTAATTTAAAAAATACTCGAAATAAAGAAAGTTTTTAACATACAAACAAGCTTTATTTTATAGTTAATGGATGCATACTGTTGCTCAAACATTTAGAACAGGATTTAGTTGAAATTTAACCAAACCATTGCTATTCAGGGAGCATTGTTTTAATTTTATTCCAATGGGTATCGAAATTATACAATTCATAAGAATGCTTTCTGGCAGCCACACCCATTGATTTTGTAATGGCTTCATCATTCCAAAATATAAATAATTTACTTTGGAGTTCGGCTACATTGCCGGGTTCAAATAATAAACCGGTAACGCCATCAATTACCAGTTCCGGTATTCCGCCGATATTAGAACCAATTACCGGTTTGGAAAATAAAAAGGATTCGGAAATTGAAAAAGGAAAATTCTCATACCATTCAGACGGACAAACTGCAAATGCGGCTTCCTGTGTTAAAGTATAAATTTCATTTTTATTTTTAAAGCCCAGCATGTCTACATTATTGATATCTTCCTGTTTAATAAGGTCTATTATTTCTTGCTGGGCGGTACCAATACCAGCGATCTTTAATTTTAAATGGGTATTTTTTACAGCATTTATCAAGGTTTTAACACCTTTAATATCTTCTAACCTGCCAACATACAGTATAAATTTTTCGTCATTTATTTTTGTTGTAACTGCTTTATTATCGGCTATAAAATTGTCTATTAAAGAGATGTCATAACACAGGTTGCTTACAAATAATTTAGATTCCTCAAATCCAAATTGCTTGAATTTGCTTTTTATAAATTTAGAAGGACAAAGAAAATGATCTACTAAGTGATAGGTATTTTTATTGTGGTAATAGTATGCTTCAAAACTTGCCAGTGCGCTGGCTAATAAAGATTTTTTTTTGCATTTATTAATTGCGCAGTTGTAAAATGCGCCGGTAATACATTTTTCGCAAACCTTACCATTGGAGACAAAAGAATTTTCAGGACAAATAATTTTATAATCATGTAATGTCCATAATATTTTTATTCCTCTCTTGCTGAGCTTATCAATAATAGCCGGTGTAATATAATGATGGATATTGTGTAAATGGGCCACTTTTATATCATGCTGTTCTAATATCCTGTCTAGTTTATAGAGCGCATCAGATGATATTATGGAGGTTCTTAAAGCCTTCAAACCATTGTTAATGGTTTTGTGTTTATTGAGTTCCTTAAAATCGTAAGCGGATACAAAATCTTTTGAGTAGGGAGAGTAAACATTCCTTTTATTGTGGGTCGAAAATGGAATTACCTGATGCCCGTGAGCCTCATATAATTTATGTAAATTTTCAACATAAGTCCAATCTCCGCCCGTGGCATACCACGACCAATTAACTAAAAGTACTTTCATTAATTTTTTGGTAACACTTGAATTTTAAAACTACAATACCGTTTAATTCTGTATAAAAATAAGCACAATACTTGCTATAAAAATTTAATATATTAATATTTATACCCTTATATTAATTTTAATAATAACGTTTCAATTTTATTCCAATGCGCATTAAAATTGACCATATTGTAGGCAAGTTCCCGTGCTTGTATCCCTAAATTCTTGACTACATTTTCATTTTGCCATAAATAATTCATTTTCTCGCAAAGATGGGAAGCATTCGCAGCTTCAAAAAGCAGACCAGTTTTTCCTTCAACCACTAATTCGGGAATACCACCAATATCAGAACCTATGACAGGCTTATAAAATAAAAAACTTTCAATAATCGAAAAGGGTAAATTTTCGTAACATATAGAAGGACATACTACAAATAAACATTCCCGGGTTAGTTTAAAAACTTCCTGTTTATTTTTAAAACCCAAAAATTCTATATTTTGATTATCACAAGCCAAGGTTTTATAATTTTGTGCCTCAACCCCTGTACCCACAATTTTTACTTTTATACCGGTATCTTTCACGGCTTCAATTAAGGTTTGTATGCCCTTAATTTCTTCTAATCTGCCAATGTACAATACATATTTTTCCGGTTCAGGCCTGGTGGTATCAGCAGCATAATCTAATAAATACTGATCTATTAAATCGATATCATAACAAGAATTACTGACCAATAATCTGGAAGGATCGAAGCCAAACTGAATAAATTTTCTGCTTAAAAATGTAGACGGACACAAAAAGCAATCTACAAGATCATAGGTATTTTTAGAATGATAGTAGTAGGCTTCAAAACTAGCCAGGCTACTGGCTAAAAACGATTTTTTCTTGCACAGATTTATTGCACAATGGTAGAAACTTCCGGTGATGCATTTTTCACACAATACACCATTGGATATAAAAGAATTTTCAGGACAAATAATTTTAAAATCGTGTAGGGTCCAGATAATTTTAATGCCCTTATTTTTTAGTTTTTCAATAATAGCCGGTGTAATATAATGATGGATATTATTTAGGTGAGCAATTTTAATATCGTGAACATCCAATAATAAATCAAGCTTATAAAGCGCATCTTTTGATATTACTGAGGTTTTTAATGCTTTAATTCCATTACCAATATTTTTATGTTTATTAAGTTCTTTAAAATCGTAGGTGTTTACAAAATATTCTGAATAAGGAGAATAAATATTTTTTTTATTATGGGTCGAAAATGGGATAACCTCATAACCTTTTTCTTCATATAATTTATGAATATTTTCGACATAGGTCCAATCGCCACCCGAGGGATACCAGGACCAATTTACAAGAAGTATTTTCATTATGCCTTGTTGATATATAAGTAATCTATAGGGATGTAAATATAAAAATCAGTAGTTTGGCAGGGGATTAAGATTAAGTAAACAAATTACGGATAATTTACTTGTAATATTAAAAATATACTTATTATTAATATTATATAGTTTTTCCCTGTACGAAGTTTAGTACTTTTTGAAAACCACTAAACATTTGATGTATTGAACCTTCGCTATAAATTGTATGGAGGCAATTTTCACGCATTTTTATATAACTTTCCGTTTTTAGGCTGGTATTTAATGCTGTCGCCATTTCTTTTATATCGAGATTTTTGATGGTAATGCCTGAGTAGCCATCTTTTAGATAATAAACCTCCGGCGAATGCGGTTGTTCCATATCAACAGTATCAAAAGTTATAATTGGGCATCCGTAGGCAAAAGCCAAATTTACTGATAAGCCGAGGTACCCGGGATTGATCATAAAATCTGATATATATAAATATTTACCTAATTTAATTTCTTCCGTTACTTCCCCATACAATTTAATATTATTAGCAAAACCTGCTGCGTCAATCATTTCTTGCAATGGCAGGTACATCGGGCCACTACCTATTATATGAATCATTAAATCATTTTTTATATCCTCATCAAGCAGACCATAAATGCTTATTATTTGTTCAGTTTTTTTATTAGGCAATAGCCGGCTGATAAATATTAGATTGTAGCGGCTTTTAATACCCAATTCTTTTTTAACCACCTCCCTGCTGCTTGCGGATATCAATGTATAATTAGCCAGTTGAAAGTCTGTATCCAATGCATTATTGGCAACAAATAGTTTTTTGTTATTGATGTATTTCTTTACAGATTCCATTTGATCGGGAGAATAAAACAAAACCGCACTACTCGATTTCATCAGTAGATAACGATAAAAATCTGCCAGGTTGGAAAAAGGTTTAAAACCTCTTTTAAGATTTATATTATGCCCCCACAATATAAATTTTGCGCGCATAAAAAACGCCATGGCTCTAACAATTGATAAGGATAAAACACCGATAGTAAATTCGTGAAATATAATATTTGGCCGCAGCTTTAAAATCTGCCTGAAACCAAATAAAAATACCAGTGTTTCTTTTTTTGAAAGCTGAATTAATTTTACAAGTATAGAATAATTAGTGGTGATTTGTTTAATACCCGATTCATTTTTTCCATGCACAATTTTAACACCGTAGGATAGGTTAAGTTTATCAAAAATTGCTTTTCGATAGTTTGGAAAAATTTTTTGAATTATAATTATTTTCATAAATAAACTAATGCCGGGACTTATTAATTTATGGTATCTTGATATTTCTTAAACATTAATTCCAGCGAAAATTTTTCAATGGCTATTCTTCTAATTTCATTTTTATTAAATTTTGTATTTAATAATGCATTCCAGCTTGCCGCTATCGAATCTATATCTTTTGCTTTACTAAGCAACCCATTTTTTCCTTCTATAACCATTTCTGCCGCTCCGCCAATATTGGTTAAGGATATGGGTAATCCTGAGCTCATGGCCTCAAGCGCCGCAATGGAAAAGGTTTCTACGCTAAAAGAAGTTAATGTAAAAATATCTGCTACTTCATAGTATTTTCTTACGTCTTTTTGATTCCCTTCAAAATGAATGAACTTTTCCAACGCATTGTTGCTAATTTCTTCCTTTAGTTTCCTGATATAATCCTCTTTTCCACCACCAATAAATACGAGGTGCGTATTTATTTTTTCAGGATAAGCGCTATGTAATTTTTTTAAAGCTTTAATGGCATCTCCATGTCCCTTTTCCGGCCTTACAGTAGCTACCAATAAAATAATTTTATCCTTTTCCGCAATATTCATTTGCGTTTTTTGAGTTGAGCTTACACCATCAGCGTTGGGCATAAAATAATTTACATCTACCCCATTATAAATTACATCAAGCTTTTTCGGCTTAAATAAAAAATTTTTATTAAAATAATTTTTTTGTGCGTTACAAATAAATAAAACTTTATCCGTTTTGCGGGCAAACCGCAAGTAGATAAGGTCTTGCAAATAAATTCTAAACGAAGGAGGAATAGTACTGTGTAAAGAAATAAAATAAGAGATGTTTATATTTCTTTTGAATGAAAAAACTCTTGATAAAAATAAGGGTAATAATCCAATAATTATAACTTTTCCTATATTTCTTTTATTTATTTCCTTATCAAATTGCTTGTTTAAAACGATATCGAATTTAGACTTTCTATGGATAAAAACTATTTCAATATTTGTATCAATTTGCTCCAATAAGGGGCTATCTAATTTTTTAAATAGAAAAATAGTTGATGTATAGCCATTGGATTTAAATTTATTGGCCAGGCTAATGCCAAATTTTTCTGCACCTCCAACATATAAACCATTAAAAACAACTGCAATACTATTTGGATTATCCATGTAATTATTAGGTGCTATTTAAAACAACGGCATTCATAAACAAATATTTTCTTTGTTATTTCCACCCAGGGTCTTAAAAAACAAAAAAAATGGTCATTAAACAACCTTACTATTTAATTTAAAATATTTCGGCACTTTTCCAACATAAAATTACTGGAAAGGTTCGCATCAAAGTTTTTTTCAGCAACCCGTCGGGCATTTGCCCCCATTGTTTGCGATAGTGTTTTCAGATTGTTTAAATAATAAGTTAAACCTTCCACAATTTCTTCGGTACTTTCAGGGGTAATTAAATATGCATCTTCTTTATGGGTTAAAAATTTGTCAACATCACCAATTCTTGAAGCAATAATTAATTTGCCTGCGGCTAAAAACTCGCCCAATTTAAAGGGAAAGCCTGCGTTGGCAAAGGCGGAATTGGTTCTTGTCATACAACATATATCTACCCCACTTAATAATTTAAAATATTCTCGGGTAGATAAAAATCCCCGAAAATCTATAAGATCATTGTCTTTAAATTTTGGAAAAAGCTTTTCAATATCTTCCGGCCGGCCCTTGCCACTTAGTATTAATTTAAATTGGTATTTTCTTTCTTTTAAAATATCCATTGCTGCCAATAAATATTGAAGCCCGTCTTTTTGTGCAAAAGAACCCCCATAAAATATTTGAACAGGTACATTTGCCTGTTCTTTTTTATAGTTATCAATATTATTAAAATCTACCGAAATTGGTAGTATATAAACCGGTATTTTATTGCGCGTTAATTTAATGGCTACGTTTTGTAAATGTGTAGAAATTACAAAAACTGCATCAGCATAAAATGGTATCAGTTTTAAAAAAAATAAGGATAAACTTTGACGGACCTTGTCATTGAGGGTAATGATTGTTTCGTGTTGTTTATCTTCAACAAAATCGAACACAATTTTAAACCCTTTCATTTTCGCATATAATAAAAACAAAAAATTTCTTATATCCGGGTGTTGGTAATTATAAATGATATTATCAGCATTTTTTTTATGGTGTGCCTTAATAAATTTAAAACCCTTTTTCAGGTAAGTAAAAATAGATGCCGGCGATTTAAAAGAGGTATAGCCAATACTTAAGCAATCAATTTTATTTTTATAAGACTCCTCATTATTATTATTTTGCAGCGATAAAAGATCGAGTAAAACGAGGTTACTAATACTAATATCTGGCATACCCAGAAGGGGATTAAAAATATTCTTTACCCGCATTGACCCTGCCATATCCCTTGTTTCGTAAGATGCAAATGCATTTACATTTACTATAATAAAATTTACACTTTTATTCATATCAATTT
>JAYTHI010000148.1:0-1512 GCA_043732685.1 Ferruginibacter sp. | reverse complement strand
TCTTTTAAATTTAAAACTGTTTCCACTGCTTTTAAAGTATCAGAACTATTGGGTAAAGCACTAAAGCTTACATAACTTATAACTCTGCCGCCATCTTGTTTATAAATATTTTTATGTTTAGCCATATAATCAGTTAAATCTTCGTCGCTAACTTTTATGGTGCTGTCACTTATAACATTATAGGGAACCGATACATAAGAAATAGTTGCAAAAGATTTACTGTCTGCATTATCTTTTGTCTGCATCCAGGTAGGGTAGTAGGCGCTTGCTGCTAAAAGACTGCTGTATTTTGTAGCGAGGGTTTGTAAAATCAATGGCTCAACAATTTGTTTTTCAATAGCATCCCGTTGGTCGCCCTTTGTTTTCTTGGCAGATATCCACCATTGTCTTGCTTTTTCAATATCGTACTGACCGGTTGCTTTATCTGTAAAAGCTTGTTTTAATGTTTGAGGTGCATCATCACTAAACATAATGCTGCTCAATTCTTTTGCAGAAAAGATCAGACCCAATTTATCAAATTCAGTATTCAAAACTTTTTCAGTTACCAGCTGGTCCCATGCATTTTGTCGCAACTGATAAATTTCAGCTCCTGCTACTTGTCCGCCACGCTGAGCTTTCATTTCTTCAACTTTTGCATTTAAGGTCTTGCTGTCAATGCTCTCTCCATTAATTTTACCAATGGAAGAATCGGATCCACTGCGGCTGCTTGCCGTTCTGGTATCCATCATTATAAAACCAATTAAACTTATAGCAATTACACCTATAATTATGGCACTGCCTTTTTCACGGATATTCTGAATAATCTGCATCGTAGATTTATATTAAAATGGACGGCAAAAATAGGGTAAATATGTATATTAAAAAATTGTGGATAACCTTGTTAAAATTAGAGGGAGCCTATGCTTTAATATTTTTAAGACAATAAATTGAGACAACTTGATTTTTGGAAATTTTATAGCTATTAACATCTATTTGTTAATAAACCCAATTTTCTGTTGATATCCCCCTATTTTATATTTAAAAACAGGGGAGAGTTGGCGTATAACTTGGGGCAGTTATCGGCGTATGACAAGACGATGTTAGTGAACCCACATTTATCAGGTACCAAATTAACATAGACAGATATCTATAAATACTTTTAATTATCCTCTGTCTTTTTTATTAACGGTTGTTAATAAAAATTATTGGTTACTGGTAAAACTATGTTGACACTAGTTAAAATACGGCACATAATAATTAGCCAATATGTTAATTACTTGTTGATAGTGGTGAATAAAATGAATAATTTAGTTTTACAAATAATTAAAAAAATTTCTTTCAACATATTAACACCCCTAGTAGTAATAGATTAATCTAAAAATAAAAAATACTAATACATATTATGAGAGATATTAACACTGCAAAAGCCAATATTGAACTAAACGGTTTTTTAGATTTGGAGATAGACAGCAGGATTGATTTGTTTGCAGAAATCGAAAAATTGAAAAAGGAAAAAAATGCAATTGTGCTGGC
>JAYTHI010000147.1:0-1515 GCA_043732685.1 Ferruginibacter sp. | reverse complement strand
TCTTAACGCCTTATTTGGAAAATTTCTTGCTCTTTTTAGAAGAGGCCGTTAATACAGTTCATCATAGAACTATTGATTTAATTCAAATAGATTTTAAGAAGATATTAATTACTAATCAAAGAATCAAGCAGCTTTTCTATCAATAACGCTGCCTATAAAAGCTTTTAGCATTTTTTTTCAGACACTAATTAACAATACAAATTAGTTCAAAAGGGTTTTTAAATTTACACTGTTGAAGAAATTATTTTAGTAAAGTAAAAATGGAATAAGGTGTTGAACTGGAATTTTACGGAACCAAAAATTGAATGGTTTGCAGGTAGGAAATTAAATATTACCGACAATTGTATTGACCGCTTTAAATTATAATTTTGACTTTAACAGGTATTCTGCTTTTACAACATCAATCGGGTTGGTAATTTTAATATTGTTCTCCTCTCCTTCTATCAAGTTTACTTTTAAGCCAAAAGCCTCTACAACAGTAGCTTCGTCAGTAAATTTATCTTTGTAATCAATTTTAAATGCGGGCAATAAAATTTTACTATGAAATGCCTGCGGGGTTTGAACCAGCTTTACTATCCTACGATCAACGGCCTCACTATCTTCGCCTTTTAACAACCTTACACTGTCTTTACAATCTACCACAGGTATGGCAGAACCAAATTCCAAAGCAGCCTCATAGCAATTTTTTATAAGATCGGAACTAACCAAACAGCGCACGCCATCATGTACAAAAACAATACATTCTTCTTCAATAAGGGCTAATCCATTTTGTACAGAATGAAATCTGGTGCGGCCACCGGCAGTAAATTGAATGCGCTCATAATTAAAAAAAGCATCGATTATTTCTTGTCCGGCTGCAATATGCTCCTGCGGCAATACCAAAATAATTTTTAAATCAGGGTAAGATTTTAAAAAGGTATCGATGGTATAATATAAAACCGGTTTACTATTTAATAATAAAAATTGCTTGGGCATGGTACTGTTCATCCTTGCGCCAATACCGCCTGCTACTATCACTGCTATCTTTTCCATTATTGCAAAATTATAAAATTTCGCGTAGAATTAGTAACCAGGTCATAAAATTGATGCGAAAGCAATTTTATTTAGTTGGAAACTAAAAGTTACCCGGGCCAAATTAAAGCTGGGATTACGGTATTGATTTATTAATACCGGAACGTATTTTAATTAGTAGTTCGCTAGCTACTGCAGATCTTTTTCAGCATACTTATTCGGGTTTCAAAAAGCGACTAATGTAAACTTTTATAAAAAACTATTAAAATAAATCTTGCTGCAAATTATTTGCACTACTTAGTGTCTGGAAGAAAAGGCTGAAATATTGACTCACAAAGAATTTAATTAATATTTTTATTCGAATTATGATGAATTTTTATGATAAGAAAATTTATTTGTAGGAATTAAAGGATGGTTTAAAACAATTAAGTGTCTCTCTATTTACTTTTTTTTCTTAACAAAAAAAAGTAACAAACGAAAGTCAAGGCTGCTTCTAAAAAGGCA
>JAYTHI010000146.1:0-1517 GCA_043732685.1 Ferruginibacter sp. | reverse complement strand
AACTATTGATAATCTTTTAACAACCTTTTACCTTCTTCCTTAATAAAAGGATCATCTTCGGTATGGTTGGGCATTTGCATCATTTTATTGAGGATAGCAATGGCCTTATTTGTCTCATCATTTTTATTGTATGCTTTGGCTAATTCAAAATAATTTAAAATAAAACCAGTAGTAATACTATTTGATTTTTCAAATGCTAATATGGCTAATTTAATGGATCCTATCGGGATAGTACCATATAAAATTTTTGCAGCTGTCCGTTCAATTATATTTAGGCTGCTTAGTTCGTAATTCCATCTTCCCAAAACATGCCAGGCCTTAAAATTTTGCGGATCATTTTTTATAGCAAGATCCACATAGCGTTTTATTTCTCTTGCATTGGTTATTTTTTCTTTTCCACTTTTATTTAAAGTGCTTCTGCCCAATGCAATCGCCATTACGCAATTGGCTTCACTATTATTGGGGTCTAATTTTAAAGCAATATCCGCATAGGTTTTTGCTGCTTCATAATAATCACCCATCAATTTCTTATCTGTCTGGCGTTTACCAATACGACTGCAAAGCTCACTGCATTTTGAAAGTGCAAATATATTTACGGGTTGAAGTTTTAATATCTCCTTACATTTCTTGAAAGCTGCATTTTCATCCGGCAGGGCCTCTAATCTTAAGGCATCCTTTGTTAGTTGGGCAATATCCTGCGAAGACGCTTTAGAAAAGCATAACAACAACATGCAAAAAATTAAAAAGGACTTCATTATTAAAAATCTTTTGAAAAACTAATACCAACCGTTCCCTGAAAATTGGAAATGGGCGGGTTTAATTTTTTAATACTGATACATACATTTTTAATTTTGTCATCAAACAGATGAAATTTTTCTGCTAAATCCTGTACTACGGTTTCCAGCAATTTAGTGGGCACATCCATCACCTCTTTAATAATACCGTAAATAGCAACATAGTCAATGGATTGATGGAGTTTGGTTATTTTACCTGCTTCATCAAACGAAATATCGACATTTAATTCAAAATTATTTCCTAAAATTCTTTCTTCCTTAAACATTCCATGAAAAGAATGACATATTATATTGTGCAGGTGTATAGTCAGCATCAAACGAAATTTTAAATAAAAATAAACCGGATAAAATTTAAAAAGGGTTAATTTAATGTGCAGTTTCCAACGCACCCAAATACCTTTCTGCATCCAAAGCCGCCATACAACCACTACCGGCGGCAGTTACTGCTTGTCTGTAAATTTTATCCTGTACATCTCCACTTGCAAATACGCCTTCAATATTAGTTTTGGATGTTCCCGGCACGGTAAGTATATATCCGGCCTCATCTAAATTTAACCATCCTTTAAAAATATCACTGTTGGGATGGTGGCCAATGGCTACAAAGAAGGCACTAACCGGAATCTCTGTTTTTACCCCTGTCTGTGTATTTTTGATCCTTACCCCCTCCACTTTTTTCTCGCCTAAAATTTCATCCGTTTCACTATGCCAGTTAACCGTAATGTT
>JAYTHI010000145.1:0-5342 GCA_043732685.1 Ferruginibacter sp. | reverse complement strand
ATGCTTCACCTTTTAAACCAACTTCTTTTAAACCGCGAATATTTGCCAGCAATACATTTTGATATTTTACAGCAGAAGGTAAAATAACCGAAGTGGCTAATTCACCCATTGTCCTGGCTTCAATCTGAACTTTTTTAATGTAGGCTTCCAACATTATTTCATGACGTGCTTCTAATTCTGCATGAGAATAAATATCGTTACTTGCAAATAAATTTTTAGCCTTATCCGTTAAGTAAGCATCTAAAGCCAATGGCGTAGTTTTTACGTTTGGCAGACCTCTTTTTTCTGCTTCAACTGCCCAATCCTCACTGTAACCATCACCTTCAAATAAAACAGATTTACTTTCAACAATGTATTTTTGAATAACCTGCATGATGGCGATTTCTTTCTTATCACCCTTTTCAATTAAACCGTCAACATCTTTCTTAAATTGCTTTAAGGTTTCTGCAACAATAGAATTTAAAACCGTCATGGCATTGGCACAATTTGCTGCCGAACCAACTGCACGGAATTCAAATTTGTTACCTGTAAATGCAAAAGGGCTGGTACGGTTTCTGTCGGTATTATCCAACATTAATTCCGGAATTGTTTTATGAATATCCAATTTAAGCATCGCTTCATCCTGCTCATCAAACTTACCGCTAACGCGGGTTTCAACCTGGTTTAATACTTCGGTTAAATATTTACCAATAAAAATAGAAATAATTGCAGGCGGAGCTTCATTTGCACCCAAACGATGATCGTTACCTGCACTTGCAATGGAGGCTCTTAATAAACCTGCATAGTCGCTAACTGCTTTAATGGTATTAACAAAAAATGTTAAGAACATTAAATTGGTTTTAGGGGTTTTTCCCGGAGCCAATAAGTTTACACCGGTATCAGTTGATAAACTCCAGTTATTATGTTTGCCACTGCCGTTAATACCTGCAAATGGTTTTTCGTGTAATAAAACGATCAGACCATGGCGTTTTGCAACCCTTGTCATAACATCCATCAACAAGGTATTGTGATCTACAGCAAGGTTTGCTTCTTCAAAAATAGGTGCGCACTCAAACTGACAAGGAGCCACCTCATTATGTCTTGTACGTAAAGGAATACCTAATTTATAACTCTCCTGCTCGTAATCTCTCATAAATGCGTAAATCCTTTCCGGAATTGCGCCAAAATAATGATCATCTAATTGTTGTCCTTTTGCAGGTGCATGTCCAAAAACGGTGCGACCTGTCATTAATATATCCGGGCGGGCGTTAACCATGCCTTCATCTATTACAAAATATTCCTGCTCCCAACCTAAAGTGGCAGTAATTTTCGTTACATTTTTATCAAAATACTGACATACATCTACAGCCGCTTTTTCAAGAGATACCAATGCTTTTATCAATGGCGTTTTAGCATCTAAAGAATGTCCTGTATAAGAAACAAAGATGGTAGGTATACATAATGTTTTACCATTACCAATTTCCATAATAAATGGTGGTGAAGATGGATCCCATGCTGTGTAACCGCGTGCTTCAAATGTTGCGCGCAAACCACCCGATGGAAAAGAAGAAGCATCAGGCTCCTGTTGTATTAAAGCGGCACCTTCAAATTCTTCGATAGGTGTACCATCGCCCTTTAAAGTAAAAAATGAATCATGTTTTTCGGCTGATAAATCAGTTAATGGCTGAAACCAATGCGTATAATGTGTAACACCCTTACCTTCTGCCCAGGCTCTGAGGCCATTGGCAATTTGGCTTCCCATATTTCTATCGATCTTTTTACCACTTTTAATGGATGCCAATAAACTTTTATAGGCTTCATCACTCAAAAACTGCCGGGCAGTTTTGTGAGTAAATACATTTTCACCAAAAATTCCGGTGATTTTTGTAGACGCTTTAACCGTGACCTTTTCATTTGACGATAAATTGTCGATTGCTTTAAAACGGAGTGATTGCATGTATTTTAAATTTTAGAGACCACAAAATAGGGCATAATTTTTAAATAATATCCTTATCTCTTAAATTTTTACTAAAAATATCAAATATTACCATAAATTTTAAATATTATATTTTTATTTAATGTAAAAAAAAGAACTTACTTTTTGCCATGATATTGTACAAATTAAGGGTGTTATTAAAAAAGGCAGGTAAATAGATCGATACCTAATAATGGCCCCGAGTATTGGAATGGTAAACCCGATTACCAATAAAATGGGAAAAACAAAAAAGTATAAAAAAACTATAAATGAGTCACTACCAATTACTTTTTTTCTAAAAAATACAAATAACAAAAATATAAATTGATAAAATATAATTTCAATGGCAAATGGAATTAGATAAATGGAGAGGGAAAAATCGGTAATAAATGGTCTGCCTAAAACATGATGAACAGCCTGAGGTGCATTTAACAGAAATGATTTGAAATTGGGTTTTAAAATATTCAGCGGAATCAGGGTATTTGATTGAGGTAAAAGACTAAACATTGTCTGCCTGTCAACAACATTTTGAGGTAAATTAATTTTGGGCGAAAGAATATTGGCATTAAAAAATAACAAGGCCCCAATGGAGTACATTAGAATAAAAATTAAAAGAGGCGGATATTTAAATTTATAACAGAAAGCACAGGCAAAGAGGGCGGGCAAAATAACCATTGCCACATAATTGCGCATAATAAACACAACAAATAAGGAAATTATGGCCGTTACTGTAAATAATAATTTGCGCCCATTATTTATAGAGATAAAATAGCAACAATAAATAATACTGCAGAGGGCTGTAAAAATTAATCCATCCTTATTGCTATAACTGCTATAAAATAAAAAAGAGGGTAACAAAAAACACCCTATACTTATTTGCACAGGCTTATTGGGATAAATAGTTGAAAAGACCCTGAATAATCCAATGGAGGCAAGAAAGACGATGTAATTAAAGAAAATAACATTAATAAAATAATTGCCCCCGCTTAATATATTAAAAAGTGACAATAATTTGGCAATGAAATTACCACCCAGATCGTTCCAATAGGAATTAACTGTTCCAAAAAAATTTCCATAAGGAGGCGTGTAACCGGATTGAAAAATATTGATTAAATATTGCTTTGGGTCATTAAATAACAAATGATATTCAATTATACCTGCCGAATGAAAATAATAAGCATCTGAATTTTGGGAGACCTTTTCCATAAGCAAATAACCGGCACAGCCGACAAACACTTTCAATAGAAACAGGCTTATCAATACCAACGAAGAAAGCCCTGTCCCTTTAATAAACTGGTTTTTTGTAATAAGGCAGCAAAAAAGCAACAGGTAAATTAAAAATAACGCGTAACTCAAACCATATTTTTTTTAGTGTGGGAAGTTAGTTAAAATAATAAATATTCATTGTAGTCTTAAAAACAAATAGTGGTTGTACTTTCGCACTTTCTACAAAAATTATGGACATAACAGTTTCAACCGCCAACGAACTTCGGCTTACAGCTGAAGAATTTGAATTGATCAAAGAAAAGATCGGACGTACACCCAATTTTACGGAGCTCTGTTGCTTCAGTGCGATGTGGAGTGAACATTGCAGTTATAAAAACTCTATCAAGTGGCTAAAAACATTGCCCCGCGACGGACAAAAAATGCTGGTAAAAGCAGGAGAAGAAAATGCCGGCCTCATGGATATTGGTGATGGCTATGGTGTTGTATTTAAAATTGAAAGCCATAACCACCCCAGTGCTATTGAGCCTTTTCAGGGCGCAGCCACCGGCGTAGGTGGTATTCACCGGGATATATTTACTATGGGCGCAAGACCAATTGCGTCTCTAAACTCTTTGCGTTTTGGCAATTTAAAAGAAGCTAAAACACAGCATTTATTAGCGGGTATTGTACACGGTATTGGTCATTACGGCAATTGTTTTGGCGTACCAACTGTGGGAGGCGAAATTTATTTTGAAGATTGCTACCATACCAACCCCCTGGTTAACGCCATGAGTGTAGGTATTTTAAAAAATGGAGATACCATTTCTGCCACCGCAGAAGGAAAAGGAAACCCCGTATTTTTTGTGGGAAGTGCTACCGGCAAAGACGGTATTGGTGGAGCATCCTTTGCATCTGCCAATATAACTGCAGATAGTGCAGACGATTTACCGGCAGTACAGGTTGGTGATCCTTTTCAGGAAAAGAAATTACTGGAAGCTTGTCTGGAAGTTATAAAAACCGGTGCCATTGTTGGCATGCAGGATATGGGCGCAGCAGGCATTATTTGCTCTACTGCCGAAATGAGTGCCAAAGGAAAATCGGGTATGATCATTCATTTGGATAAAGTACCCATGCGCCAGCAAAATATGAAGGCATGGGAATTATTACTAAGCGAAAGCCAGGAAAGAATGTTGATGGTGGTGGCAAAAGGACAGGAAGAAGCTGTTTTAAAAGTATTTGAAAAATGGGATCTGCCTTGCAGTGAAATTGGTGAGGTAACAGAAGATGGCGCCCTAAAATTTTATATGAACGGCGTTTTAGAAGCAGAACTACCCGCAGAAGAATTGGTTTTAGGCGGAGGCGCACCACAATACGATAGAGAAGCAAAAGAACCGGAATACCTGCAAAAAATTAAAGCTTTTGATGTTACCACAATAAAAGAACCTGCTGATTTAATAGCCATTGCGGCGCAGCTGATTCAAATACCGAATATTGCCAGCAAAAGATGGGTTTATACCCAATATGATAGTATGGTTGGTGCAGGCTCGGTTAGCACCAACGCCCCAAGTGATGCCGCAATTGTTGTGGCAAAGCCAACCAATAAAGGCCTTGCACTTACAACGGATTGTAATAGCAGGTACGTATTTGCCGACCCTTACAAAGGCACCATGATAGCCGTGGCAGAAGCGGCCCGAAACATTGTATGCAGTGGAGCACAACCCTTAGGTGTAACCAATTGCCTCAATTTTGGCAACCCTTACAACCCTGAAGTATATTACCAGTTTGTAAATGCTATTAAAGGAATGGGTGAGGCTTGTATTAAATTTGACACTCCGGTAACCGGTGGCAATGTTAGTTTCTACAACCAATCTCCTGATGGTCCCGTATACCCAACTCCAACTATTGGCATGGTAGGTTTGCTTGAAAATGTGAACGATAAAATGACCATGGACTTTAAAGACGCCGGCGATGTAATTTACTTGGTGGGTACCAGCAGAAACGATATCAATTCGTCTGAATATTTACATAAAATACATGGTATTGAATTTAGTGCTGCACCTCATTTTGATTTGGACGAGGAGTTTGAACTACAAAGGGCAGTTGAAAAATTGATCAAAGAAAAATTAGTTGTTTCGGCACATGATATCAGTGAAGGCGGATTGTTTATAACCCTTACAGAATG
>JAYTHI010000144.1:0-15959 GCA_043732685.1 Ferruginibacter sp. | reverse complement strand
AACTTTACAAAATAACAAAGAAACGGCATTGAAAAATTATGTATTTGATGGGATAGACAGGCAATACAATATCTGGCAAAGAGATCCATTGGCAATACAACTTTTTAACAGCGAAACTACAGCCCAGAAATTAAATTATATTCATCTGAACCCCTTGCAACCACATTGGCTTTTATGCAGCAAGCCAGTGGAATATAGGTTTTCAACTGCTATCTTTTACGAGCAGCAAATTGACGAGTTTGAGCTACTTACTCATTTTGGTACAGTATTCTAACTTGTGGATGGTGAGACACCATCCACGGCGTGGGGTATAATAATTAGTTGACTCGTCCTGAAAAAAGTTTATACTTTTGATTAATAATCCTGGTATAAATGTACACTTTTAATGTAATCCTAAAATGGGTTTACATTTGTATTGCCGGGATAAACGAAAGCGGGCTCTGCTGAGGAGCAACCTGCCAGGGATAACGATGGAGCCTCAGCCGTGGATATTTTTAAAAAGTGATTGGATATTCATTACAAATCTTACCGCTTTCTTTTGCACAAGTACCCGTGCCATAAAATAAATGCGGCAATAGTTCTGTACGGTTTCCATTGTTCTGATAATTTTTCAATGGCTTCTTTTGAAATATCTTTTGATAAATCTTTTGTTTCCCGAACACTGGAAATTAACGCAATATCGCCCATAGGAAAAAGATCGCTGCGGTGTAAAACCATCATTAAATATACAGTTGCACTCCAGGTTCCAATGCCTTTTATTTTTGTAAGTTCTTTTATTACCTCCTGGTTACTTATTGCTTCGAATGCACTCAATGTAAGATTGCCCGAAATTATTTCGGTTGCTAAATGTTTTACGTAACTAATTTTTTGCCGGCTAAAATAACAGGCTTTTAAAGTCTCGTTTGTTAATGGTAAAATATTTTGCGGACTGATAATATCGACAGCTAGTTTTAATTTATTTAAAGCCGCAAGCGCCGAGGCCAAAGAAACCTGTTGTTCTAAAATAATATGAACCAGCGTTTCGAAACTTGCCGGCCTGCTCCAAAAAGGAGGATATCCATATTGAGAAAGAATACCTTTTAAATCTGGATCTGTTGAGACCAATTTATCGCATAATATATACAAATCTTTTTCCTCAAATAAATCAATACCTTCCATGAATCATATTTAGAAGGTCTTAATTTTTACTTTTTTTGTATTGGCATTTTCAATGGCATTTTTTGCAAATGCAGTGAGCACTAATCGTCCGCTAATAGCAGCCCTTTCTTTTAAAAGCGTATCCCAGTCTTCGGTATCTTTCCAAAATATTTTTTTCATTTCCATCATTGCTGCCGGGCTATTGTGCGCCAAATGATGGGCGATCCTGAAAATAGATTCATCCATATTTTCAATAGATTCATGTACTTCTGCAAACAAGCCTTTTCTTTTGGCCCAATCACTGTTGCGCCAGGTGGCGGCATCAATAGCCAAAGCACTAAAGGCAGCAGCACCAATTTTTCTTTCAATAACCGGCCCAACCACAAATGGACCAAAACCCAATTCTAATTCACTCAACTTTATTTCTGCATTACTATTTGCAATAGCATAATCTACTGCAGCAGCAATGCCAACGCCACCGCCAACACATTTGCCCTGTATGCGTCCAATTATAAATTTGGGGCATTTTCGCATGGCATTAATTACCTCTGCAAAACCACTAAAAAATAACTGGCCTTCTGCGGGTGTTTGAATTAGTTTAAGTTCATTAAAACTGGCCCCGGCGCAAAAAGCCTTATCGCCGCCACTTTTTATGATGACTACTTTAGTTTCGGCATGAGTACCGGCAAAATGTATTTCTTTGGCGAGCGATTGTAAAATTTTTGCCGGCAATGAATTACTAAGCGGGTGAAAAAATTCAATTGATGTAACCCCCTGGTGTGTTTCGGTTTTTACATAACCGTTGTTGTCTTCCTCCATCATAATAGTATTATTTAGTTGCGATTCAATAATTTTATTTCTTAATCATGGTAAGTATCGTAGCCACCCCAACAATCGGGTTGTCTGATGTATCAAAAATTTCTACAAACCATTTTACAATTCCTTTTTCAATATCATCGCCGCGTTTAAAATCATCTATGTGCTCAATTATTTTTGTATCGCTGGATAATTTTTCTTTACAGGTAAAGCGTACAAAAATAGTAGCGCCGGGGTACACCGGTTTTGTAAACCGTAATTCATCAATACCATAATTTAATAAAACAGGATTTAAGTTATAACTATCTACAAACAATCCTGCAGCAATACTCATAATAAAATAGCCGTGTGCTACCTGACGTTCAAACATCGTACCTGTAAAATCAGTTTCGGGATTGTGCGCATAAAAATGATCTCCGCTAAGGTCGGCAAAAGCCGTAATATCCTCCGCGGTAATTATTCGTTGTGCGGTAATTAATTGATCACCAATTTCTAAAGTTTCAAAATTTTTTGAAAATGGATGAGCCGTCAGTTTTTTACCAATAGCATATGGCTGAAAAACATTTGTAATGGCAGTGATGGAGGTTGGGGAACCTTGTATGGCCGTGCGTTGCAGGTAATGTTTTACCCCACGCAAACCACCCATCTCCTCTCCACCTCCGGCTCGTCCCGGGCCACCATGTACCAACAGCGGTAAGGGCGAACCAAAACCGGTGCTTTCCCCGGCACATTCTTTATTTAAAATTAAAATACGGCCATGGTGTGTTGCAGCGTTTATTACATATTGCTTTGCAATTTTATCGTTAGCAGTTACAACGGCAGAGCAAAGACTACCCTTTCCCATTTTACTTAACACTATGGCTTCGTCTAAATTTTTATAGGGCATGATAGTACTAACGGGACCGAAGGCCTCAATATTATGTGCTTCCAAACCTTTAAATGGTTGCTCGTTCAACAACAATATCGGCGACATAAAAGCGCCTTTTATTTGATCGGCATCCAGTAATTCCACACTATCAAGTGCACCATAAATAATTTGTGCCGAGGCTAACAATTTTTGCACCTGATCTTTTACTTCCATGCGCTGAACTTGTCCTGCAAGGGATCCCATCCTTACCTTTTCATTTAATGGATTTCCAATAGTTGTTTGCGATAAAGAGGCTGCTATTGCTTTGTACATCGCTTCCATTTTATTTTCGGGCACAAAAATGCGGCGAATGCCCGTACAACGCTGACCGGCCTTTAACGTCATTTCTTTGCGCACCTCTTTTACAAAAATGTCCCACTCCGGCTTTTCCGGTGTAATATCTTCTCCTAAAACAATACAGTTTAAGCTATCTGCTTCCATGGTAAATGAAACGGATTGCTGTAATATATTTTTGTTGGATTTAAGCAACAAGCCAGTGGATGCTGACCCGGTAAACGTTACCACATCCTGACTAATTACATGATCCAGTAAATCGCCTGCACTGCCACAAATTAATTGTAAGGCTCCTTCAGGTAATATTTTGGAAGCAATAATTTCTTTTACCACAGCTTCGGTTAAATAACAGGTAACCGAAGCCGGTTTTACAATTGCCGGCATACCGGCCAATAAGTTAACTCCAATTTTTTCAAGCATACCCCATACCGGAAAATTGAAGGCGTTAATATGAATAGCAACCCCTTCTTTAGGCACTAAGATATGTGTACCCATAAAAGTATTGTTCCTGCTTAAATTATGGCTTTCCCCATCAATACAAAAAGATTCATCCGGTAATTTTCTTCTTAGCGAAGCGTTGGCAAAAAGATTACCGATACCGCCTTCAATATCTACCCAGCTATCTGCTTTTGTAGCACCCGTCTGGTAACTGATTGCATAAAATTTATCAAGGTGTTTTTGTAAATGTAATGCCAGGGCCTTAAGCATATTCCCTCTTTCGTGAAAGGTCATTTTGCGTAAAGCGGGGTTACCTACCGTTCTTGCATAATGAGTTATTGCCGCAAAATCGAGCCCCTTGGTTGTAGCAGCAGCAATGGTTTCGCCACTTACCGCATTGTATAATTGCTGGCCTTCACCATCACCGGTTATCCATTTTCCGGTAATGTAATTTTCTAATTTATGCATGATGGGCTAATCGTTTATTTATTAAAGTTACAATCTATACGATACAGATTTTGTAAATTTGAGCAAATAAAATGTTAACCATACATATATCAGAAATGAAATTAGCAGCTATTACGGCTATTTATAAGCTTGAAGATGAAAACGAGCTTAAAGAGATTTTGGCACATTTGAATAAGCTAATAAATGAGCCCAAAACAGGCGTTTATAATTTATCTAAACATATTGAAAAAGTAAATGAACAGTATGCGGATACTTTAAAAAAATTAGCACAATGATTTTGATTGAAGAGGTAATAAATATTCATCAATATTAAATTGATAAATATGGCGGAGACAATGGTATAAGAGATAAGGACGATTTAGAATCGGCAATTACCCGACCGTTTCAAACATTTGACAGAACCGATCTTTATGCTACAATGTTAGAAAAGGTTGCTGCAATCGGCGAAAGCCTTATTGTAAATTATCCATTTATTGATGGCAATAAAAGAACAGGTTTTTTAGTAATGGTTACTCTTTTAATAGATAGCGGGTTTACATTAACTGCAAACCAGGACAATGCTTATGAATTTATAATTAAAATTTCCACGGGTGAAATGAGGTTTGATGAAATTTTAATTTGGGTAAAAGAAAATACCGTTTCCATTTTATCTCTGGATATTTTAGCATAAAAAGAGCATCCATATTTCTATAAAAATGGAATTAAGCCGCTGGCGATCTGCTATTACAGCGTTTTCTTTCATACACTATCTACCTAATTCAAAAAATATTTAAAGCAAAGCACTTATGACATTCATCTATATACTTGATGATATCTTTTTAAGGTGTAGGGAGGGCAATAAGAGCGGTTTGCAGCATATGATATTTACCAACCCTTAAATTAACTATCAATTATATCGACCACTTCCGAATTCAGGGACACTATTGTTAAATATATCCGATCAAATTATTTGTAAAACTGTGTTTCGTTTTTCCGTGTAAAATTTTATTATACCAATCCAAATTGCCTTAAATGATGGTTAACATGTTTGTAGTGCAACAGTACCCACTCTTCAAAATTTAATGCTCCAAAAACAGGGTGTTCTCTAATTAACTTATCATCTTTACCAAATTGATCTACAAATTCCTTTACTTCATTGTTAAGGGCTTTAATGGAGTCACCCATTGTTGCAAACTTTAATGGTAAAGGTTCTTCCGGTAAAACGGGCGCCTTTGTATTTTCTCGAAACTCCTTTTCGCTCCATAAGAATTCCTTAAATTTTGGTAATAGTGCTATCGGCGTTACCATTGGAAAGGTAAGTTTTCCGGTAGAGATGGCAAAAAAAGCGCTTAAATGTTCCACCATTTGTTGCCCGTTCATCTTTCCCCATTTACCTTTTGCACCAGCATCCAAATTATTTAAAAAAGGCAAAAACCCGGAAGAAACAAAATTGAGTTTATCGATATTCATAAAAATAATTTACTACACAATGTAAAGCAAAAAAGCAAGCCATTTTGACTTGCTTTTTTGCCTATAAAAATGTATTTTATTAATTTATTCGCGCATCAATTTCTTTGCATAGTCCATCAAATATTTCTTCTACATTTCCTTCTCCTTTCACCATTACTACTTTATCAAAATTTCGGTAATATTGGGCAACGGCTGCTGTTTTGTCATTGTATTCGGCTATACGGGCCCTAATTACATTTTCGTTGTTATCATCACTTCTTCCGCTGGTCTCGCCTCTTTTTGCCAACCTTTTTACCAGTTCTTCTTCAGATACTTCCAGGGCCAACATTATACTGATGGCTGTTTTTTTAAGGTCCAATAATTTATCCAGCGCCTCAGCCTGTTTATCTGTGCGTGGAAAACCATCAAATAAAAAACCCTTGGTATCGGGATTGGTTTCTAAAGCAGAACAAATCATTCCAATAACCACCTCATCAGGTACCAGATGCCCCTTATCCATTATCTTTTTTGCTTCTAATCCCAAGGCAGTTTTTTGAGCAATCTCGCTTCTAAGTAAATCTCCTGTACTTAAATGTTTTAAACCATATTTTGCAATTAGTTTTTCGCTTTGCGTTCCTTTTCCGCTGCCCGGTGGGCCAAAAAGTATTAAATTAAACATATATATTTTACAGACTTGCGTGAATAACAAATATAATATAGGAAGATTGAATATTAGTTAACAATTTTACGATCATATTGAAAAAGATTAAACAAATTATATTTATCGTTTAAATATTTTTTTTAATTATGATTGAACGTAATATATTAAAGTAATTCTTTAACTACGTTGTAAATAACTTTTGGCTTGCCTAAAGTATAATAATGCAAAACTGGTACTCCAAATGCTTTTAATTCTTTGGATTGCTGTATTAACCATTCGGTTCCAATCTGTTCTGCCTCTTCATCGGTTTTTGCGGCCGTTATGGCATTAGATAAAATAGTTGGAATATCAACATGAAAAATTTTAGGTAGTATGGTGAGTTGCTTTTTGTTGGTAATGGGTTTTAGTCCGGGAATAATGGGCACATTAATACCGGCATCCCGACAATTTTTTACAAACTCAAAGTACTTTTGATTGTTAAAAAACATCTGCGTCATAATATAATCTGCTCCGGCGGCAACTTTGGCTTTCAAATATTCTAGATCTGTTTCTAAATTCGGAGCTTCAAAATGTTTTTCGGGATAGCCGGCCGTACCAATACAAAAATCGGGCTTTCCGCCATTCTTAATATCGTCTTCCTGATAAATCCCGTTTCTTAAATTGACCACTTGTTTTAAAAGGTCAACAGCAAATGCATGTCCATTAATTTCGGCTTCAAAGTTGGCCTCATTTTTAGCTGCATCCCCTCTTAAAACCAATACATTATCAATCCCTAAAAAATTTAAATCTATTAAAGCATCTTCGGTATCTCTTTTTGTAAAACCACCGCATATTAAATGTGGAACCGTATCAATATTGTAATAATTTTTTATTGCCGCACAAATAGCTACTGTGCCGGGCCTTTTTCTAACTTCAACTTTTTCAAAGGTACCGTCTGCCTTTTTTTTAAACATTGTCTCACTACGATGGTAGGTAACGTTTATAAATGCCGGCTTAAATTCCATCAGGGGATCCAGGTGGTTGTAAATGGAATCAATTGTTTTGCCCTTTAAAGGTGGCAAAATCTCAAACGAAACCAGCGTGTCAGTTGCTTTGGCTATATGATCTGTAATCTTCATAATTAAATTAAATGAATGTAAAGATAAAGCCTATACACAAAAAACCCTGTGTTTGTGGCACAAGGTTTTTTTTATGTCTGCTTATATTAATCAATACCATGTTTTATTAATAATAATCTTCCATTAATTTCTGAAGCTTTATTGGAAGACCTTATTTTCTTCCGCCACCAAAACATACCCCTAATTTTAGACCAAGGTATCCTGCATTTTCTTTAAGAAAATTGTATTCAATTCCCACACGTAAATGACCCAATTCAAAACCACCCCTTGCCATAAAACCCAATTGTGAAGCGGTTTGGGTAGTGGAGGTATTATTGCCATCAACAAATGTTCCGCTTGCAGACCTGTACACCCCAGCACCAATACCGGCAAATGGCCTGAACTTACTATTGGTAAAATAATAATCTCCGGTAGCGAGGTAAGATCCCAACACCGTAACATTTCCGGAGTTACCATTATAATCCAGGTTATCTACTAATGCAGCGGCTTCCATTCTAAGGCCAACAGAAAATTGCTGCAGTACGGCGTATTTTGGTTCTATAACAAAAATTACCCCTCCCTTTGTACCGGAACCTTGCGGAATAGCATAACCCAGGCTTACGTCAACCTTAAATTTTTTAAAGGTATCGTCCGCCTCGTTTTGTGCTTTGGCCAATTGAACAGTCAAAATAATTAACAGGAAAGCAAGTGTTTTTTTCATAATTTAATTGAAGGTTTTTAGATAAACGCTAAAATATACAGAAATTATATATTTATTTGATTAGCCATCTATTTCTTGTACTCCTGGTTTTACCTGCATTACTGTTGCGTTTATTTTCGAAGCGAGCCGTAATGATACGACCCTAACGCATTTATAGTAAAATAAAGTTTTTGAACTTTTAGAAATAAGTCTTTTTAGGGGTGAAGGAATTATAAAAAGTTGACTGCCAATAATCCGGATGCAACCTTATGGGCCGAAGCTCTTTCGCTGTAATAGGTTTGAAAAAGTTCCGTAAAGGATTTATAAAATAGTTGCATTCCATAATTTATCCTGAAACTTTTTCAGGGCTGAATTTTTTTAATCAAAATTCAGGCCTTATCCAAAAAAGCATTTTGACAATTTAAAGGTTTATTAATTTTAGCCTGTTATTTTTAACCTTCCGATCGCCTTTAAATAAATATGGGTTAAAAATTATCATAATGAAGTGATATAAAAAGAGAAGCCATAATTTTACATTTAATGAGTATAACCATACAAACAAAGGATCTGGTAAAAGTGTACGGCAGCCGTACCGTTGTGGATAAAGTTTCGTTTAATGTAAAACAGGGAGAGATCGTTGGTTTGCTTGGACCAAACGGGGCAGGAAAAACCACTTCCTTTTACCAGGTAGTTGGTTTGGTAAAACCAGATTCGGGAGAAGTATTTTTAAATGACATTAATATTACCAAATTACCCATGTACAAACGGGCAAAAATGGGTATCGGCTATCTTCCTCAGGAAGCCAGTGTATTTAGAAAATTAAGTGTAGAAGATAATATTAAAGCCGTGCTTGAAATGACCAAATTAACCAAGCAGGAGCAGCGGGAAAAATTAGAGGTCTTGCTGGATGAGTTCCGGCTGCAGCAGGTTAGAAAAAACAATGGAGATACGCTTAGTGGTGGCGAAAGAAGAAGAACGGAAATTGCAAGAGCCTTGGCAGTTGATCCGAAATTTGTTTTATTGGATGAACCCTTTGCAGGCGTGGATCCCATTGCTGTAGAAGACATTCAGACGATTGTTGCCCGTTTAAAATATAGAAATATAGGCATTTTAATAACCGATCATAATGTAAATGAAACCCTTTCTATTTGCGACAGGGCTTATTTATTAATTGATGGAAAAATATTTAAACATGGTACTGCCGAAGAATTGGCAGGCGATGAACAGGTGCGGCGCCTTTACCTTGGTAAAAACTTTGAGTTAAAACGAAAAGATTATTTACACGAAGTGGCAAAAAAGGGTAGCGCACTCGAAACTATACCTGATTTACCGGAAAATTTAAGCGGAATATAATTTAAGCTATCCCGGCTTTTTCGGCTTGTTTTAAAAGCATTGTGCAATTCGCTTTTAAAAGTCATTTATGTTTTTTATCTTTAAAGAACATGAAATTGCTTTCTCCCACCATATCCAGACTTGCACGCATGCGTTTTTGGCGTATTCAAAATTGGAGCAACCATCCTGTTGCCAGCCAGCGCGAAGTATTGCAGGAGTTGGTAACAGCGGCGCAGTATACAGAGTTTGGTAAAAAGTATCAGTTCTCAAAATTATTTTCCATAAAAGATTTTAAAAAAAGTATTCCTATTCACGAATACAACGATCTGATGCCCTACATACAAAGGATGATGGATGGCGAAGAAAATATATTATGGAATACACCCATCAATTGGTTTGCTAAAAGCAGCGGCACCTCTTCCGGCAAAAGTAAATTTATACCTATCAGTGAAGAAAGCCTCACCGATAACCACTTTAAAGCCTCAAAAGATGTTTTGACTACTTATTACGAAAATTTTCCGAGTAGCGACTTGCTCACGGGAAAAGGGCTTGTTATTGGAGGTTCTCATCAATTAACTCAAATAAATGAAGAAGCTGAAATACAGTGCGGTGACCTAAGTGCCATCCTGATGCAAAATTCTCCATTTTGGGGACAATGGTTGCGCACTCCCGAACTTAGCATTGCTTTATTGGATGAATGGGAAAATAAAATTGAAAAATTAGCACAAATAACTGCCGAAGAAAATGTGACCTCCATTGCCGGCGTACCTACCTGGACCCTTTTACTTTTAAAAAGAATATTAGAAATAAAGGATAAAAAAACAATAAAGGAGGTTTGGCCCAACCTCGAATTGTACATTAACGGTGGGGTATCTTTTGTACCCTACAGAGAGCAGTTTGAAAAAATAATTGGCGGTGGTGTGAACTACCTCGAAATATACAATGCCAGTGAAGGCTTTTTTGCCGGTCAGCAAAAGCCCGACGATAACGGCATGTTATTATTTACGGAGCATGGCATTTTTTACGAGTTTATGCCGGTAGAGGAATATGGTAAACCAAGTCCGCAAACCATTGGCCTTAACGATGTGGAAACAGATAAAAATTATGCGCTTGTCATCAGTACTACGGGCGGCTTATGGCGTTATTTAATTGGCGATACCATTAAATTTACTTCGATAGATCCGTATAAAATTAAAGTAAGCGGCCGGCTAAAACATTATATGAATGCCTTTGGCGAAGAGGTAATGGTAGACAATAGCGATCAGGCCATTGCCATTGCCGCCGAAATTACCAATAGCGTTGTTAACGATTATACCGCAGCACCAATATATTTTAGCAACAACAGTAATGGTGCCCACGAGTGGCTTATTGAATTTGATACCCCTCCTGCTAACCTGCCTCAATTTATTATTGAATTGGATACCGCTTTAAAAAATTGCAATAGCGATTATGAAGCAAAAAGACACAAAGATATTGCACTACGCCTACCGATTGTACATGCCCTGCCAAAAGGAATATTTACCCAATGGCTTCGCAGCAAAGGCAAGCTGGGCGGGCAACACAAAATACCCAGATTAAGTAATGAACGGACTATGCTGGAAGAAATATTATTGCTGAAATAGTTTGATGATTTATTTAACCATTATTGCTTTTAGCCTCCCGCAAATGCCGGCAAACAGGGCTTATTAAATATTGATTGTGCTCTTTTGTGTACTACAGCTTTACCTTTATGTGCGGTTAAATTTTCAAGTTAGTGATGGCTAAATTACTTTAAAGTCTTAATTTTATGCAGAACATTTCTTTATTTTATTTTTAATGCTTATCCGTGTTTTTTAACTTTCGCCAACGTTAACTTCTATCAGTTATAAGTTAAGCCAGTAATTAATTTTCAAAACAATTGCCCTATTTTTATTTTGCATAAATGGGGTAGTAAAATAATTATCTGTGTACACTAAATACAGATCGCTCATAGGTTTAAACCGGTATTGAAAACGGCTATTGATATTGAAATTATTTGCTTGTGTATTATACTGCATAAAGGTTGTCCAGGATATTTTTGTATTAAAATTGTATTCAATTTTGGGAGACACCAACAACAATTGACTGTTGCCATACAACACCGGAAATTGAAGCTGGTCAAATTCTGCCTGTAAAATCAAATTAAAGTGCGGCCTGCTGCGCAAGGTTATACTTGCCAGAATTGAATTTATTTTACCGTTATAAAACTGGCCTCCTGTATAGGTTAGCAAATAACTAAGTAATTTTCTGGAATCTGAACTATATGTTATCGCAGCTTGAGCATATTGATAATGGGCGGCAGGTAAGGGATGTGCATTGGTAAAAGCAATCGGATAAAGCAGGTCCACTTCATTGTGAATGACACTTGATTTTATAGAAGACGCATTTTTAAACTCCGCCTGATAAGATAGTGTAAGATCAGATTCGTTAAAGGTGTTATTAGGATTTAAAACAGAATAGGTTTCCAGTTTTAGGGAACGCCTTAACATTGGCCCTTTTGTTGGAAAACCCAAAAACGACATGGAAGTAAAAAGGTGTTTAAAACCCACCCTAATGGAGGTGTCTCTTGCTGCATCATAATTACTAATGCGCTGCACATACCCCATATCAGTATAAAAATTTGTACCCACCGAAGCAATATCAATTATGGATGAGAATTTTTTACCATTAAACTCAAACCCGCCATCCTGAAAATTATTCTCTTTAGAAATACCTTGCTTAAAAGAATGGTGAAAAGAATACCAACCATTCCATTTTTGGTCCTTGCTAAAATAATTAAAACTTGTTCCTGCGTTTCTTCCATAAGCATTTAATGGTTCTTCCTTTTGTTGCCTGACCGTTTGAAAATTTTCTCTGTTTAAAAAATATATTTTAAAGACTGATCTGGACAAAACCTTCTTATTGAAAGAAATAGCAGAAAAATTTTCGGGCATATAAGTTCCCTTCGAAACGGTTTGCATATTCATGATACCAAAACGGGTAGACGTATTTATATTACCCGACAATCTAGCCCCGCCCAGGATTGGAATTGCATTATTGTCCTTATCCAATCCAATTTTTCTGGAGTAAAAGGGCGTGATGATACCTGGTATTCCATATTCGCCAAAAATATCGGCATTCTCTAAAAAGAAAGATCTTTTTTCGGGAAGAAAAATAGAGAACCGGGTTAGATTGGTTACCTGCTGGTCTACCTCCACCTGAGAAAAATCAGGGTTAAGCGTAAGGTCCACATTTAAAGAAGAGTTGAGTGTTATTTTAGCATCCAATCCTGCGCTGGCACCATATTTATTGGGTAAATTATTTTCATGATCGCCCTGAACATTACTTGTAAAAAATGGAATGAGTACCGCATTTTTTTTAGGCGTAGGTAATACCTTATCCCATAGCAAGGAACCGGTATAAGCCATATTGTAAATTTTGAAATTTGTTGGTACCGGTGTCCATCCTGAATACTGATTGTTTACCATATCCACCCTTAAAAAGTTTACACCCCAAACTTGCTGACCGGAAGGATAGCGGAGCGATTTAAATGGTATGGCCATTTCTGCAGTCCACCTGTCTTTGTACCGATGCGTAGCAGAAAACCATTTACAATTCCAGCTCCAGCTTAACCCATCAGATTGCCCAAGACTAACCTGATCTTCTGATTGTGCATTTAATGCATTGATCACAAATATAAATCCGTTGGTATGGCTGTTCTGCGGATCCAGCATTATTCCCACACCATCATTATCATAATGACCAATATCTCTTTTTAGGCTTTGAATGATACTTTTTCCTGAATCAAAACAGGTGAAGGCTACATATAAAAACTGATCATCATGAGCCAATTGAACAATAGTTTTACTTTTTGGTGTTCCCACATCCGTAGGAAATTTCATGTTAAAATCTGATTTTTTCTCCGAAAGGCTCCAAATACTATCATCAAGTACACCATCAATTTTTACGGGAATATCAGTTTGAGCAATCTGAATCTGAAATTCTTTTTGGAAATTTTCTACCCTAATTTTTTGACCTAAGAGATTGAAATAAAGAAAAATAAAGAAAAAAACACAGAAAACTATCTTCATATTCATAAAACTACTTAACTATTATTATATCGAAAGAAATAGTGATGAATGGAGTTGTTATATAATATAATATTACAATATGTAGATAAGATATTGCCATTACATTAAGGGCGCAAAAGATAAATTATCTTAAAGAAACTAACCCAGTTTTGATACAATAGCTTTTTTATACTGGTCAGAGGAATAGTAATTGTAAAGGGATCCAATTCTTTTTATGTAAGGTTGTCTCCGGCAAAATGATTAATGTTTATTGAGGTACAATTTATCCATCTCCGGCAAATGGAGTAAATGAAGGCTATTTTTATCAACAGATCTATTTAATGGGTAATTAATCTCTTTTGTGTTTCAAAAAATCTTTAATTGCCAACATTATTCTTCCCTTCTTCTTACAATTAAAAACCAATCATTTTCCAGCGGTAAATAACCATATTCATAACAAAAAAAATAGGTATTGCCTTTTTTATTGGTGTAAGTATGTGTGCTGTATTTAAATTGAAACTCTTTAACCAGCAATTTATCCCGGCTGGCTTTTGCCATATCTTCCTGTTCAAGCAATAAAGCTTCCAAAATGCGGCGGTTTTTCCGTAAGGCGTTATTAATATTTCTAATATGATTATTATCTTCTCCTTTTAATTGATTGTTATAATTGTTGCGGCAATAATCGTCACAAAATTTTTTATCTGTACGGCCCTTTAAAGTTTTGTTACAACTCAGGCATAATTTGGGTTCAGTAGTAGGTAGCATGTAGGATGGGTAAGGTTAATCGGTCAAAAGGTACACTTTGTTTTGAATTCTACAAGCGTTTACAAACGTTTATATACAACTATAAACGATTAATCTCCGGATAACAGACTGCAGCCCAGTCATCTTTGCAATGTCAATCGAAAACAAATATCCGGTTGAATGAAATAACAAAATTCAAAACAATTTAAATTAAAAATTATGTACGCTCTTAAAAACAAAGTTCAATTGATTGGTAATTTGGGCAATGCCCCTGAAATTAAAAATTTGGAAGATGGTAAAAAAGTAGCTCATTTTAGTGTGGCAACAAATGAACGCTACCGCAATGCAAGCGGAGAAAAAGTTACCGAAACCACCTGGCATAATTTAGTTGCCTGGGGAAAGGTTGCCGAGATAGCAGAAAAGTATTTATTAAAAGGCAGCGAGGTTGTAATTGAAGGCAAACTTGTTAACAGAAACTATACCGATAAAGACGGTGTTAAAAAATACGTAAGCGAAATTTTGGTGAATGAGCTTTTATTGCTTGACACAAAGCCAGAAGCTTAATTAAAAACGAGGGATTACAGGATTGTCTTTATTTGATTTTGCACAATCCTGTAATTTTTTATTGTCTTGCACAAATGTATCCGGCAGTATAAAATTGACATTTTTGCACCTTCAAAACATCAAGGAAAAAGTCCGTATTAAAATATGCTCTTCAAAATGGTTTGTATGGCTAATTGCTAAAGTTTCTTGGTTCAGTTTTATGTAAATATTTTATAAAAAACAGCGCCTGTTTTAATACTATTTAGCGCTAGCCTATTAAAAGCAAATGGTACGTGATCCTATTTTTACAAGTCCTTAATTTTATGCCTCATCCTATTTTTAAACAAGTTGTGTCAGGATAAAAACAAATATATTTTTAGCTCAATTATTTGTAAAATAGATTATTTAATTTTAAGTTCCCTATAGAATACTATATGCAGATTATAGATTAAACCGTTTGATCCGGGACCGATTTTTTTTCAGGAAAGACAGGTATTTACTATTTAAGGTAATCCCCGTAATTTCTAGGCCCGAGGTTGATTAATATTTTTTAAATAACCCTTGTATATTGGCAGCCTTTAGTTTTGCAAATAAATAAAACAATCTTTAAATTTTATTTCACTTTGAACAACCTTACCGATACAACAAATACCGCTTTTCAAGTAGCGTCTGACTTTGTTAATTTTACCCATAGTCCGGTATTTTTAACCGGAAAGGCAGGCACAGGTAAAACAACTTTTTTAAGGCATATTAAAGAAAACGAAGTAAAAAATACGGTAGTGGTTGCTCCTACCGGCGTTGCTGCTATTAATGCCGGTGGCACTACCATTCACTCCTTTTTTCAATTGCCCTTTACTCCGTACATTCCCGTTAGTAAGGGCTTTGGCGCTAACGAGGCCATCAGTGATAAACATAGCTTAATTAGCAGATTGCGGTTAAATAATGAACGTAAGGAAGTGATGCAAAAATTAGAGTTACTAATTATTGATGAAATTAGTATGGTTCGTTGCGATGTGCTTGATGCCATTGATACCGTGCTACGACATGTTAGAAGCCAGCACAGTGTTCCTTTTGGCGGTGTACAAGTTTTAATGATTGGCGACATGTACCAACTACCGCCGGTAATTAAGCCCGATGAATGGGAAATATTAAGTCCGTATTATAAAAGTGAATACTTTTTTAATAGTCATGTTATAGAATCTCAACAACCCGTTTATATAGAATTAAATAAAATATACCGCCAGAGTGATGGCGCCTTTGTGCAAGTTTTAAATGAAGTTCGCAATAACGAAATGACCAGGGAGGGACAGGATTTATTGCATACCCG
>JAYTHI010000143.1:0-1524 GCA_043732685.1 Ferruginibacter sp. | reverse complement strand
CAGCTTAAGGTAGTCTTACCAGGTCTTGAGGCCGGATCCAACACTTCATTTTCTTTACGGATCATTACCGTTTTATCGCTTTTTTGGGCTGCTGCCATCCTTGTAATTTGGGTTGCAGTAAGTACTTCAGATGGGTTAAGTAATTCTCCGCTTGCTACAACTATATGGGTTGCAGGGGCTGAAATTGTTACATCAAAATCACCATATTCTAAATAGAATTCACTTGGTCCGAGGTAGGGTAAAGTATTCCATCCCTGTATTTCATCAAACACACACATGCGCGGATACCATTGTCCTACAGTAAAAATATCCCCGTTCTTCGTTTTTAAAATGCCACAACGATCTGCCCCATATTCAGGCAAAATAAAAGAATAATTTATTTTTATTTTTATCGTTTCTCCACCAGCCTTCAAAGGTTTTACTAAACGGATTTGCATCCTGGTATCATTTACAATATAATTGGCCGCACCGTCATTTACCTGAACTGCGGATAAAGTATACCCACCATTAAAATCACTTTTTGCATCACCATAGCGGCTTTTACTGCCCAAGGGCATGCGCGCCTGTCCGCGGCTTAATTTATTAAAAAGATTCTGGTCTAATTGAAGCCATAAAAATGGCAATGCATGCGGACTATTATTTTTATACGTAATAGTTACGGATCCTTTTATTTCGTGCGTATCCTCATTTAAAGCAGCGCTTATTTGATAATCTGCCCTGTTTTGCCAGTAGCCTGCATTAGGTTCTCCGGTTGCAGCACGGGTAATTGTTTCGCCGGTTGCATAAAACAAGGGAGAAAATAAGGCATGGGAATCGTAAATTGATTTACTTTCTTCCTGTCCAAAGCTGTTAAATGCCATGGCAAAAAGAATAAAAAACAAAAAGCTCGATTTAATCATTTGTAGTGTTTTTAATTAAAGAAATAACGAATGAATTACTATAAAATAATTGCAGAACGGAAATTACATTTTTTTTAAATGGTAAAAAAAATTGTAACATTTTATGTGATTTATATTTTAAATTTTTTGCTACTTATTTATTCTTTTAAGCAGTTAAAAAATGGGTTGTTCTTTAATTAGTGTCTGCAAGAAAACGCTGAAATATGGACCCACAAAGAATTTAATTGAATATTTTTATTCGAATAATGATGAATTTTGATGATAGGAAATTTTATTTGTAGGAAATAAAGGATGGTTTAAAACAATTAAGTGTCTCTCTATTTACTTTTTTTTCTTAACAAAAAAAAGTAACAAACGAAAGTCGAGGCTGCTTCTAAAAAGGCGGAAGTTTTCCAAATAAGGCTAAAATCAAAGAACTCGCCCCGAAAAGAATAATACCTTATCGTTTAATCGGGCTCAAATAGCTTTGATTTCTTAACAGCTTATTTGGAAAATTTGTTGCTTTTTTTAGAAGAGGCCGTTAATAGCGTGCAATTTAAAGAGCTCTTGGACTGAGTCAAATAATTTTAAGAATTGTATTAATTGTGTATCAGAAATTCAAAACAGATTTTATTTCAATAAGTAT
>JAYTHI010000142.1:0-5364 GCA_043732685.1 Ferruginibacter sp. | reverse complement strand
AATGGCAAGTTACTTACATCGCACCGCTCAACCATTTACCCTTGCTACCTTCCGGTCCTGGGGGAGTTCAACAGGAGCTGGCCGTATAAGACTTGCCGCTGCAAATATAGGGTAGAAACTTTTATGGAGTTAATTTAAATCCATTTTATTTTGAAATTATTACAGTTTGCTAATTCACTTTAAAATTCATTTCATTTTTTATTAAAATGTTGTTGCATAACATCTTAACATAAAATAAATTATCAGGGATTTATTGTTGATTTTTTTTTATTAAATAACCTACTTATATTTAAAGTACTATAATTGCCTTGCTACTCATTAAAATGCACTTGTAATATTTATTAACCTGAATATTTTGCCATATGAAAAATGGGTTATTTTTTTTGGGCTTACTACTGATAGGTTCAAACCTTTACGCGCAAACTTTTCAATCTATATTTAATGGCAAAGACCTTACCGGATGGACAAATAATGGCACCGAAAAATGGTATGTCGACAGCAGTGGAGCACTGGTTTGCGAAAGTGGCCCCAATAAACAATACGGCTACCTCAGCACTGATAAACAGTACAAAGATTTTGAACTTAAATTAGTATTTAAGCAGGAAGCCAATGGCAATAGTGGTGTATTTGTACGATCTGCCATTGAAGGCATTAAAATTAGTGGCTGGCAGGTAGAAATAGCGCCTGAAAATTTACACACCGGTGGTATTTACGAAAGTTATGGCAGAGGTTGGTTGATACAACCAAAACCTGCCGATGAAAAATGGTTACAAATGGGCAAATGGAATGCAATGAAAATTTTAGTGAAAGGAGATGAAATTACCAGTTGGCTTAACGGGCATAAAATAGGCCATTTTAAAGATGAAAAATTTGGAAAAGGAGTTGGTTTTATTGCTTTACAAATACATGAAGGTGGAGGAATTAAAGTTAGGTGGAAAAATATTATGCTAAAGGAATTGAAGTAACCAATAACACCAAATACAAAAATTGATTTTAACTGTGCGGGTAATCAATTCAAACTGCTTCGCTATAAATTAAAATTGCTGATAAACATTGCCTCATTTATTTACTCAAAATAAATTTTATTTAATGAAAGAAATTACCTCATCAGGACGAAGAAATTTTATTAGAAAAATAGCTGCTGCATCTGCGGGTTTGGTAGTAGGCTCAAGTGTTTTAGCTGCCAATGATAAAACAGTTTTTACTCAAAAACTTAAACGTTCTCCTAAAAGTGCAAATGATAATATTAACCTGGCTTTGATAGGTGCAGGAGGTATGGGTACACAGGATACAATGACAGCATTGAAAGTACCCAACATTAAGTTGGTGGCCGTTTGCGATTTATATGATGGCCGGTTAAAGGATGCAAAATCCAAATGGGGGAATGACTTATTTTTAACCAAACATTATAAAGAGGTATTAGCCCGTAAAGATATTGATGCAGTAATAATTGCTGTTCCGGATTTTTGGCACCAGCAAATTTCTATTGACGCTATGCAGGCCGGCAAACATGTATATTGCGAAAAACCAATGGTACACGATATTACAGAAGGACCGGCAGTTATAAAAACACAAAAAGAAACAGGCCGGATATTTCAGGTGGGTAGCCAGGGCGTGTCATCTTTAGGTAATGAAAAAGCAAAACAATTATTGAAAGAAGGTGCTATCGGTGAGTTAAATTATGCAGAAGGATTTTGGGCACGGCACTCCCCCACCGGAGCCTGGCAATACCCTATTCCTGCGGATGCTTCCGGAGCAACAGTTGATTGGGAAACTTATTTAAGCAATACGAAAAAACGTGATTTTGATCCGCTTCGTTTTTTTAGATGGCGCAACTATTTAGATTACGGTACCGGTATGGCCGGCGATCTTTTTGTACACCTGTTTTCAAGTCTGCATTTTATAACCAACTCTTACGGACCAAATAAAATATATGCCGCAGGTGGTTTACGATACTGGAAGGACGGACGCGAAGTACCCGACGTTTTATTAGGCACCTTCGATTATCCTAAAAGTACCGTCCATCCTGCTTTTAATTTATCCTTGCGCTGCAATTTCGTCGATGGAACCAGTGGCACAACCTACTTAAAATTAGTTGGCAGCGAAGGCTCGATGGATGTAACCTGGGATAGCGTTACCCTAAAGCGCAACAAAACAACGGCATCTGACGATCCCTTTTTTATTGAACAAATGAAAAAAGCAGGTACTCCGGTATCTGAACGCAAAAGAATCTTAGCTCCGGAAGAATATACATATGCTGCCGAAAAAGATTATTTGGGAGGGCCATACGACCATTTTGCCAATTTTTTTAACGCAATAAAATCTGGTGGAAAAATTGTTGAAGATGCAACATTTGCCTATCGCGCAGCAGCGCCGGCACTACTCTGTAATGATAGTTACAATAAGGATAAAGCCATGTTATGGAACCCGGAAACCATGCAATTAATTAACAAATAAAATAAGCGCAATATGAAAAGGTATTTTTTAAAAACAATCGGAATAGTTGCCATAATTACCTGTTTATCTTTTATAATAAAAAAAGAGGATGCTGCCCAAAATAAAGGTAAATGGATCAGCCTTTTTGATGGAAAAAGTTTAAAAGGATGGCATGGATTTAATAAAAAGGGTACGGTAAAAAATTGGGATATAGAAGAGGGTGCCCTGGTTTGCCTGGGTGCTGCAAAAGATGCCCATGGGGGTGATATTGTAAGTGATATTAGTTTTGATAATTTTGAATTAAAATGGGACTGGAAAATTGATAAAGGTGGCAATAGTGGCGTGATGTACCATGTGATTGAAGGCGATAAATATAAAGCACCCTACGAAACCGGGCCTGAATATCAAATGATCGATGACATTGATTTTCCTGAAAAGTTAGAAGACTGGCAAAAAACCGGTGCTGATTATGCCATGAATTTAACCAATAGCAATAAAAAGTTAAAACCTGTTGGCGAATGGAACAGCAGTAAAATAATTTTTAATAAGGGTCATGTAGAGCATTGGTTAAATGGCGCAAAAATAGTAGAATTTACTGCCTGGAATGCTACCTGGAACAAAGAAAAAACTGAAGGCAAATGGAAAGATTATCCGGATTACGGTTTGGCTAAAAAAGGATTGATTGCTTTACAGGATCATGGTAATAAAGCTTATTTTAAAAATATTATGATAAAGCGTTTATAACAGGGAGTATAAAATTAAAAATATATTTTGTTATTAATACTGACCAACCTGATAATAGCGCATTTAATACAACCAAAAATTACGCTTTTCTTTACTTCAAATATATTGCACAAATGAGGATGGTGGCTGAATTATTTGATGTTAATAAGTTTAGGATAACAATAATATTCAGGACAAAATATTAAATTTAAATTTATTTATTATTCCAAGTTTATATTATTTATAAAATTTTATCCAAAACAATCTTATAACAAAGCCTGTAAAAGTACCTTTGCACAAGTTGTGGCAGATTTATTGCAAGCAATATTGCAAATAAACTGTCACAAAAAAAATTTGCAATTATAAAACTATTCAGCATTTGATACAATCATATATATATATTGGCGCAGCATTTATAACGGGCTTTGGAGCAGCATGGGTAATTCGTACTTTGGCAATGGAGAAAATAAAAAAGGCGCTCAAAAGTTCTCAGGGTTATTTAGAAAGTGAAACCTTAAAAAAAGAGACTTTACAAAAAGAAAACATTCAGGTTCACCAGTTAAAACAAATTACAGAGATAGATTGTGCAAAAAAATTGACAGAAACAAAAGCAATTATTAAACGGCTGGATACTGATATTCTTTTATTACAAAAAAGTAATGAAGAAACAGAAGAATTGTTGGCTGCAGGTCAACCGGCAATGCATACATTAAAATTACAATTAATAGATGCGCAAAATATTATTGCACGATACAAATCCCAATCACAGATTACAAGTAAGGTCAATTAATTTTATGATTAAAACTTAATTAAACGATTAAGTATAATTATAGACCTTATAGTGAAGGCTTTACCCACCCAAAGTTTTTTTGTAGGTATTGGTAAGTTTTAATTTACCCTAAAACCATTATATAATTATTATCTAAACAAGAAGTTCAATTAATAGTATTATACAAACTTAACAATACCATAGAATAATTAAGGCTACATTTGATTAATTGGCAAAATCAGCTTCTATATTATTATTGGTTATTTTTTGCGTGTATTCCTTCACGTTTAAAACCCATTATTGCTATAATCAGGATGGTTCCCGTTTTCATGGTGATTGTACCATGCATAATCGCAACACCGCTGAAGTAAATCATTGCCTCTTTACTATTCAACAACAAGAATTTAATTGCTACAACCTACAGGTGGAAAAGCAATTCCAACAAGCGCATTTTTACAATAATTTTGGCGCGGATGTATTTCTTCTACCCCCTTCATTGAATTTTTCGCTTATCGTTTCCCTATCCGAACCTAAAATAATCCCGAGGTTTTCTTGCCGGGCTGGTCCGCCACTACAAAACCATACGCTTCGCGGTCCTCCCCTGGGCTAATTTCTCCTTCCGATAAAATCCGTTTATCAGGCTAGGGGATTGTGTTTTTAACCCAAGCGTTATTCATTGTGCCGTATAGTTTTTACTGTCTAAAAGAGGCTAAAACTATTTCCTGCATGTAATTAAAGAATCCCATGTTAGCCTTAGCTTTTAAAAATAAATACCTGATCCTGGTATTATCGTTATTAATAGCGGTAATTAGTTTTGTGGTCGTACAAAGATTGCCAGTTGATATCTTACCCAATTATAAAACATCCGCTGTTCAGGTACTTACCTTGTACCCCGGAATGCCAACACAGGTAATGGAATCCGATATTACCAGCCGTATTGAAAGGTGGACAGGCCAGGCAAGTGGCATACAAAGACAAGAAAGTAAGAGCCTGATTGGTGTAAGCATTGTAAAAGATATTTTTGAAGAAGACATTGATCCCAATACCGCCCTGTCGCAGGTAACTTCATTGGCTATGTCCGATTTATATTATCTGCCCCCCGGAACTGTTCCCCCGATGGTTATGCCTTACGACCCAACGGCCTCAACACCTTTGGCGATGTTGGCCGTTAGCAGTGATAGCCTTTCCGAAAAAGAATTGTACGATATCGCCTACTTCCAATTGCGCAACCTGCTGGGTTCTGTAAAAGGCGTAATTGCACCGGCAGTATTTGGTGGTAAACTTCGCCGCATCTACATGTATGTGCATCCTGAAAAATTGCAGGCCTACGGATTATCGCAAACAGATGTGGTAGACGCCGTGCAAAAAAACAATGTAATGATACCTACCGGCGATGTAAATATCGGTAACATGAATTATAGTGTAAACGCCAATGG
>JAYTHI010000141.1:0-5396 GCA_043732685.1 Ferruginibacter sp. | reverse complement strand
TTAATACTCATCGTTGAGCCAAAATTACCTTTAATAAAACTGATAAAACTCACTTTTTTGTGTGATAATGTTTACTGAAACGAGAGCAATAACAAAATAACTTTGCTTATTAATAAAGAAGAACTCCGAAATAAAGAATTGTTCTTCACAAAGGACCATGAATGGATTGAATTTCAGAATCAAGTTGCTTACACAGGTATCTGCAGTTTTAAGCTAACTGGTTTCAAAGAAATTCAAGAGGTAATTTTTAATGATCCATTCGCGCCCAAAAAGCAAGGTGATGTCATTGCAACAATTTTGTATAATGATTATAAAATACAAGCGCATATGCCCATTGACGGCAATATTGTAGAAATAAATGACAAATTGTTATCTGAAAATAACAACCTTTTATTGCAATATGCTGAAACCAACGGATGGATAGCAATGATAATTCCTTTGTTTCCAATCAACCGGCAAGAACTAATTCCTGCTGAAATCTATTATTTAAAGAATAAATATCCTAAAAACCCTAAAACACAATAAAATGATTTTGCTTGATAAAAAAAACTCTGAAAAAAATGTGATTGTTTCAGATAAAGATTTTAATATGATTTATCCCTCATCCATCCAATTACTGGCACAACGACATTGGACACCTTTAGAAGTGGCAACCAAATCGGCTAATTTCCTTGGCTCAGAAGATGATACAAAGATTCTTGATATTGGAAGTGGTGTAGGCAAGTTTTGCTTGGTAGCAGCACAAGTGAAACCCCAATCTGAATTTTATGGAATAGAACAAAGAGCAAGGCTAACCTATGAAGCAAATACTGCAAAAAAAGCACTGAATATTAAGAATGCATATTTTATTACGGGAAACTTTACACAAATCGATTTCAGAAATTACGACCATTTTTATTTCTATAATTCTTTTTATGAAAATTTAGAAGGAAGGGATAAAATTGATAACAGCATTGAATACTCCCTCGAGTTATTTAATTATTATAACCATTATTTATATACCCAGCTTGCACAAAGACCTTCAGGAACGAAGCTAGTTACCTACCACAGCCTTGAAGATGAAGTGCCAAAAAGTTATAGAGTGGTTTGTTCTCAAATGGATCATCTTTTAAAGTTCTGGATAAAAATCTAAGATGGGTAAGGGACTGATATTCGAAAATGAAACAATGGAAATCAATATTGATTTGAAAAAGGCACTTGGATACCTGGATTGTGAACAAATTATTATTTACAATTTACGGAAACATGTAAATAATAAAGTAGCTAATTATAATTTAGAAAAATACATTAAAAAATTACTACACTATTTTGAAGACAAACAGGTAATTAACAGGGGTAATGATCAGTGCACAAATTATAAATATGCCGCCGGATTTATTGCTACTATAATTGCCACACCTTACTGGCAGGGCTGTCTAAAAGCTAAGTAATTAAGTTAATAAAAATATGAAGAACAATAAAATTAAGTCTCGGGGGCATGGTTATTTATGGACTGTATTTAACCATAAATGTCCGCATTGCAGGGAAGGAAATATGTTTAAAGATGATAATTCTTTTCATCTTAAAACCTTTATGAAAATGTATGATCAGTGCCCTCTTTGCGGACAAGAAACAGATATTGAACCGGGTTTTTACAATGGAACTGCTTATGTTAGTTACGCATTAACGGTTGCATTTTCAGTGGCAACTTTTGTGGCCTGGTGGGTATTGATTGGGTTTTCTGTTGATGACAATAGGGTATTTTGGTGGCTGGGAGGAAATGCTATACTTATGCTTTTATTACAACCTTACTTTATGAGACTGTCAAGGGCTGTCTGGTTGTCTATTTTTGTAAAGTATGATGCAAATTGGAAAAACCCGATCTGAAATGCTTGTATTTAAATTAATTTGCCAAGATGAATATGCCTGAAATAATTTTTAAAAAGTACACCTAAATTTATTTGTTATAGTACGAACAGATAGAATTGTAAACACTTTAACCGCTAAACAGGCACCTACTTTAAAAGGATTTCACACTTTTAAAGACTATCCAAAGCCTATATAAAACCAAAAGCCACTACAAGATGCTGCCCTGCGCAGCATTTTGCAGTGAAATCAAAAACATGCATTTGCAGAACAAAGCATTGAACAAGATGCAGGTTTACTGGATAAGCTTAGGTTGTTTTAAATAAATCCACATAAATATGTCATTATCGTTAGATGAATACAAAGTTAAATTAATCAACAAAATTTTATTTTCCACTTCACAGGATGAGGTAAAAAGGTTTATCGATGCTGCTGTTAATGCATTACATCAAAATAAAGTAAATGGTCACATAGTCGCAAGATTTGTTGACAAGATTATTAGTGAACTAGCGCTGTTTTGCCCTGTGAGAAAAGATTCGCAACAGTGGAGCAATATTAGAATGGCTAAGTTTATGCTTCAACGAATAAAGGTAGGTTTGATAACTGCTGTATGATTACTATTTCAAAAATTAAAATATATTAGTTCCTTATAAAAAACAATAATCTATGTTCAGGCATCAAGGCAAAACGAGGACATTGAGTCACAACCTCAAAATAGCATCGTTATTGTCTTTTGTAGCAGGTATAGTAAACGTAGCAGGGTTCTTAGCTGTACAGCGGCTTACTACTAACGTAACTGGTCACTTTGCATTTTTTGTAGATGAAGTATTCAAATTAAAGTTTTGGCAGGGGTTTATTTATTTTCTTTATATTTTCTTTTTTTTGTTTGGTTCATTCATTTCAAGTTTACTAACAGAAATTATTGGCAGAAGAAATGATCATTATATTTTTGTTATTCCAATATTTGTTGAAATGTTAATACTTACTCTGATGGCATTTTATGGCAAGTATCTTATTGTGCATTTTCCGGATATTATTGCCTGCAGCTTGCTTCTTGCTATGGGCCTACAAAATTCACTGGTAACAAAAATTTCTAATTCAGTTGTAAGGACAACGCATCTTACAGGTCTTTTTACTGATTTAGGAATAGAGCTATCCCAACTTTTTTTTTACACGGCAAAATACCAGAAACAAAAATTATTAGCATCTATTAGGTTAAGACTAACGATAATAACCTTCTTTTTTATCGGAGGGGTTGTCAGTGGAATATACTATTCAAAGATTCAATTGTTCGTTTTATTAATAGCAGTGACAGCCTTGATCTCAGGATTAATTTATGATGGTCTTAAGTATAAAATTATTTTAATTAAAAGAAAATATCGCCTCTAATTTTTATATAGGAGAGTTCCATTATGGCCATAATTTAAGATACTTTAATAATACTTTTTGGTCATAAGAAAATGGAACTACTATACAGAAATTAAAATCATCGTTTCCATAGAATATTTTTTCCTTGTCAAAAAATAATCCCTTTTTAAGGGTTTGTGGTCTTGTATTATCGCCTGCATAATCTATAATTCGCATTTCATTTGCACTAATTAAAGTTATATTCCCATCTAAAACCCCCAGAAGTCTTTTGCCTCCCTTTGCAAACATCAACAATAACTGAAGCCGTGACATTTATGGAAAGTGCAGCTTCTTTGACACTTGGAAATTTACTCACTAGCGTACCCTCTAGTGATCGCTGTTTAATTTTCTTTGATTGGGTTTCAGCCATAGACTGCTTACCCCATTTATGTTTTGATAAATCAATGATATCGTTTCCGTGGCCGTCTACCCACAAGAAACCTTTGGCACTTTTATACTCTCCTTTCAATACGAGCCTAATGGCATTTCCATTGGCGCCGGATACATTTTGAGCATCCTGCAGAGAATTGAACCTGGCTATTACATTGCCTTTTAAATCATACTGTGTTACCTTTTTACCATTTAATATTCTGTTTTGAATTTGTCTAACAATTTTAAAAGATTCAATGTCAACAACATTTTTTTCACCCCATCTCCAAACATAACCTCCTGCGGAAATACCCTTCCTGGAAGCCCTTTGTCCAATTGAAGTTGCAAAAACTCCCGACCCTTTTTCAGCATCTGCAGCGCTGCCAAAAGTTTTTATTTTTATTCCTTTTATAGAATATTGTGTAACTGTTTTACTGATTTTTTTTATGATTGAGTTTCTCTGCTTAGCCTTAAACTCTTCTGGTAAATTTTTAAAGGTACTTTCCATCCTTCCTTTTTCAACAACTCTTTTCGCCCTGTCAGAAAAAGTTGACTTCACCAGGTTTTCAGGGTAAATATTTAAACCATCGCCATTCTTACAAAGAATTAAAATTGTATTATCATCAAGATTAAAAGGTGTAATAAAACAATAATATACTATCCTTGAAATTGTCAGTTTATATTTAATTCCCTGTAGTACTACACGATTCACTAAAAATTTGGTGGTATCTTTTTTAAAGTTGTTTTTATGTACCACAATGGATGGCTTAATAATTTTTTCTTCTTTTAGGTAAATTGCTCCATTACGGTATATCATTTCATATTCAAGCCGCTTTATTCTCCCTAAACTTGAAACCATAAAATAGTTTTCCAAGCTAGGTATTGTCTTCCATATTTCTCCCTTGATGTCGTCTACGATCCAGTCATCCATATTAATAGCGGAAATAAGGCCTTTTTTAATACGATCTTTTAGGAAAGTTTTAAACTGATTAATTGTCTTACCCACAGTATTTGTTTTTAAACCCACCGGATTATTTTTCCGTCTGGCAATTACATAGTCGTAGGTTAAATAATCAACGAATTCCTCATAAAAATTTAAATTTAAAATTTCAAAACTTATCGGCTTTTTACAAAAGGTTTCAAATGCCTGCAAATGATCTTTCATATTTCGATAGATTCTCGGCATATCGGCAGAAACTTTCCTTGTTTTTACTTTTATGTAATCATCAATTTGGAAATAAATATTTTTATTAAAAGTTATATCATTTAAACGCTCCAGGCGTTTATTGGCATCTATTTCATTTGTAACAAATTCAATGGATTGATCAGACTTATAATATTTCTTAAAAAATTCCGCGGGATTTTCATTTCGTTGGAAAGCTAATGATATAATATCTTCAGCCTTTCTTAATTCACCATTAAGTTGTTTATTTAATTCATTGAAGTCCCCCAAACTCCATGGCAAAGTATCCGAAATGCAACATTTTTTACTGTTCCAAAATTTAGAATTAATGGATAATCCTGAATCTAACTTAACTCTCACTTTACTCGAAAAGCAATATTGGATTCCAATAATAGCGGTATTATCCCTTCTAATTTCAGTTAATTTACAGACAGCTTTTATCGGTAAATGCATAGCTCTTTTTTAGATGTTACTAATCAAATTTCTGACAGTAGCAGAGCGGATATGATGGCAGATGAATAGATCCCAAATTTACTCTATCAAATACTCTATCAAATTCGCTATTAAAGTGAAATAAAGCTAAATAAGAAAT
>JAYTHI010000140.1:0-1536 GCA_043732685.1 Ferruginibacter sp. | reverse complement strand
GTCCCTTGTCCCAAATAAAAATATAAATATAGCCTCCACTAATAATTGAAGAGGGTTGAAGCAACCCCTCGGATGCGTTGGTACCATCTGGTGCAATAAAACCTACTGAAGGCCATAATATTGGGCCCAGGTCATTGTTGTATATTTTCTGCCCCCAATTGGTATTTTCATTATTAGGTGTCCACACGGCTGATACCATAGCGAAGTAAGCTGAATAGTCGGTAGTGGTTCCACACAGGGGTTTTATTAGTGGGTTGATGGTATTTTGTTGATGGCATGCGTTTTTATTTTCATCATGACAAAAGCCAATATTAATATTTCCTTCTGTTGGATGGGTTATCAGATGAGCAGTATAAATGCTGCAATAATTTCGCTTCCAGGGTAAGTTTTCAACAGGTTCAACAGCTAATTTTAAAGCCAGTTTTTTACAATTAATGGTATTGTTTGTAATTAGATTATCCGGTGCGCTAAAGCTGTAGCAGGCACTTCCATTTACAATTAAATAAGTATGCCAACCTCCGGCAATTGTCCACGGCGGGATTTCAAATTTTAAATTATGATTGGGATTTTTAAAATTTATTGCACCATAATCAGCAACAAGAAAGTTGTGCATGTCTACAGGGTATTGTGCTGCTGAAATAAACTGCAGAGACATAAATAGCAACAACAAAAAGTATTTCATAGTAAGTAGGGTTTGTAAGATAGGACAACAAAAATAAGTTAAGCTACTGAAAAAATAGCCATGATAAAGGCAAACAATATCGTGACTGTGTTACTATTTTTAACCCTATATCATTCTATTAAATTTTATTGTTTTGAAATGATTTTATTAATTGGTTTCGGTGATATTAGTCTCAATTTTTTTTATAAAATAATATTCCTCCAAGTATCCTTACGCGCTATTTTAAACAAAAATAAATTAACTTTTAGTATTTCCTAAGCCATCAAAATCTTATTAGATTAATTTAAATTTGAAATGATTAACCATTCGTTAACTTTTATAATGCAATTTGTTGTAGGTTCGTTTTGTAATTCGTACTGACTGCTTCCCTTCAATAAACTAACTGCACTCAATACTTCCCCAATAGATTTTGAAACGCGAAATTAATTTAGCATAGTGCTGGATTTTATTGTAAAACTATTTACATTTTTATTTAAATAAGAAAGAATACTACTTTAAGCGTTAGCCTTAGGCCAATGTCTTTTTATGTAATTCTACGCTAAAAATTTAATAGTTATCTCCAATATCTTTTTTTAATAATACCCTTAACCCTATCAATACATAACCTTAAATACACACATGAAAAAATTATTTTTTTTCGTTATCCTGCTGGTGTTAATCAATACTAAAAACGGCTTTGCTCAATGGGTAGCTTCCCCTGGCTTGCTTACAACAACATCCAATGTTGGCATTGGTACAGCCAACCCCAAGACTCTTCTTGATCTTGGACCAGCGGGAGGAGTGAAATTTTTAAATTATGGAACAGGAGGAACCAATGGTTATCAAGCAGGCATGGGTGTTAATTTAGGCCAAGC
>JAYTHI010000139.1:0-5422 GCA_043732685.1 Ferruginibacter sp. | reverse complement strand
CATTGCTGTCTTTTCTTTCAAGTTCAGCACGCCATATTCCTTGTTGGGCCTGCGTTAAAAGAAAACTTAGTAAACAAATAATTAATCCAATTAAACGCATGTGTAATTTTTTTATTGAAAAATGACTAAATAAATACTACAAGAAATTTAAGTAAAAGTTTTGTGCCTTTACATTTTTGTTGCTGTCAAACCTGACACAATATCTTGTAAATTTTTCTCTTCCAAAATAATTCGTTCAGCAACGCCCAGGTTGGTATGCCATTTTACAAGGCGGATAGCGCCATTGGCTATTTCAATACCTGTGATGTCGCCATCGTTAAAGCAGCAGCAACCGGTATTAAAATAACTGGGTTTTACGGTTCCGGAAACTTCGGTGGTATTAATTTTATGTAAGGGATCTGTTGAATATTTTCCGGATGCAAAAACAGGTTTGTGGGTATGACCGGTAATCAACAGCAGATTTTTTTTATTACTGCTCCACTCGTACATCAGTTTATTATGTTTATCGCGCAACAAAAAATCGTTGGAAGGGGTATTGATATTAATTTCTAAATAACGTTGAACAGGCGACCATATATGGGCGACTATCCAGGTGCTCACCGGATTATTATCACTCATTTTATCGCCCTGGTGGCCATGGGTTAAAAAGATATTCAGGGGTAATTTTTCGCCAACGATAGTTCTTAAAACAATGCCTTCATGAACCGGCAGGGGCATGTCAAAATAATTTTTCAGGTGTAATAAAACGTCCAGATTATTTTTCCACAACAGATCATGGTTGCCAAAGCTGCGGTAATATTTTTTGTTGGGTTGAAATTGAGCTTCTGCTTTTAAAGCTGCCGTATTTTTAGGCAATACCTGCTCTGGTGTGTACTTCCAAAGTTCTTCTGCATCACCTAAATTGATATAATTATATTGTAATTGCCGGTAATAATTCAGGGCAGCAATATAATTGAATTCATTACTTGTAAAATCATCTGCAGTGTCGCGGTCTCCTTTATGCTGGTCGCTAAAAATAATAAAATTATCGGTAAGCAGGTTTATGTCCAACACAATGCCACGGGTAGATTTTTTGGTGGTGATGGTATGGTGTAAAATGCTGAGCGATTTAAAAACGGCTTCTTTTTTTGGCGCATCACTAATTTTATCTGCCAGCCAAATAAAAAATGGACGTCCAATTTTTTGAAGAAATTTCCGCATCGCTTAGATCGATTTAATTTATCCTACAAAATAGTTTATTTAATACACATTAAGATAAAACTGAATGTATTTTAAGGAAAAGAACCTCTTCAAATTTTAAAGTATTTTCCAATTAAAGGTAGTTGGGGTAATTCCTTTTTTTCAACGGTACCAATAAACCATACATACAAAGCGATTAATAAAGTGGCAAAACTTAATCCAACAATATCGCTGTGCCAGAGGGAGGTAATGCCTTTGTGAATAAAAAACAGCAGTACTACAATTACAATATAAGCCAGTAATTTTTTCCAGGCATAGGGGATTCGGTATTCTTTTTGTCCCCATACAAAGGAGGCTACCATCATACTTCCATAGCAAAAAAAGGTGGCCCATGCACAGGCGTAGTAACCATAGGTGGGGATAAATAAATAATTTATGATGGTAGTTAGTGAGGCTCCCCCAAGCGTTATCCATGCGCCCGCCGACGTTTTGTTTCCTAATTTATACCACACACTCAAATTGTAATAAATGCCGATAAACATATTGGCCAGTAACAAAATAGGCACTACCGATAAACCAGCCCAGTATTTGGGACCAATAAAATTTTTCCAGATAGGCATGTACAGACTTACCGCTAAAAACATAATACAAATGATGATCACAAAAAATTTCATCACCCTTGCAAAAACCCGTTGGGGATTTTGTCCCTCTGCCTGCTTAAAAAAGAAAGGTTCTGCCCCCATCCTAAAGGCCTGAATAAATAAAGTAATGAGGATGGATAATTTATAACAGGCACCGTAAATACCAACCTGGGTTTCCCTGAATAAAACATCGCCGGGCAGCCACCAGCGCAACATCAGTCTGTCAAAGGTTTCGTTAACCATACCGCCCATACCTACAATAATTAATGGCATAGAATAAACCATCATCTGTTTCCATAACCGGGTATTAAATTTAAATCGAACCCTGGCAATTTCACCGGATAAAAGCAATAGTGTTATAATCGACTGAATAAGGTTGGCCAATACTACATATACTATGGGGTTTGTTTTGGTATCGTAAAATAAACTTACCCAGCTATTGGCATCCTTACTAACTGCCTGTGAACAATAGCCTATAAAAAACCAGGTAAAGAAAATGTTAAAGCCTATACCTGCAATGGTTACAAACGCAAACTTTACCGGGCGGCCTTGTTGCCGAAGACTGGCTAAAGGTATCCTGCTGATGGCATCAAAAGCAACAATAAATATGGCAAGTTGTATTATTTGCGGATAATTACTAAGACCAATACTATTTGCAAAGCTGTTGCGCGTAGTCCATAAAAGAAAGGTAAAAATTAGGGTAGAAAAAAACAGGGATAAAAAAGAAGTGCTGTAAATGGTATCCTTGTTATCGGGGTTAGCAGCGAATCGAAAATAAGCTGTTTCAAAACCATAGGTAAATACTATATTAAGGATGGGTAATGCCGAATAAACCAATGCCATAATACCATAATCGGCCGGTGTTATATTAGGGGCATGCGTAAGGTAGGGGGTAAGCAAGTAATTTATAAGCCGTGCCGCAATTGAACTAAGACCGTACCAAATTGTCTGCGATGCTAGATTTTTAATACTACTCAAGGATAATAATAGTTTAGAAACAAATTTACTTGTATAAAATTTAATTTCAGGCCTTGTCCTTGTTTAGATTATTTTATTAGGGTAAATTAACCGCGCACTTTCGGCTGCAATACTGCCCCGTGGGGTGTTTGAGCATTGGCGAATTTAAATAAAATATTGAATCTGTTTCAAAGTTGCCATAGCATCAGCGTCAAATTTTTTTCAAAGCAAAAAATAAAAAAATACAAGTATGGTTTGTAATTCAAAAGACAGCTCTACACAAAAAGAAGCCTCAAATAAGGGGACTTTTGCACACTTCCTGCCTAAGCTTTTAAATGGAAATTTTCTATCTTTTGAAAGCCTACCCTGTCATTTTTATTTAATCTACATTTAATACTGTATCCAAAGGTTTGTATAACCTTAATAATGTTATAGTTACAGAATAAATAAAGCTAAATACCCTAAACCCGTTAAAGCCTTTTGTGTTTTTTTGTTTAATTTCATTATTACTTAATAAAAGTATATGAAAAAGATTTTTACCATTTTAATGGCTGTAATATTTTTTACTACAGCAAATGCACAATCGCACCTTGTTACAGCTGAATATCAAAAAAATAAAACACCGGGTATTGAAAATGATATTCCCTTTCCTGAAAAAACGGTTACCAAAACAATTGAAGACCAATTGATGAAATTAGGATACCGGGGTAATAATAATAAAGGATATTTGACCTTTAAAGGAGTGCGTTTGCCGGAATTTGGCAATGATAGCTACGATTTGTACTTTAAAACCAGTCGCAAAAGCAGAAAAGAAAAAGATGCCACCACGGTTACGCTGCTTGTTTCTGCCGGATATGATAAGTTTATTGGCGATACTACCAATGCCCAGGTTATACAAAGTGGAAAAAAATACCTGGATGCACTTACTTCAAAAGTTGCGGCCTATGACCTGGAACAACAAATTGCCGATCAGGAAAAATTAACTGAAAAAACTTCTAAAAAGTTAAACAGTATTATTAATGACGGGCAAGACCTTGAAAAAAAGAAAATTAAATTGGATAATGACATTACCAATAATTTAAGGGATCAGGCAAATCAAAAGACTGCAGCAGATAAAGAACAACAAATATTACAGACACTCAAGGATAAACGTATGCAATAATTTTTTATGGTAATCGTTCGGTAATGTATATTAAAACCGAGCATTTTTCTTGTATCAAAATTTTGCCACCATGAAATTATGGAAATACTCTTTAACCCTTAGCCTATTATCTTGTATATTACTTTGCATTATTATTTTTTTAATTCCAAAATACAATATATTTATTTGGAGTCAACTTAGGGTTGATGCAGGCATTCTTTTTCCGGTGTTGCTGTTAAGCTGGACAACCGCACTGTTTGGATTTGCCCTTAATAATATTTTTATTGATAAAGCAGTTACTGATAAAAATATAAAAATGTCTTCTTTCATCAAATGCTTGCCATCAACACTTGGATTACCGGCATTTGTTTCTTTCTTATGGTTTATATATCGGTATTACAAGGGAAATCCCTATCGCTAAAAGGGTTGATTGTATCTTTCTTCCTTTAATAACTTTTGATCTTTTAAAGTCATCAGAAAAGATAGCAGGTCTACTTTTTGCTGGGCTGATATTTGAAGTCTCTTTTTCAATAATGGATCCAGGGTTATTTGTGAAGTATCTATACCCGTTGTGTAATGGTCAATAACTTTTCCAAGACTAATTAAACGGCCATCATGCATGTAGGGGAAGGTAACGGAGCAATTTCTTAAACTAGGTACTTTAAATTTTAAAGAATCTTTCGGATCCATGGTAATAACCATCCTGCCCTTATCTGCCAACCGGCTATTTAAGGAAAGACCGTTATTGCGAAATGAATTGTCTGTAAAAAGGGGTTCTTTATGGCAACCATTACACTTGAGCAAAAATGTAGTATAGCCCAATTTCTCGCTTATACTAAAACTATCTTCCCCGTTTTTTACCCTATCATATTTACTATTGTAAGACTGTATGCTGCCTGTAAATTGCGCCAACGCTTTAAGCAGGTGCTGGCTATTAATCCGTCCATCTTCAAAAGCAGTAGAGAAATAGGTAACATAAGAGGAGTCTGCTTTTAATTTTTCTACAATATTTAAAAGGCTTTCCGCCATTTCATTTGGAGCAGTAAGCGGCGTTAGGGGTTGAACTTCTAAATGGTTGATTCCGCCATCCCAATGAAATTCTTTTTGCCAGGCAAGGTTAAAAAGACCCGGGGCATTGCGGGTAGTAAAACCGTTGTTAAAGCCATGGCTAAAATCATGATCGTAAGTTGCAAATGCTGCAAATTGCTGGTGACAACCTGCACAGGAAAAATTGCCATCCTTACTTAGGCGGCCATCATAAAATAATTTTCTGCCCAAGTCAAATCCTTCCCTGGTTAAAGGATTATCAGCAAAAATATCGCTCGCCGGCAAAGGCCATCCTTTAGGAATTATAAGTTTTAAATAATGTAATTTATGCAGCGGTTTAGGATTAATAAAAGCAGCAGCTGTTATAAAAACTAAACCTAATAATATCAAGATTTTTATTTTCAAATTAAATAATTAAAAACTTACACTATCGTCTAGACCTAATTAAGACAATATC
>JAYTHI010000138.1:0-5422 GCA_043732685.1 Ferruginibacter sp. | reverse complement strand
CTGCAGGAAATACAATATTTTTTTTCATACAATTAATTTTATAATTATTTAAAGTGTCACGTTTAACCCAAAAATTATTTTTCTTTCGTTATTTGGATAGTTGCCATAATCAACACCAAAACCTGCGCTTTGCTGATTGGGACCAAGGTTGGATGCAGAGGGAGTTAATTCAGGATCCAACCCACTATATTTGGTTAAGGTAAATGCATTTACAACCTGTACGTAAATATGCAACTTGCTGAGACCTGCTCTTTTAATTACTGCAGGAAGAAAGGAATAGCCCAAATTAATATACCGGCATTTAAGAAAAGATCCATCTTCCATATTCCAGGAATTTATAACACTGTAAGTACTAAAGTTAGAGGCAGCTGATGCTATGGGATATTTTGGATTCAGGTTATCCGGCGTCCAGGAATTATTAACCTGGTCAAGGGTTAAGCCTGGACGGTAGGCCATTATTTTATTGCCTTGAGAGCCATACATAAACATTGAGAAATCGAAGTTTTTAAAACTTGCACCAAGGTTTAAACCGGCTGTAAAATTTGGATTTGGATTGCCAAAAAAGGTACGGTCCTCAGGTGATATTTTTCCATCCTTGTTGGCATCTTTATATTTAAAAACGCCGGGGGCTGCATCCTGTTGTTTTGGCGAACGGGTTACATCATCAGCATCTTTAAAATACCCAATAACCTCGTATCCAAAAAAGGAACCGACAGGATGGCCAACCTGGTTTCTTGAATAATAACCCTTAGACGAATAGGAGGCATCAAAATAATCTCCGGGCACCGACATTACCGTATTTTTATAGGTGGTAAAATTAATACCGATATTAAACTTAAAATCTTTACCGGATTTAAAGTGGTAATTAACCACGGCATCTAATCCTTTATTCTCGATATTTCCAATATTTATATAAGGAGAAGCCGCGGCACCATAGGTAGCCAACAGGGGTTGCTGAAACAACAATCCGCTGATAGATTTTTTATAATATTCTACTGTAAAATCTAACGCATTATTAAACAGTGTTGCATCTAAACCTATATTAGCTATTTTATCACTTTCCCAATGTGTTTTAGTATTGCCTAATTGAACCTGATAAAAACCATTGACCAGGGTGGTGCCATTAAAAGAATAGGCGCCTGTCGCCGGGCCTGAGCTATAAGTCGAATAAGCATTACTTCCCGGAACATTTGCTTTAGAACCAACTGTTCCAATACTTCCTCTAACTTTAAGATCATTTATCCAATTAATATTTTTCATAAAATTTTCCTGAGAAATGCGCCAGCCCAAAGAAACAGAGGGAAAGTTTCCATAGGTCTGGTCGCCAACAAAGCCCGAATAGCCATCCCTGCGAATAGTTGCTCCTAAAAGATATTTGCTGTTAAAGGCATAATCCAGCCTGGCAAAGTAAGAATTAATGGCAAAGGGTTGCGCCACATAACTATAATTGGCAACGTTGGTTGTACCGTTGCTTAGGGTAACATAATCGGGGTTTAAAGAAAATAAATTATTAACTCCTCCGCCAACACCGGCACCATTGCCCCTAATTTGTTCTACACCACCCAATATTTTAATGGCATGTATTCCAAAGGTGTTATTGTACACAACTGTATTTGTAAACTGTCGCTGTAAACTATACCCCGATCCTTCGCCAACACCATTGGGAAGGTTATGGCCAATGATATCGAAATATAAATTATGACTGATGGTTTTTGAATAGTCGTTAATGCTTGTATAACTAAGGGCAGAACGTGCTGTAAAATGTTTTAAAAAATCTACTTCTGCAAAACCTGTTGCCTGTATACTCCAGTTTTTATAATAATTATCTGCTGTGTACCGCTGTAATGCAATGGGGTTTTTTGCAGCAACATCACCCGGACCAGCATAACCACCTCCATAATTTCCTTTAATATCATAAACCGGAATAATGGGGGAGGCGCCTGCTATAAATGCAATTGGACTTCCTTCATTTTGGTTTAAAAAATTACCGGGTGTTTGGCTATAATTTGCCAGTAAAGTTTCTCCGATTCTAATATTTTTACTGATATTAAAAGTGTTGTTTACCCTTACCGATACGCGTTTTTTATACGTATTAATTAAGGTTCCCTGTTGGTCTAAATATTGAAAAGACAATAGGTAGGCATTTTTATTATTGGCACCGCTTGCTGTTAAGGAATGGCTTTGTGTAGGTGCATTTTTAAATGCCTCGTGAAACCAATCTGTTCCTCTGCCTGTTTTATTAAATGCCTGAATTAAATAATCGTTTGCCGGGCCTGTCCCATCCGTGGGATCATAATTGTATTTTGCAGGATCAACTGCCGGGTTACCTGCCATAGCGAAACCTTTGGCACCACCACTTTGCTGGTAGCCAAAATCAGGAATCGTTCCTCCTGCATAAAATTGCGAAAGTGGATTAATTTTGAAATAATACTTCGCCATTACATCAACATCAGGCTGGTGAAAAACATTGCCGGGCAAGGGTTGAGTAATGCCATAAAATGCATCATAGTTTAAAGTAGAGATACCCGATTTGCCTCTTTTTGTAGTAATAATTATTACACCATTGCCTCCGCTAACGCCATAAATTGCCACAGATCCGGCATCTTTTAAAACCGAAATTGATTCAATATCATTCGGGTTGATATCCGACATTGAACTGGATTGAACACCATCGATAACATATAAAGGAGAAGAATTTCCAAAGGAAGGTATTCCCCGAATGCTAACGAAATTACTTCCTCCCGGTACACCTGATGTAAGTACATTAACACCTGCAGCCTGACCTTGCAACAATTGTTCAGAGTTTGATACCGGTAATAGTTTGGCAGCAGTAACATTTACAGTAGCAACCGAACCGGTGATATCTTTTCGTAATTGGGTGGTGTACCCGGTTACCACAACTTCGTTTAAAGAATTACCGGTTTGAGATAAGGTAACTATTATTGAAGATTGATTGCCTGCATTTATTTCCTGCGTCCGGTAACCGGTAAAAGAAATAATTAATACATCTGAAGGTTTTGCTGAAATAGAAAATTTCCCTTCCTCATCTGATACACCGCCCATTTTAGTTCCTTTTATTTGAACAGAGGCATTTACAATTGGTCGTTTATCTTCTCCAATTACTTTACCCGAAATTTGATTTTGTGCTACTATTAGCTGGCAATTAGTTAAAAATAACAGCAGGAGCATAATTTTAATACTTTTCGAAAATAGCTTTGAATACATAAAATAAATTTTAGGTTAAATAGCGTAATTGAAAAAAATTAGTAAGTGATTTTACTTTGAGATAAAAGGACGATTAAAACTAACTGTTAGCAATTTAAAACAATTATTTAAAAGAAACAATAGTTTTTAAATTTATTTATTAACATTTATTTTATAATAAAATTTCTTTAAAATGTTTATCGTTAAAATTTTAAATTTAGTAATAAAATTTTAATAATATAATAGGGCAGTAGCCGATTTTATTCAATAAAATATAGTGGAATTTAATCTAATATAATAAGAGTGGTTATTTTTTAGAAAACACTATATCCTATTGTACTACCTTAAATAGTAGGTTTTTTTATAAAAAAATTTATTATCTTTCAACCGAAACTATTACAATTTGGCTTGAACTTTCTAAAATAAATTAATATGGCAAAAACTTTTTTTGAAGAATTAAATAGCGAGAATGCAACAGGTGTTGCCTATAAAAACATCAATTTAAAAAAAACTGTCATTGCTTATTTTGCCAATACCGGAAGTGCAACAATTGCGGATTTATGTAAAGAATTAAATCTAAGTATTCCAAAGGTTACCAATTTATTGAATGATCTTATACAGGATGGTATGGTTCAGGATAATGGAAAAATTGATTCAAGCGGCGGTCGTAAACCCAATTTGTATGGTTTAATTCCGGATTCCGTGTTATTTATCGGAGTAGATGTAAAAAAAAATCACCTCAATATCGGGTTGACTGATTTGAGTAAAAATATTGTAAAAATTTCAAAGAAGATACCCTATCAACTTGATAATACCAAAGCGTCTTTGGAGAATTTATGCTCCCTAATTAACCGGTTTATAAAAGAGTCCCTTGTTCCAAAAGAAAAAATATTGGGTATAGGTATAAATCTTTCAGGTCGCGTTAACCATACTTCGGGCTATAGTTACAGTTTTTTTTATTTTGAAGAAGAGCCCCTTACCAAAATTATAGAAGCAAAAGTGGGCATTGCAGTTTTTCTTGAAAATGATACTAAAGCAATGGCTTGCGGAGAATTTAGTGCAGGCGGAATTGCCAAGGCGGAAAAAGATGTATTGTTTTTAAACCTTGATTATGGAATTGGTTTGGGAATATTTATTGATGGAAAAATTTATTATGGTAAATCCGGCTACGCCGGAGAATTTGGTCATATTCCACTCTTTAACAATGAAATTCTTTGCCATTGTGGTAAAAAAGGTTGTCTTGAAACTGAAGCTTCCGGTTGGGCATTAACCCGAATGTTTAAAGATAAAATTAAAGAAGGTTCTACTTCAATTATTACTGCCACAAAAAGTAATGTTGAAGATATTGAAATGGACGATATTATTTTTGCGGCAAATAATGATGATGTTTTGGCGATTGAATTAATTGGCATAATTGGTTCAAATATTGGCAGGGGCATTGCTTTGCTGATAAATATTTTTAATCCGGAGCTGGTAATTTTAGGCGGTAGTCTTTCTAATGCCGGCGAGTTTATTCGATTGCCCATAAAAAGCGCTATAAATAAATATTCGCTTAACCTAGTTAATAGTGATACCAAAATGTTCATGTCTAACTTAGGCGAACAATCGGGTATTATTGGTGCCTGTCTCCTGGTTAGAAATAAAGTGTTGTCATTGGATTAATTTTAAATTGTAAAACACCTAATTTAAATTATAGGATTAGACAGCTCATTCGAAAACCTGCTTTTTTTAAGGTTTTTTTTAACTTTTTAAAAGTAGCGGGTTAAAAATATAACTGTCAATAAGTATCCTTAGTTAACATTAAAACGCGACTATTTCTTAAGTGATGTAATTTGTAAGCGGCATTTTTAAGAATTCAGAACCAGTTTTTTCCTCATACCCTTTGCCTCCGCAGCCGACGGGCTGCGTAACTGCAACGCCGCTCCATTGGCTACTTTCTACAAAAACATGCTGCGCATTTTTGTTGAATCCGTTAGGGCAGACCGAACCCAATGCGGCGGCTTATGCAATTACTGGTGTTTTTAAAGGCGTTCTGCAAAAGGCATCATTTATTGGAAATGTATATTTTCATTACTAAATTGTAGCTACCAGGCACAAATACAACTGCGAATTGAAACCCTTGAAGTAAGTTTTTCTTATCTAAAAATTAAACAGCTTAGGCTAATAATGCTTTTGCGAATTATCAACCTGATCCGATTAAATTATACAATCAGGTTTA
>JAYTHI010000137.1:0-1550 GCA_043732685.1 Ferruginibacter sp. | reverse complement strand
ATAAAAAATAAAAAAATGAAAACTAACGAAGAATTACAAAAAGACGTTCAAAACGCTATCAAATGGGAGCCGTTGTTGAATGCAGCAGAAGTTGGAGTAACAGCAAAAGATGGCGTAATAACATTAACAGGAGTTGTAAATAGTTATGCTAAAAAATCGGAAGCAGAAATGGCTGCTAAAAACGTAGCAGGCGTGAAAGCAGTAGTGGAAAAACTTGAAATTAAATTTGGCACTGATTGGGCTAAAAAAGATGACAATGAAATTGCTACTGAAGTTTTAAATGCTATCAAATGGAATTGGGAAGTTCCTGCCGATAAAGTAAAAGTAAAAGTTGAAAAAGGCTGGATTACTTTAGAAGGAGAATTAACTTGGAATTTTCAAAAAGAAGCTGTTAAAAACGCAGTTAAAAATTTATTAGGCGTAACTGGTGTTTCAAATAAAATTACAATTAAACCAGAGTCTCATGATAAAATTGAGAAAACAAAAGTAGAAGATGCTTTAAGCCGCAACTGGTCTATTAATACACAAGATATTGATGTTTCAGTTTCTGGAACTAAAGTTACATTATCGGGTACTGTAAGTTCTTGGTATCAGAAAGATGAAGCCGGACGAATTGCTTGGAATACTCCTGGCATTTGGACAGTTGATAATGAACTAGAGGTAGAGTATGATTACGCATTAATTGACTAAATCTAATTATAGAACGAGAGGAAATTCCTCTCGTTTTTTTAAACTTAAAATAATAATTACAAATATGAAAACTAAAACAATTAAAATATTAGCAGTATGCCTAATGGTATTATCGGCTAACTTTAGCACTTATGGTCAAACAACTGTAAAAACAACAGAATCTTGTGGTAAAAAACCTGCAAAAATTGCCAAAACCAAAGTGCCTGCCGGGGTAACTGAAACTTACTATAAAGAATTTCCATTATCAGCTACAACCTACGAAAATTGGTACGGTTACCCTGAATTTGACTACCAAAATGATTGGTATGGCTACAATCCATATTTGTTTGAATATGAAAATCCAGAATATTATATAGTTGAGTTTACGAAAGATAAAGTACCACACAAAATTATCTATTCAAAAGAAGGTAAAAAAATAGCTTCTCATAAAAAAATAACTTCTGATCTTCCAGTATCAGTAACATCAGCCATTAGTAAAGGTGAGTATAGTACCTGGAAAATATCTAAAGATAAAGAAGAGATTTTCAGAGATACTGATTTGGATAAAATGAAAGTATATAGAGTGGAAGTAGAAAATGGGAAAGAAAAGCATCATCTTTTTTATTCTTCAGAAGGCACTTTGTTAAAAGACAAAACAATAAAGCCTTAAAATAGGCTTCAAATAATTGATAATTATATTCATGTTGGTGTATGAATAAACAGGCAAAAAATATTTAGTTAATACTCATTAAGCTAAATACACAAAATCAATATGCTTGAAATAGCAATAGGAGTATAATTATTATAAGATTTTAAACTTCAAACAACTACTAATTTACTAAAAATAGGCAGGATGAAAACAATATTTATTACTGGAGCTA
>JAYTHI010000136.1:0-5460 GCA_043732685.1 Ferruginibacter sp. | reverse complement strand
CTAAAAGCAGGATGGGCTTCATCTGCCGCTGCAATAGCCAATACAACTTCTGCATAACTTGTTATCTCAATGATTCTTCTTTTGCGGGTTCTGTTGGTAAGATGTATCCTTCTAAGTTCTACATCATCTTCTGCAGATACTACTATTTCTGTATGTGATTCTAAAGAAAGATCCTTACGACGGAATTCGGCCCTGCCCTGAGAAAATACCGCCTCATAATTTTCTCCTTCCTGCAAGGATGGTTGGTAAGAGGAGGACCACCAGGCATCATTTTCCAGGTCGCGTATATAGCAGAAGGTGCCCCAATTATCACAGGTGCAATCTTCGCGCCAGCGGGTTAATGCTAAATTTTTCCACCTGCTGTAACCGCCACCCGAATTAGTAACCATAACATTGTACCTGCCATTGGATAATAATTGTACCTCCGGAATAGCAGTATTTGGCGTATTGATCACGCGCATGGAAGTATCGGTACCGGGGTTTACACTGATGTCATCTGTGTGCAGACTGGGAGAGTAAAAGGAACTGATCCGCGGTATTCTTTCCTGCAGTAAAAGTAAGGTTGCTTTAACCTGCACCTGGCTTTCAAACCTGGCCTGCATCGGGCGATCGAATAATACATATGCCAGGGCTAAAAAACTCATGCCCTGGTGGTGGGCCATAAAAGATTTAATTACAGAAAAGGTTTGTCTTCTTACAAGCCTTGCGGCGGTATAATCAATTGCTTCATAGTAACCGTAACGACCTTCAAAACCGGCCGCTTTAAGTACACGTAAATTGTCATAGGCATCTTCAGGTGCCACCATTAATGCCATTATTGTAGAGTATGGCGAAATTACAAGATCCTCTCCCAAGCCGCGTTTAAAGCCCAGGCCTGGTATACCAAATGCCCTGTATTGGTAATTAAGTTGTGCGTCTACCATGTTATAACCCGACTCTGAAACACCCCATGGAACGCCTCTCTTCTTACCATAATCAATTTGTTTTTGAACCACTGCTTTATAAGTTTGGTCCAATAAAGTATTTTCATAAGTGGGCATAATCAATAGGGGCATCAGGTACTCAAACATAGAGCCACTCCAGGACAAAAGTATGGGAGCCGACCCAAGGTTGGTTAACTGACGGCCTAAGGAAAACCAACTTTCCTGGGGTAATTTTCCTTGTGCAATGGCAATAAAAGTAGTGAGCCTGGCTTCCGATGCCAACAGGTCGTAATAGCTGTTGTCTCTGCGCTGTTCATCTGCATTATAACCAATAGTTAAAAGATGTTGGGAACTATCGTATAAAAAATCATAGTCTATTACAGACAGATTAAAACATTTTAAAGCCAGTCTGTCAAGTGTTAATAAAACTTCCTTACCCCTTCTTGCTGCCTCGGTAATACAGCCTCTTAGTTTAGTTAGCCATTCATTTTCTATATCGGTATTTTCAGGCGAGTAGGCAGTAACTATTTTTTGTAAAAGATTTTCCTCTATTTTACTAATTTCTTTAATGGTTGGAATATTATCAAGATCAGGTAATAGATGAATAAATTTTTCGGGTATGTCTTTTAGTTTAAGCCAGGGCATAAAGGAAATCAATTCCTGTTGTTCCTGTTCAATTTGGACGGCTATCTTTTGTGCCCAGATATCCTCTTCTGTATCAGGTTCAAAATCAAGTTCAATAATTATTTTAGTAAAAGAATTTTCCAGTTTTTCAAGGCAGGGAATTATTTCTTTTGCTAAAGTACAATTTAGAATATGTTCGGTTTTTATTTCTTCAATAAGCGGTTCCAATATTTTTGCTGCCGGTGATTTTTCCATTAAAATTCTTATGGCATCAAGAATACCTGCATAAACATTTGTTGAAAATATTTTTTCATCTGCCAATAATAATAAGCCCTGTTGCATGGTTACAAGGTGGCCTACAAGATTGCCGCTATCCACGGTTGAAATATATTTTGGCAAAAGGGGTATCAGAGTTTCCGTATCATACCAATTATAAAGATGTCCCCTGAATTTATCCATCCTTTGCATGGTATCCAGTGTGTTGGAGGTTCTGTTAATAACTTCCTGTGTAGTTATATAGCCAAAATCGTGTGCCGTAAGGTTTCCCAATAAACACATACCTATATTAGTGGGGGAAGTTCGGTGCGCAATTCTTTCTACCGGGTCTTCCTGATAATTATCCGGCGGTAGCCAATTGTCTTTTTCTGCCACGAAAGTTTCAAAAAAGCTCCATATTTTTCTGGCAATTATTCTTAAAAATATTGTTTGATCCTGCGTTGTAACAGCTGCTTTTAATGTGGCAACCTTACTAATAAACCATACTACAAAAGGTCCTGCAATCCACAATGCAAAAAATGGTGTTGCAAAAACCAACGACAGCGGATCATTTATGGACAAATAAATAAATAAGGAGATAGCCAGTACGGGGTTGATCCACATATAGGCATAGGCTTCTAAAATGGTTGTTTTATTTAATAGGGTACTGTGGTACGGATTCCATTGTAGCAAATTTTTATGGCTTATAAACATTCGCCAGAGTGTAACCAAAATGGCATGGCTATTTGCAAAAGCATCGTAGGGCAAACAGATAAGATCAATAAAATGCTGATAAAAATTATCGCTTGCAGACCTGAAGGAAAAAATTAAATGTTGCGAAAAAATTACATCTGCAGGTTTAATAAATAGCGACCAAATAAAACTAAATATAGAGGGTAATAAAACAATGAGCGAAATTATAGCAATCCAAAAAAATGGATGACCGGATAAAACCCATCCATACAAAAGAAGCAGCAACAAACTTTGCGGCACCAGGCTTCTGCGGATATTATCAAAAATTTTCCATTTGGATAGTAGTGATAATGGGTTCTTAACAATTTTATGGTTTACACCCGGTACAAAAGGTAAAATCCAATTGCCTATCTGCCAGTCGCCCCTTATCCAGCGATGCCTGCGTTGCCTGTCGGCACTAAATTTATTGGGGTATTCTTCATAAAGTTGAATGTCTGTAATTAATCCTGACCGGGCATAACATCCTTCTAAAAGGTCATGACTTAAAATAGAATTATCAGGAAATATATTGCTGAAAGTCTGCTCAAAAATAGCCACCTCATAAATACCTTTTCCTATAAAAGATCCTTCCTTAAACAAGTCCTGGTATACATCAGAAATTGCCCTGGTGTAAGGATCTGTACCAGGTTCATTGCCATGTATTTTTGCATAAATTGAACTGTTGTTGCCGGGTAAACTATTTGAAACTCTTGGTTGTAAAATTGAATATCCCTCAGTAACGCGTTTTTTCTTAGCCGAGTAACAGGCCTTATTAAGCGGATGGGCCATTGTAGCGACCATTTTCCAGCCTGCATCTCTGGGTAATAAAGTATCTGTATCAAGTGTAATAATATATTTTATAGTGGTATAAATACTTGCTTCACCAACAATGAGCGAAAATGCTTCCCCCCCTTTGCCCAATATCAAAGCATTTAAATCTGCAAGTTTACCACGTTTACGCTCATAACCCATCCAAATTTTATCTTTAAGGTTATATTTTCTGGGTCTGTGAAAAAGAAAAAACGTGTCATTTTGTGGTCTGCCATATTTTCTATTTAGTTCAATAATCTTGTCTCGTACCAGTTGAATGAGGCTTTCATCTTCGGGCAGGGTAGCAATAGGCGCATCTGAAAAATCTGTTAATAGGGCAAATTGCAGGTTATCATTTTTATTGGCCAAATACCGCACTTCCAGTCCTTCAATTAGGTTGTTGATTCCCTTTGGTGTGCTGAGTATGGTAGGCACAACTACCATGGAACGATATTTTTCGGGTATGCCTTTTGAAAAATCCATTCTTGGCAATAAAGATGGTGTAGCCAGTAAAGTAGAAAGCCAGTTAACAATTGCAACGGCTAAACTGCTGGTGGCAATAAAAATTATTAAACCCGCTACCGCCAATTTCCATCCTTCAAAACCATCGCCATAAATGGAATACATCAATCGCCAGCATATAAAAGCAGCTATAATTGTTATGCTGCCGCCGTAGAAAAGAAACGGTACTTTATTAAAGATTTTTTTTAAATAGTCATAGGTTTTGTAGTGCATTTTTGCGGCCTTTTGCAGTTTCAATAAGCCCTTGCCGCTAAGATAATAGCCCACATGCCTGCGTTTTATATCGTTGGTTTTGCCAGCATTTTCAGTTGTCCATTGAAGGGTTAGCATGGCTACCTGGTGTTCTGTTAAGGTGCTGTTTTTGGCAATTTTTTCTATCGCATGCCTATAACTATCCCTTGTAAAAAAATCCATTTTTGGATATACGCCGTCCACATCCCGGCGCAAAACCTCTTCCACAATACTGGTAGTTTCTACAAATTCTCTCCAGTCTGTGGTACTTAAAAAACGCAGGCTTGTAATGCTGTTACTGATGGAAACCTGATCTGCAGCCTGCTTTTGATTTTCCTGATGAACCAATTCGTTGCTCGTCAGACTGTCTTCAGATAATCTTTGTTCAATCCAGTTAAGCGGTAAAGAGAGTGAACTGCCTTTCTCCTGTAGCCGTCTGGTTAATTCAGCTATAAATGAACTATCCATCGGCGGCTGGCTTCTTGCCATATCAGCAATTACCAGCACTAAATTTTTGGGATCGTTTTCCGCCGCATCAATCATATTATCTGCCCATTTATTGGCAAGTGTTTTATTGTTGATATCGCTTGAAATTTGGATGGAAAGCCTTCTGAGATTTTCGATAAGTGCGAGCCTTAACATAATGGGTACTGCCCACAGCTCACCAAGTTTTAAATGCGTATTGGTTTGATAGGAGAGTATGAAACCTGTTAAACTGTTAATATCAGCATGCCCATCACTATGGGAAATTAATTCTACAGCAATATCATAAACTCTTGGTAAACCTGCAGATTCACCTTTTAAAAGTTGCGGGAGACCTTTAGAATATCCCTTTGGCAAATGTTTTTTGCCGGTATAAATTTGTTCCTCTATCAGGTAAAAATTATCGAGTAGCCATTCTCCCGCAGGCACTATCCGATCATTATTTTTTACTGCAGCTGTAAGCACAGCGTGCACCTCCAATAAAATTGATTCGTTTTCGGCCAATCGTTTTAAAAGCTGTTCAGATGCATGTTCTGTAACTAGTTGGTGTTTTTTTGATAGCGCTTTTGCATGCAGCTCCAACTGGGCTGCGGTAAATAATTCTTCTCTCAACGGAGGCCTTTCGTTTGCATATTTATTGGTTCGGTTATCACCAAAAATAGGCTGAATTAAATTCTTTTTTAGGGTAGAAATCGCCTGGGGCAATATTTCGAAGAGGTCGTTTTGTTGGTTTTTTCGTTGATTACTGTTCATCTTTTAAAATAATTTTTATTCATTATTTCATCCAAAATACTTGGCATACGGTTAATTCTGCAACTATCCTTCATCGAGCTAATATCATGCCTTGTAATTTTAAAATAATACAGCACATTTTTTGAGG
>JAYTHI010000135.1:0-5474 GCA_043732685.1 Ferruginibacter sp. | reverse complement strand
GAACATTTATATTACCCCGTTTAATTGGCTGGCAAAAAGCTGCTGCATTAATGATGACAGGAGAAAAAATAAGCGCAGAAGCTGCAGAAAAAATGGGTATGATCTATAAATATTTTTCGGAAGATATTTTTGAAGTCGAAAGTAAAAATATTGCAATACTGCTTTCTCAAATGCCTACTAAAGGTTTAGCCTATACAAAAGCAGCATTAAACGCATCTTTCCATAACAGTTTTGAAGAGCAATTAAAACTGGAGGACGAGCTTCAATTTAATGCCGCCAATACAACTGATTACAAAGAAGGTATTACTGCTTTTTTTGAAAAACGTACACCAATTTTTACCGGAAACTAAAGGTATTTTATTAAGGTCTAAAATAAATTTTTGAATAAATATACTGTCGGAAAATGGAAAATGAAAAAGATGTATTTGCAGTTGAAGTGGTTAATAAAATAATGAAGCAGGATCTATTTAGCCAATGGTTGGGTATAGAATTGTTGGTGATAAAGGAAGGCTATAGTCAGATAAAAATGACGGTTCGTACCGAAATGATTAATGGTCTTGGTGTGGTGCATGGCGGCATTGCATTTTCCTTTGCAGACAGCTGTTTTGCCTTTGCATGTAATAGCAGGAATATTTTATCTCTGGCATTGGATACCGCCATCAATTTTATAAAACCGGTATTTGTTGGCGATGTACTAATTGCTGAAGCCCAAGAAATTCACAATGGTAAATCAACCGGACTTTATCAAATAACCATTACCAACCAGCATACTATTTTAGTAGCCCTATTTAAAGGAACTTGTTATAGAACAAATAAGAAAATTCTGTAAAAAGTTATATCCATTCTTAAAAAATTCATTGAATTTTGAACCTGCTTACACGCCTGATTTCAGCCCAATTATTCCGGCCAGAATTAATAAAAGAAAAATTAATTGCGAAAGATGGAAAGGCTGTTTAAAAAAACCGATATCAATTAGCTTTACGCCAATTAAAGAAATGCCCATCCATATTGCCAATGCGGTTGAGGTAGGAATATATTTAAGTGCCATCGAAAAACAATAAATATTTATCAGTCCAAAAATAGTATTTCCTATAAAAGGAAGCAGTAATAAAGTGCCGGAGGTATCCTTAAAAAACTGCATCCAATGAATGGCGAGTATTTTTTTCATATCCATATACTTCAAAGAAAATGTCCATGCCACCTGAAACAGCGACGCTATAAATAAATATATCCAGGGCATACCAATAAATTTATTGACTACAACAATTAAGTCTGCATCCTTTTGATGCAGAAAGTATTTAATGTTGCAATACTAATCTTGTAGTATTACCTTATGGTTATTAAAAGTTGAAGTAATTATTACCTGTTTACTGAAGCAATATCCTTCCTCAAAACAGCGCCTATTAGCTCCTTGATGAATCGAAAATTAAATACATACGCTTAATTAATTAATTGATATTATATTAATATCCAGATAATATAGGCCTTTTAATTTTGCTTCAATATTCAAATTTATGAGTCGATACAATAGAGTTATTTAAAAAGTTATACCTGAAATTTCGAAGTAAGAAAAAATAAAAATACATTCTAAATATTCACTCATATACATGGATTTAAATTTTTAGACTTTTCATTTTCTCATGAGAAGTTAGTTTTGGTTAAAGCCCTTCTTATTCCTGAGCGGGGCTATTTTTTATAAAAAAATTAAGGTAATTTTTTACACCGGTGGGGGTAATTTTTGGTCTACTACAATTTTTTGTTTTACCAATACACATTGATTTTATAAAATTAACCTTAACTAAACATAATCGTAATATGACTATATCACTTTTACAACTCAAAACTAAAACCAACTATATGCATAGTGTTGCAGGTTTCAACTTTATTGTGAACCCTTTTAAATATGCAGCGTAACATTTGTAAACGCAATTTATTCTACAACAATTTTAATGCAGCAGTACTATTTTTTAAGTAATGATCATAAAAATCTATTAAATAGTGGTTGATTAAAATAACATTTTCCATGCTATTACCCGGACCAATAAGCGCCCTCATTTTTTTATTTTGTTTTACCGGAAACAAGCAGCAGTCACTAAAAATAAAATGCCTGGAATTTTTTATATTGATGCTGTACAGGGGTTTTGTATTGGCATAAATTACTTTATTGGCAATACCCCATAACGGATAGCTTTCACTTTGCAATAATAAAAAGGGTTTGTTCATAGCGTGCCGGTATACATCTCCAAATTGAAAACAATCTAAATTTACGCCCGCTTTTATGCGTACATCTTCATAGCACAATTGGCCCGACACTGCACCGCCAACAGATTGCCCCAAGGAACCAATTTTAGAAAAATCAATCTTCCCGTACCAGCGCTTGTCAGAAGCATTGTTATTAATTTGTTGTAGGGTATCCATTATAAATTGGGCATCCTTTACCCATAGGTGAACACTTTTTTTAAAAATACGCATACCGCGCAAGTAGGCTTTTAATACACGGTTTACTTGTCGGGCATTGGTAGTATCCGGATGTTTGGTATGCATAAACTCCACTTTTTTCCATTGGAGGTAAGCCTTGGTAACGCGGTATTTTTTAATATTTATAGTATCTCCTGCAGCAGTTTTTGTAATAACCTGGTCGTAGGGATGCGTAATGCTTACCACGATATAACCATTACTGGCAAGGTTCTCCATCAGCGAACAATAAAAATCATCGAGCCCGAAATAGTAACCCGGCGAAAAAATTATTAAGGGAAAATGTTGTTCTTTTGTAGAAATAGGAATGTTTTGGTAAGAAAAAGTTTTATAGGTTTTAAGCGAATCAAAGAAAGTTTTATCATCATTAAAAATGCGATAGTTTTCCCATAAAATTTTACTGCTGTAGTCTTGCAGATAATCGTTTACCTTTTCTCCTTTTACATCCGCCGGATACCATATTTTAACTTGTAACGATCTTTTATCACCCCATTTTAAGGTAAGTTTTTCTTTGCGGGAAGAATCGGTAAAAAAAAAATTTTGTGTACCCACAAAATAAGGACCGGTTGGCGTTGGTAAAAAACAAAGTTGTTGTGACCTGGTATTAAAAGGTAATAAGTTTATAAACAAAACAAGAAAAACTATATTTCTCATGGAAAGTATTGTATTTGCCTTTAAACTAATTTTTAAGTACTGCGCTTAGTTTAACAGATATTTAAAGAGATAAGGGCTAATAAAAAAATACGCATCGTAGACAGTTGAAGTGAAAAAACAATACTATTAATAAACAGACTTAAATAATAGAACCTGTTTTATTTTGAATAACCTGCCCTCATATTAACTACAAAGGCAGGTTATTATTTAAATAATTTTCACCTGGTTTTTACAAGTGGTTTCCTAAAAGCATAAACCATTAAAAAAGTATTTATTTTATAAACTTCCCCAATTTTTTACCTGAAACTGCGTAACATTCTGCAATTCTATCGCCGGTGGCGAAATCGTTTCCACCAAAAGTTCGGCCCGGTGCATTTTTAATTGATATTACAGCAATAACTTTTTTTCTATTAGCAGTTTCAACAATAGTTACCTCTGCATTTATTTCTGCATTCTTTTTAGTTATGTAAATATTATAACCGGGTTCAGTTCTGGTGGTATGAAATATCATGGTGTATTTTGCCGCAGGTGTAACAGTCATTTCCGTATTTTTCTCAAAAAGTTCTATAAATTTTGGCTCAAAAACCAGTTTTCTGTCAGCGACCCAGGTTTTTTCCCATTTATCGCCCCTGCCGGATTCTTTGTCATTATATTCAGTTTTCTTTTTGTCGATATAATCTTTTTCATCTTCAAATTTGCCAACCGACATATTGTTGTAGGTAAACTCGATATTGATCGTTTTCTCATTCTTTAAAACCGAAGGGTCACCCTCAGTGGTTTTAATTCTCTGAGCAGTAATGGTTTGTGTAAAACATAGGGTTGCCGCAATGGCAAAAAGCATTTTGATAGGTCGCATTTTGTTAAGAGTTTAGTTTATACAAAAATAAAATAATATTTCACATAACAAAATCTTTGGTAAATGCTATCAAATTTAAAAAATGCAGCGCCTAATTTAATACCAGTTATTGAAATTGGTTTTTAACTACCCGCAGATTGGAAATTAATTTTTTATCAAGATGCAAAAGCACGAAAAAAAATATATTTTACTTTATAATATTAATTATAAATATAATATATATTTATAATTAATTAGCAATTTTGATAAACAATGGCAGGCAAAATATATTATGAAACTTGATTATAGAAACTGAAAGCATCGCTTGTTGATTGTTTATCTATAAAACCAATGGTTTGGACAAAACAATATTAATTAAAATCTTTATTCTACTTTTGAAAAGTACCAATAATAAAATTTTAACGCCACATTAAATTTAATCTATGATCTATATCGGCGATAAACCACTTTCCTTAAATGATTTCTCTGACATTTTATTTAAAGAAAAAAAGGTAATCCTGGATAAGGCCGCCATTGAAAAAGTAAACTTGAATTATAAATTCCTTCAAAGTTTCTCCGCAAACAAACTCATATACGGCATCAATACCGGCTTTGGACCAATGGCACAATACAAAGTAAGCGAAGAAAATCTTTTGCAATTACAATACAATTTAATTAGAAGCCATAGTTCCGGCGGAGGAAATTTAATGGCGCCAATTTTAGTTAAGGCCCTCATGGTAGCCCGCTTAAATAGCATGATGCAGGCCTATTCCGGTGTGCATATTGCTGTAGTGGAATTGTTGGTATTACTTATTAATGAAGATATTACACCATGCATTTACGAACATGGCGGTGTAGGTGCCAGTGGCGATCTTGTGCAATTAGCCCACCTTGGTTTGGTATTAATTGGCGAAGGAGAAGTACTATATAAAGAGGCGCTTTTACCGACAATCGATGTATTTAATAAACTGGGCATAGCCCCACTTTCTATACGCATAAGGGAAGGCTTAGCTATTATTAACGGCACTTCGGCAATGACAGGTATTGGTATGTTTAACATTATACAGGCTCAAAAACTATTGGAATGGTCTGTATTATTATCTGCCATGATCAACGAAGTTGTGGAAGCATTTGATGATCATTATTCTTACGAATTAAATATTGTAAAACACCATAAAGGACAAAATATTATCGCAGCGCAACTACGCAATATTTTAAAAGATAGTAAACTTATTCGCAGCCGTACCGAGCATTTATATAATCCCGACAACCTACATCAGGAAGTTTTTGAAGATAAGGTGCAGGAATATTATTCGTTACGTTGTGTTACGCAAGTTTTGGGCCCTGTTTATGATACCATTTGCCAGTCAGAAAAAGTGGTTGTGGATGAACTAAATTCAGTGAACGATAATCCGGTGATTGACCATATAAATCAAAATATTTTTCATGGCGGTAATTTTCATGGTGATTACGTTTCTTTGGAAATGGATAAATTAAAAATCGCCATCAC
>JAYTHI010000134.1:0-1568 GCA_043732685.1 Ferruginibacter sp. | reverse complement strand
AGGAAGCAGTACCATTCTGATTTTTTCTATCTCTATAATTTTTGTATTCCTATTTTTGGCAGCCCTGTACGAGAGTTGGTCCATGCCTTTTTCGGTTTTATTTGCTGTGCCGATAGGTGCCTTCGGTTCTATCCTAACCTTAACATTTTTGCCGGAATTAACCAATAATATTTATGCGCAGATAGGATTGATTACGTTGATTGGATTAGCCGCAAAAAATGCTATTTTAATTGTGGAATTTGCAAAGGAACGCGTAGACAGAGGGGTGGATATTTTGGCTGCAACGATGCAGGCAGTTCAATTGCGTTTACGCCCTATCGTTATGACCTCTCTGGCTTTTATTTTGGGTGTACTACCCCTTGTTTTTGCATCAGGAGCAGCGGCTCAATCGCGTAAAACTATTGGCTGGACAGTATTTGGTGGAATGCTATCTGCAACTACACTGGCGATATTTGTGGTACCTGTTTTATTTGTACTGATCACAAAAATATCCTACGGTAAAAAATTGAAAAAATTAAGCAGCGAAAAAGAAAATGAATTCAATGTAGATAAAAAAATATTTGACAGTAATATAGGTTAATAGCGGCAATATACCTTAAGGGCAATACCGCTATGAAAACCTGCTCAAGTAATAGTATATAATTGTAAGTATGTTCCTGTAAAACATCCTTTTCGGACTACAATTAAAAACTATTTTAATTATACTTACAGATTTTTTTCAGGCAATTTTTTAAAGGATTAATAGCCTTCACAAATATTTTTTGTTGTTAAATGGAAAAATTTATGCACCAACGGGAAGGCTTATTTTTTTAGTTCATTTTAAATATTCAGTTTAAGTTGCAATAATTTTTCAGCAGGGATTTGCAAGTCGATTTACTGCCGGTTTATATAATACCTTTACCAAGTTTATTTGGCTGTAATCAGCCAATTTAAAAAACAACATTTTATTTTTATGATAACCAATAATGACATTCTGAAAAAATTAAGGGTAGCGCTATCGCTTAGAAATGATGATATCATTGAAATACTATCGCTGGTAAATTTTGAAATTACAAAAGGAGCATTGGGAGATTTGTTTAGAAACGAAGACCAACCGGGATATATTGAAGCAGGAGACCAGGTATTGCGTAACTTTTTAAATGGTCTTATTATTTATAAACGTGGAAAATTGCCTGAGCCTAAAACTGGCATTAAGGAAGATAAGGATGAGGAGGAAACACCGAAATTGTAAAATTTTGTTTTGAATTTTATCTTCATTTTTAAAAAATATAAACCAATAAAAAATACAATAAATTCAAATACTTTCTTAACTAATTATAAGCATACGCTAAGGACTGGACAAAATAATAAAAGTGGTTAACTTAATGGATTTTAAGGGTACCTATCAAAAGATGGAATGAAGATAAAATAACTCATACAGTAAGATTTAATTTGTTATACTACAAGTAACAAACAGAAAAATCTATTGCAAATAAGCTATAAAAAAAATGTTGCTTTATCTTTTAAAAAAAAGAAAGCAACATTTTATAAATATAATATAACTGCTATTGTAAATTTAATTAATACCT
>JAYTHI010000133.1:0-16306 GCA_043732685.1 Ferruginibacter sp. | reverse complement strand
AAAACCGCATCTATCGTAAACACCACACCATTTACGGCATGGCCATCTAATTTTGTTGCATTGGCCGGTGTGCCACTATAAGGAGCACCGCCGGATGGAAATGTACCTGCACCCGAAAATTGCAACGCGCTTACAACAGGACCCGCAAACGTTGCTTTTGCTAACACGCCCGGTTGAAGTGATACAGGCACAGCTGAATTAACAAGCGTTGGAATAAAGGTGGGGGTTCCGCTAAAGTCTACAGAAAAAACCCTGATATCAGGCTGGTAGGCACCCGATTTATTGGAGGCTAAAAAATGATAGGCCATAATTCCTCTAACTTTTGCTGCAGGTAAAATACCATAAAAAGCCGGGTTACTAAATATACCAGGACCAAGGGCTACCGCTCCGTTTGCCTGAGCATCTGCCACTGCCGGAGGTGCGCCCAATGAACTGGCATAGGCATAGGATAAACCATAAATAAGATTCTGGAAAGCTGCATTATTAGGTGCCAGCACCGTCATATTGGTAACGCCATATTTTAATAAAGAATCAAAACGCGCCAGGCCTGTTTGTCCACTATCACCACGGGCAATGGCTGCAGTAAAATAACTAAGGTTCGGGTCGGTATAAATTAAGCCTGCCAGCACTGTTGTGGGTGGTGCTACAACGGTATAAGTATGGTGTATAACTCCATTACTGGCCATTTTATCTACTGAAATAACGGGTATATTATTTACATAGGCCAACTGCGTAGTAGCCGTTGCAAAAGTTGTTAACCTAACCAAGGGATTGGCTGTTGCGGGTTGTGGCAAAATAATAGCCGTAGGCAATTGAAAGTTTGGAAAGGCTGCCGGTATTTGAACGGAAGTTATTTTTGTACCGATGGTATTGTAGCTCACAATACCTGCTGCTGAAGCTGCAGGTATATTTGCTGTGATAAAACCTGCAAAAACAGCATCCGGTGCAGCTAAGGGAACTGCGCCTCCTGAGATGGCGTTTATAAATATTTTCATACCATTATTATCAGGTACAAACAGGGTAAAATTAGCAGCAGTATTATTAATAATGGGTAACATACCCGATTTTAAAATAAGCCTGTAATACAAACTATCTGTGGGCGTAGCTGCAATGGTTTCGCCCAATGCTAATCCGGTTACCGGGGCAATAGATGAATCAGAAAATTGTTGCACATCCTTATTGCAGGATAATAAAAAACCGCCTCCGATTAACAATAGGAAGGCTATTTTTATGTTGAGATTTAAATGAATCATATAAAAAGTTTTAATAGTAAAGTTTAAAAAACAGGAATTAAATCAATATAAATTATAGCCAAAACTTACATAATATAAACCACCTACCCTGGCGTTTCCAATGGCGTTTATGTAATACTGGTTGAGTATATTATTAGCGCCAAATTTAATAATTGATTTTGTTTTTGGACATTTAAAACTAAACTGCGCATCCAAAGTTTGGGTTGAAGGAATATTTCCGGAAGCAAAATCTCCCTGGTAATAAAATCCATCCTGATACTTATAGGTTATATTAAAACCTAATAATTTTTTAGCTCCAAAACCGTTGTTACCAAAAGATACATTCATCCTTATTTTGGGTGAATTAAAATAAGAGAAAAATCCCGGGGTAGTTGGAAGGTTAGGAAGTTCATCTGAAGAAAGATTAAAACCAATGCTATAGTTTGCCGGAAGGTTATAATCCAAACCAATTCCATACCCAAAGGTTTTTACTTTTTCAACCGAATTTATTGGTAGAGAAAAACTGTTTCCATTGGTAGTATCAGTTAGTTGAATGGGAGCACCTGTTTTTGATTGTACAAGTGCTTTACGATAAATAAAATCTTTGTACTGTCCGGTGTACCCATATAGATCAACCAGTAGTTTTCCATCTAAAATTAAGCCCTTGTAGCCCAACTCAAATGAGGTTACTGTTTCCGGTTTAAACGCTACCGGATGGTATAAAACCGGCGTACCGGCTTGCAGACTTTCATAAGTATAAGTAGGTGTGGTAGCCAGGTTGTATTTGTCTACAAAATAAGGCAAGCCACCTACCAAACGTATACCACCGCCCACTTGCAGGTCTATCCACTGTTGTTGGGTAGAGGGAAAACGATAAGCTGTCTGGTAAGATAAACGAATATTATTATTCTCTGCTACTTTAAATACGGCGGTAGCTCTGGGGGTAAAACGACCTTTAAAATTTTGGTTTTTATCATACCTGCCGGAAACTGTTAATTTTAAACGATCAAAAACTTGTTTGGCAACCTGAACGTATCCTCCATATTCATTAATGCCAATTTTACCATCCCTGTCGGCAAATAAAGTACCCTCACTATTTAAAACATATCTTTTGTAATTACCGCCTACCAAAACCTCGGCAATATTATTGATGGCGTTGGTAAAATTGTACTGCCCTTCTACATTATACAGACTTGTTTTATCTACAAATAAACCGCCATTCTTATAAATAGGAATACTGCGAACCTGATCAAAAAGCTGTTTAAATTCTTTACTTCCTTCGGCGGGTCTTCCAATATCTGCAACGGCACGGGCGGCAGTATGTGCAGCCAAATCTGATTGACCGTTTAATTTTGCTGCTAAAAATGCTTGTGAATATTGAGATACCCAGCCTGTTGATCCGGCGCTTGGTTTCCATGCTTCATTAAAAAAGGCCATTGTTGCAGAGGCATTAAAAGATTGTCCTGCATCTTCCTGTGTAGTATAGGCCCTTAGCAAATAATTTTTATTATTAATTTCTATTTTGTATTGTCCAATTTTTAGGTCTTTCAAAGAATAGCGGTCACTACCGGTATAAACAGTATTACCGGTACCCCAAAAACCTTCCAGAATAGCTTCGGTTCCCGGCGTTATTTTATAATGTAATGCCCCAACCAATTTAAAATTAACCGTATTGGGATCCAGTACATCTTTTTCTTTATAACCTGTACGGGTTATCATAATTGGATTAGCCAGTAAAGTACTGATATATGGTGCAAGAAAGGGTGCACTGCCGGCAATGCCTTGCAATCCGGCCCGCATATCAATATGTGTTTCATCACCATAAACATTAATGCCATTGTAATTTGGATCGGTGGCCCTTGTACCCGAACCAGGCGTACCCGCAACTGCTAGACCTTTATAATTTCTATAATCCGTACCTATCCAATCCTGCGCCTGAACCAGTTCTGCACTTACTTTAAACGCAAATTTATCGGATACTTTTTTAGCCCACCTGAAACTCCAGTTATGATAAGGAGAAGGTGCATGATCCGCTCCGTCTGTGTGCATAATGCCTTCTTTTATTTCGGCCGAAAAGCCCTGGTATTTAAAAGGATTTTTACTGTTGATTAATAAAGTTCCGTTCATTCCACCCGGACCATATAATGCAGAAGATGCACCCGGTAATAATTCCATATTATCAACATCTAATTGTGTAAGTCCGGTAACACCGCCTACCGAAAAATTTAAGCCGGGCGCCTGGTTATCCATTCCATCAACCAATTGCGTAAACCGAAGGTTACCACTGCCAGCAAATCCTCTTGTTGTGGGCGTTTTAAAAGTTAAGGAAGAAGTTACAATATCCACCCCTTTTAAATTACCTACCACATCATAATAAGAAACGGCGGGTGCATTGCGAATAGCAACAGCACTTACCCTTTCGATAGAAACAGGCGATTCCAATATTTTGGTGGCTACCCTTGTTGCGGATACAACTACCTCCTGCCCTAATAAATTGGTTGGGATAAAAGAAATAATTACCGGAGTAAGGACATCGGTTATTGTAACTTCCTGCGATTGGTAGCCAACGGAGGATACCAATAAAGTGACCGGTAATGCCTGATCAACTATAATTTTAAACAAGCCTTTTTCGTTTGTAAATGTTCCGGCACCTGCACCTTTAATTATTACGGAAACTGCCGATACCCCCTCTTTTGTACCGATGTCCTGTACGGTACCGGCTATACTATTATTTGTTTGTGCAATCGCTGTAAAACTGCTAAAAATGGCAAGTGTTAAGAGGTAGAATTGGGATAGATATTTTTTCATAAAGTATTAATAAATATTAAATTAATAAATAATAGGTAAAAATAGGAATGTTAACCTGATATCAAAATTTATTTTAGTGATGGTGATAAAAAAATATAATTTGCCTGTAATTGGGTTGTTAAAAAAGTTGCCTGTAATTTAGCTGATGGCAATAGTTGAATTTACCGGACAAACAAATTTTTATAGTGGAAAAGTACGCGATGTTTACTCAATAAACAAGGATAAACTTGTAATGATTGCCAGCGATAGAATCTCTGCTTTTGATGTAATTCTTCCTCGCCCAATACCTTTTAAAGGACAGGTTTTAAACCAAATAGCTGCATACATGTTAAAGGCAACAAAAGATATTTGCCCAAACTGGCTTGAACTTACCCCAACACCCAATTCGGCGGTTGGTAAAAGATGTATTCCTTTTAAAGTAGAGATGGTTATCCGAGGTAATTTAACCGGACATTCCTGGCGCACCTATCAAAGTGGAAGCAGGTTATTGTGTGGTGTAACCATGCCTGATGGAATGAAAGAAAATGATTTTTTCCCTCAACCAATAATTACCCCTTCAACAAAAGCCAGTATCGGGCACGATGAAGACATCAGCAGAGAAAATATTATTGCCGGTGGCATTGCAAATGAAACCGATTATGCCTTACTTGAAAAATATACTTATGCCCTTTTTGAAAGAGGTAAAGCATTGGCTGCAAAGCAAGGTCTAATTTTAGCTGATACAAAATATGAGTTTGGTAAAATTGGTGATATTATTTATTTAATGGATGAAATTCATACACCGGATAGCAGTCGTTATTTTTATGCGGAAGGATATGAAGAAAGACAAAAAAATGGAGAACGTCAGAAGCAATTGAGTAAAGAATTTGTGCGGGAGTGGCTGATAGAAAATAATTTTATGGGTAAGGAAGGGCAGGTTGTTCCTAACATGAGTGATGAATGGATAGATACCATCAGCAAGCGTTACATTGAATTATATGAAAAAGTAATCGGAGAAAAATTTGAACCGGTTACTTTAACTGATGAAGAAAATTTTAAACTAATAAGTGAAGCGTTGCTGAAAGGAATTTAAATGCTTTCATTTCACTGAGGAATTAATGCTAGCTTAAGGTTGGTGAGACACCAACCTTGGCGACTGAAGCAAATCCCTGTTTGAACTCATTACCGTTCCCTAACACGCTACGCCCCTGGCCAACGCACCAGGTAGGTAGGACGGTGCTGGTAAGGCGATCAAACAATTATTCCCCTTCCTGGCAATGTCTTTCCATGAGCCAATGTGTAAAGCCGGGGACGTTGCGTTTGCCAACAATTATTCCCCTTCCAAGCAAAGTCTCTCCATGAGCCAAAGTGCAGAGCTGAGGACGTTGCGTTTGGTAAAAACAAATCCCTGTTTGAACTCATTACCGTTCCCTAACACGCTACGTCCCTGGCCAACGCACCAGGTAGGTAGGACGGTGCTGGTAAGGCGATCAAACAATTATTCCCCTTCCTGGCAATGTCTCTCCATGAGCCAATGTGTAAAGCCGGGGACGTTGCGTTTAGTGAACACAAATCCCTGTTCGAATTCATTGTCGATAGGTGTATACGCACCGTGCATGGTCAATGTCCAGGCTTGGGAGAAGATGATGCTGCAAAGGAATTATTTTTAAAAATCAGTTATGCCTTGGGTAAGGTAAAAGTGAAAATACTTCCTATGCCCAGTTCGCTTTTTACACAGATATCACCACCATTTTGGGTCAAAAATTCTTTGCAAAGCATTAAACCGATTCCTGTACCAATCTCCTGACTGGTGCCATTTGTTGTAAAGTAATTATTAGCGAAAATGTATTCTATATTTTCATTACTTATACCGGTGCCGGTATCTCTCACAAATACTTCCACCCGCTCGTTTTTAACAGAAGCCCCAACAAATACTTTACCCTGATTGGGTGTAAATTTTATTGCATTACTTATTAAATTACGAAGCACCAGATCAATCATATCTTTATCAGCATAAATGTAAATGGCAGTATCAATTTTCGAGTCAACATATACCTGTTTACTTTCGGCTTGAAGTCTTAGTATATGTTGTGTTTCTTTTACCATTCCGGCAATATCCAACAATTGCGGGTTAATAGTATTGCCCTGCATTTGACTTTTTGCCCACAACAATAAATTCTCCATTAAAGAAGTAGTATAATCGAGGTCATTAATAATATCGGGCACTAGAATTTTTATTTCATCGCCGGAAAGGTCATACTGTTGCACATTTTTAAAGAGATTGCGCAAGCTATAAATGGGAGTTTTAAGATCGTGTGAAATGATAGAAAACAATCGGGTTTTAAGAGCATCCAATTTTGTTAATTGCTCTTTTTGAGTTTCGAGCAGGAGGGTTTTCTCATCTAAGGCAATTTGATGATGTTGAATACTTATATTTTTTGCAAGCAAGGCGTTATTGATGGATTCCATCTGTAACTTAAAGCCACTATTTTCTTTTCTAATAAGATATAATCCCACAAATATGAAAAAGATAGTTAAGAGCCTATTGAAAAAATAAAATGGAAAACTCATTTCGTGCATAAGGTATTTATATTCCGGATGAAGCATAAATATCCACAAATAACAGGATACAGAAAAGCAGATCGTTATGATAACCGTTCTTAGATGCTGCAGTATAAATACAGCTTGTACGGCATATAAAATAAAAAATAATTCAATACCAAGATCTATGCCGCCTGCATAAACAAAGGTTGTAATGATGGGACACATAATAAAATACCAGATAAGTGCAAACTGGTAAAATTTATAAAAATTACTTATAAACGCAACCAGACTAATCAAAATTGGCGCGAAAGCCAATACCCAGGCAATAGCAGGCAGGTATCCTTTATAAAATAACCCCGTTATAAGAATTATGAAACCTGTTAAAAATCCGAATATATTAAGCAAGTTAAAAGTGACTAACCTCCGTTGTTCCCCTTCCTTCAAATTTGTAGTAAGTCCAATATTTTTAATACTTTGAAATAGCGTTTCAAATTTTTGCAAAAGCATTGGCATAAATTCTTTTTTTTACAGGTTAAACGGAAAAAAATACATATTATTTTAGATTATATAAATTATTTTAAAATACGTATATTTTACAATCTAGTAGATAATTTAAAAATTTATTTTATTCCTTCTATACTGATTAGTAAAGACCTGTGTATGGATATATTCAAACCAATAGATGCAATTATGGAAACTGAAAATTATTAGCCACCAAATTTTACCGGTAATATAATTTTATCCGATATGCCAAAAAGACGACTGCTGATTAAAATTTTTTTTCGTAAGATGACTTAAGGCGAGTTTATTTTTTAATTCCTAATATATAATATAATTATATATATAAAGTTTCAAAAGGATCATTATTGTTCACACGGACTAAAACTATACAAGCTAGCAATAGAAATTTAAAGGGTTTAAAAAATTTACCTCAACATACTTTTTCTCATAATAACAGGTTGCCTGTAAATAACAATAACTTTTAAATACCAAAATGCAAAAAACAGGCAGACTTACAAGCAGATATTTATATTAAAACAAAATATTAAAAACTGTCTATCTTTGCGCCTGAAAAAAAAATTATGAGCAACAGAACTTTCACAATGATAAAACCGGATGCTACCAGGAAAGGCAATACCGGTTCAATTTTAGAAATTATTAATGGCGCAGGCTTTAGAATTGTAGCCTTAAAAATGCTGCACCTTTCGGCTGATAAAGCTGGTGAATTTTATGCCGTACACCGTGAAAGACCTTTTTATGGTGAATTGGTAGAATTTATGAGCAGCGGAGCCATTACTGCAGCCATTTTAGAAAAAGATAATGCAGTAGAAGATTTCAGAAAATTAATTGGCGCTACCAATCCTGCCCAGGCTGCAGATGGTACTATTCGTAAATTGTTCGCTGCTTCTATTGGCGAAAACGCCATTCATGGTAGTGATAGCGATGCAAATGCATTGATTGAAGGTGATTTTTTCTTTAGCAAATTAGAGCAATTTTAATAAAATATACTAGAATTTAAAAGGGCCGCTATTAAATTAGCCGCCTTTTTTTTATGCCTGTATTATTACAATTTTAATTTTAAAAAAAACAGTCACTATTTAATTAAAAAAAAAATGCGCGGAAAATAATTAGCGATAATTTTAATATTCATTTATTACTCCTGTTAAATGATCCTCAAATTACCTAGGATTTATAAATAAGGGAATTCTAGGCCATCGATATTACAGTTATTATGGTTTACTACTTATTTAACAAAGGCTCTACAGTATACCCCTCTTTTTTCAACAACGCTATCAAACCCAATTTACCAACCAAATGACCCGCTCCTACTGCTACAAACACACTGGTATCTTTTAGGATATTTTTTAACTGCCCGACCCAATTCTTATTGCGGTCATTTAATAAAATATCCTGATGCGCTTCTATACCGGATTCGCTTTTGCTGAACAAATTCTCTATTTCATTTATACGCTGACTTTTATAAACAGCCATCATCGTATCAAATTCTTTTTTATCTGACTCCAGGCTATCGATGGATTTTAGTAATTCATTTGCTTGCTCCTGGTAAGGAATACTATCAAAAATAGCTGACTGAAACTCCATGGTCTCAAAGCCTTTAATTTCTTTTTTATCCGTTTTAGCAAGCTTCATTAATTCTTCCTCCACACCGGAAAATGTTTTGCAGGGCATCATTTTAGGATATAAGAGCGCCTCCAAAAAAAATGGTTTCATGTGCTCTATAAATGAAAGGGGCATCTGCAGTGAATCTGAAAAAAAACTACTCACCCTTTTATATGCAGCGACAGAATATAATTGTTGCAATTTTTTTCCATCTTTCATGTTTACCAATAAAAGACCGGCAAGCATGGTGGCGGGGTCATCCATATCCAACTCCATATACACTTTATCGGCATTGTTGAAAGCTGTTTTTAATTGATCGCTAAAGTGAATATCATCCTTGCACATCAAGTGAAAAGTACCAAACAAATAAGATGGTTGCTTTAACCCATTGCCGCTAACCCGCCATAGTAGTGAGTTATCATCTTTATTTATAGTAAGGTTAATATTTTTAGGTTGCGCGGCACAACTATAAAACAGGGTAAGCAGCAGTAAAGATTTAATCGTTTTCATACCAGAAATATATGTTAGTTTAATATATTATAAAGACTACCACCTTTATTAAAAATACGGTCTATTTTTTTTTCTATGGCTGCATCTTTCACTACAGGAGGCGCATGATGGGGTTTAATTCTGGCATCAAAAACAAGGGGTCCTTTACAGCCCCAATGTTTATTTATGGTGTCGCTATCAATACCATAAATATCATGCGATGGATTACATCTTGTAAACGTTACCCATAAAAAATTTCCAATTGTTTGGGCTACAAAAGCTGCATCATCACCTATAATTAAAAATGGCACCTCCTGCAAAGCTTCTATTTTATCTTTCAACAGCCTATTTAATTCTGCCAATTCCGCTATTGCTGCAGCGTAAGTTGAAAAGCTGTTGGTTTGTAAAGCAACAATACCCGGCATTACCATTACTGCACCATAAAAAGAGGTAAGGTTCAATAAACAATCGGGAACTGTTGTTGCCAGTTGACGAATAACATCTCCATAGGCTGCAATTACAACCTTGCTACCACTATTTAATGAGGTACCTGAATAATCTAAAGTATCAATGGTGGTGTTGGTATAAAAATGAATATCCCTGTTTAAATTAATTCTTTGCAAAATATACTGCAGGTAGTCTGCAATATGATGTGTAGAGATCTTATTGGTATCATCCGAAGTAATAAATAAAAATTTAGCTAAACTTAACTGTCCCGTTCCCAAAATATGATTGGCAATTGTTAGAATTTCAGCCGGTTGTTTGGTAGGCGAATAAGGCGTATATCTTTCGCTGCCAATGGCTAACAGTAAGGGGTGAACGCCGGCAGCATCTACTGCATTTATTTCTTTTAAACCTGGTATTTCAGCCTGTACGGCAGACCCTGTCATTTCATGGATTAGATCTCCGAAACTGGTATCTTCCTGTGGTGGTCTTCCAACAACCGTAAATGGCCAGATAGCATTTTCTTTTGCAAATACTTTATGTACGCGCATTAACGGAAAAGAATGTTTTAAACTATAATAACCAAGATGATCTCCAAAGGGACCTTCAGGCTTATTTTCTCCCGGATATACCTCCCCGGTTATAACAAAGTCAGCATCGGTACTTAAACAATAACCATCTACATAAATATACCGGAACCTGCGACCTCCCAACACACCACCAAAGGTCATTTCACTAATGCCTTCGGGCAGGGGCATTACTGCTGCAACGCTGTGTGCGGGCGGCCCTCCTACAAATATGCTAACCTTAAGCGGAAGCCCTTTTTTGTTGGCTTTAGTCTGGTGAACACCAATGCCACGATGCAATTGATAATGAAGTCCAATTTCCTTATTTAATGCATATTCATTTCCCGAAAGCTGAATGCGGTACATACCGAGATTGGCACTCATGATACCGGGACTGTCAATATCTTCTGTATATACCTGGGGCAAGGTTACAAATGCACCACCATCCATTGGCCAATGCTGTATTTGGGGAATGTCTGAAATTTTTATTTCCTCAAAGATAACCGGCTTCTTAATGGGGTTTTTTAGGGGAAGCGCTTTTAAAGCTGCCAGTCCAACCGCTATATTTTTGAGCGGACTTTTTAAGGCTTTAATTGGTTCGTTTTTGAGTGCTATTAATTGCTGAACAATATCCAGCGTATCTTTAAAAATAAATTTACTTCGTTCAAGGGTTCCAAAAATATTGGAGGCTGCTCTAAATTTACTTCCTTTAACGTTCTCAAATAATAAAGCCGGGCCGCCGGCCTCATGAACCCTTAAATGTATTGCTGCCATTTCCAGGTAAGGGTCTACTTCTTCTGTAATGCTAACCAATTGCCCGTTTGCTTTGAGATCTTCCAAACATGCTGCTAAAGATTTATATGCCATTCTTATATTGTTTCGGTGTAAATGTAAACACTTATCAAATAGAATAGTTTTAATGACTTTAGTAATTTCAGGAAAACTAAGGGAAGCTTTTTAGTAGCGGAAGTTTTAAAAAATGGTCAATATAATATCTATATAATTAAATATACAGGGTATAAGGTTAAAAGAAGTACAGTTATGCCAGTAATCTTTTGCTTAAAACACATTGCGCGGACATGCCATTTTATATTTAGAGAGATAACCATAATTTGTATATGCATCTAGGCGATAACTAGCCGTTATTCCGGAAAAATAATATAAATCCGTCCTTTTTGGGTTACCTCTTTTTACACCTGCGGCCGGGTAGGGTAAATGGTTTTTTAGTTCATCGCCTCTAAAAGCCATGGCTACTGCCGCTGCTCCATTATTGATCAATAAGGCTTCCTGGTTTACATAGGTTGTACTCACATCATCTATATAATCTGTAAATGTTTTTCTAAATCCAACTTCTATTCCTATCCTTATATTATTTGTTAAGGCAAATTTAAATCCGCCGCCAACTGGTATTGAGAAGGTGGTTAGGGCATATTTTTTTCTTCCATTAAAAAATCCCTGCCCCTCGGTACCGAGTGGTTGTAAATATATCTTTTGGTTGGATAGATTTTTTGTGTAGGGATTAAAATGAAATACTGCAATGCCTCCAAAAATGTAAGGTGTAAGGTCTCTTTCATTTAAATTGATAAAATCATATTCAAGACCTGCATGAAATTCTGTGATTATGGACGTAAAGTTTAAATTTCTTTTTTTGTTAATAGTGCCTGAATCTGTTGCACTAATTTTACCATATTTAATACCGGTAATTACATATAGTTGCTCTGTTAATTCGTATGCTAATCCTATGCCTGCAGCTACATGTGCATCCTGAAATGTAAATCTTTTCAATTGAATATCTCCATTGTAATTACTCATACCTCTAAAAGTTGTAAAGCGCGTTCTTTGTGCAGTTCCACAAAAAAAAGGAAATAAAAATATAAAGGAGATAGCTAATTTTATCATAGTAAATATTATTGTAAGGCATTATTTTATAACAACCATTTGTTTAAGCGCTATCCTTAAAATCTACCAAATAAACACCACAACAGTAACGATAAAAAACTATAAATGCTATAGTGTAATAAATTAAGTAGGTCATGTTACATCTTACTTTAGTAAATAATTATCTTTTTGTTTACAGCATAGCATCATCAGATCTCTTAACCTAACTTTGATAAATTTTAATTTAATAAAAATGGATAAAAGCCTTAATAAATACATTAGTGAAACCGGATTTTGTTCGCGCCGGGAGGCAGATAAATTTATTGAGCAGGCAAGAGTAAGTATTAATGGGAATATAGCCATAAAAGGAAACCGGGTGCAGGAAGCTGATGTTGTAGAAATTGATGGAGAGCCGGTTAAAACAAAGGATAAGATCGTTTACTTAGTTTTTAATAAACCTGTTGGTGTAACCTGTACAACTGATTTAAAGGATAAGGATAATATTATATCTTTTATTAATTATAAATTAAGAATTTTTCCGGTAGGCAGACTGGATAAACCTTCTGAGGGATTGATATTTTTAACTAATGACGGAGACATTGTAAATAAAATATTACGTGCCGGCAATAACCACGAAAAAGAATATGTGGTAAAAGTTGATAAACCCATTAATGGCGATTTTATTCATAAAATGAGTAACGGCATCCGAATTTTGGATACGGTTACAAAAAAATGTAGTGTAAAACAGGAAGGGAAAAACCGGTTTCGTATTATATTGGTGCAAGGTTTAAACCGTCAGATCAGGCGTATGTGCCAGGTTTGCGGATACCAGGTTCAAACTTTAAAGCGGGTTAGAATAATGAATATTACGATAACGAATTTACCGGTTGGAAAATGGCGTTACTTTTCTGTTGATGAAATTAAAACCATTGAAGATTTGCTATCAAAATCAATTAAGACCGCGGATGGGGCTTTTTTTGAGGAAGAATAATTTTACAATTTTCAGGATGTTTGTTAAGATCCGGCTTTAAGTTATTTGTCTGATGAGGCAACTTAAAAGCTAATTGTTTTGAAAGCGTTGACACCAAGGGTAAATTTTTATAAATCACCATCCCATGGTTATTTGGCTGTAAAATAGTTTACATAATAAACTACATTCAACTTGCATTATTTCATATTACTTTTTTATAATATATATATAATAATAGTTATACATAGATTATTCCATTTATTTCAAATTTTTACCTTAACTTTATTAATCGATTTAAACTATTTATTAAACAAATAAGTTTAAATTACTAATCTCCAATACTACTTACCACAAAATTAGAAATTACATAAAAAATATTGTTCATTAACATATGGATAATATTAAAATAATTTTTTTTATTACTATGTAATATTCTGTAAATCCTTTATTTAAAATAATTTAATTCCAAAATATTTTAGAATATATCATATAATATTTATTCATATAGTATTATATGCAACCAATCTATTTTAAAACATATCTTATAAAAAATTTCACAATGTCCTGTGAGAGTAACAATTTATATTTAAAACTATGCTAAAACCCGGAAAAATTACCACCAGTTATTCCAGCTTAAATGATGCTAATCTCGAAAAAAAAACTTTATTAATTCTTTCCTCTATGAAGGATAATCCTTCCTTTGCAGCATCTTTAGAAGGAATAGGTCTTTTAGAAGAATCCATCAAAAAATTTGCTGAAACCCGAAATGTATTTATGGGTTATGCATCAACCATCGAAGCCAATAACCGTGCTTCACGTCAGGATCTTTTATCTTGCATTAAAAAGCTTGGAATACAAGTTAGTGCTGCTGCAGCAGGTGATGAAACCTTGCTATTGAGCTCTGGTTTTACCCTCGCCAAATAATGCCTGCCAAATTCAGGAAAATACCAATACCCTTTGTTTCCAATTGCCCCCACCAATTATAAACTATTACTTAACTTTTATATTTTGAATGACGTTACAAATGCATAGAGCCCCCCAACCGGAGGGCTCTATATTGATAGTGTGAACTTTTCAAATACTTCATTAAGGAAGATTTAACTCTTCGAAATATTTAATTTTTATTCTTTATATATAGTAAATCAAATTAACCTTTAACAATATCAAAGCTATTTTGAATATCATTTTTAATGTCTTCAATATGCTCAATACCTAAAGAAATTCTCAATAAACCATGCTCAACGCCTGCAGAGATTTGTTCCTCGGCATTTAATTGTTCGTGTGTTGTAGTTGCCGGATGAATAATCAGGGTTTTTGCATCGCCTACATTTGCAAGGTGACTAATTAATTGTAAAGAATTAACGAAAGTATCAGCTGCGGTTTTATCCCCTTTAATTTTAAAAGATAATACCCCCCCAAAGCCGCGCTTAAGGTATTTTGTAGCAAGCGTATGGTATTTACTGCTTGGCAAACCAGGGTAATTTACATACTCTACCTGTGGATGAGCCTCTAGCCAGGTAGCCAATGCCAGGGCATTTTCGACGGTACGTTCTACCCTCAGACTTAGAGTTTCCAAACCTTGTAAAAATAGAAAAGAATTAAACGGACTTAATGCCGGACCCCATGTTCTTAAACCGGTTACACGTAAACGTATGATGTAAGCAATATTTCCAAAAGGACTTCCTGCTCCAAATACTTCCCAAAATTTCATTCCATGATACCCCTCGTCCGCTTCTGTAAATTGGGGAAATTTACCGTTGCCCCAATTGTAGTTACCACCATCTACTACAACACCGCCAATACTGTTACCATGACCGCCAATCCATTTGGTAGCACTCTCCACTACAACATTTGCACCGTATTCAAATGGCTTAAATAAATAACCCGCTGCTCCAAAAGTATTGTCTACAACCAACGGAATATCGTGTTGTTTTGCCACCGCTGCAATTGCTTCAAAATCAGGAATACTAAAGCCCGGATTGCCAATAGTTTCTAAATAGATGGCTTTGGTTTTATCATCAATTTTTGATGCAATACTGGCCGCATCATCTCCCTGAGCAAAACGAACTTCAACTCCAATGCGTTTAAAAGAAACTTTAAACTGGTTAAAACTTCCTCCATATAAAAAGGAACTGCTCACAAAATTATCACCTGGTAACAATAAATTATGCAAAGCTAAAAATTGAGCACTCATCCCGCTTCCCGTTGCAACTGCACCTACACCACCTTCAAGGGCCGCAATACGTTTTTCAAAAACATCAGTTGTAGGATTCATCAAACGCGTGTAGATATTTCCAAACTGCCTTAAGCCAAATAAATCGGCTGCATGTTCTGAACTATCAAATACGAAAGAACTTGTTTGGTAAATAGGAACCTGTGAAGCTTTTGTGGTTGCTTCCGGACTATACCCCCCATGCACCTGCAGGGTTTCAAAATGTAAAGGCTTGTTTGTGGTCATAGAAAAGTTTATTTTATTTATTAGTCTATAAAAATAGTATAGTTTTTAATTATGTGCAAATGTTTTGTGTTTTATAATTACCTGACCCAAAAAAAACAAACAATTTTAAATGCTATTTATGATTGTTAAAAACCGCATAGAATATAAAATCATACGGTTGTGAAAAAAATATTACCAAGGTTAAAAAGAATAACTTCAATTGAAATAAAATAATATTATAAAAAGTAATTTATTTTGGCCGGCCGGCGGTATCATTTTCTTAAAAAAAAACCTAAAAACAGACGTATTACCATACAATTACAATCATTTGTCGAATTAATCCTAAACAGTTAGCTGTAGAAAATGTTTAACTCCATCTTTTCTTTTTTAATGAAAAATAAATAAAATACCAATTGGTATTATTTTAACAACTCTAATGTGATTAAAAAATAATTTTTAACTTCGGGAGGAACATGTTAATTTTAAATAATTACTTTAAGGAATGTATAATACTATTCTGTTTAAGGAATTGTCTACAAAAAATATTACTAATAAAATTAATGCTGCAAATCAACGGCAATGCTATTCAATAACTATCCCTATAAATAGCCGTATTCTATTTATTTTCCTGAGTAGCTATCCAATCCTTAATAATTTTAACGGTGTCTTCAAAAAATAATTTGTAGGTGTCTTCCGTAACAAAACCAATATGTGGCGTAGCCAATACATTGGGCAATGTTCTTAGCGGATGGTGATCCGGCAATGGTTCCTGATCAAAAACATCAAGGGCTGCACCTGCAATTTTTTTATTTTCTAAAATTTCCACAAGATCAGCTTC
>JAYTHI010000132.1:0-16312 GCA_043732685.1 Ferruginibacter sp. | reverse complement strand
TAGCTCAAAGGTTTATTAAGAGATTGCTAGGAACAATTGCTATGATTCTCTTGGTGATTTGTATGTAGAAACCGGCAACAAAACTAAGGCGATAGAGAGTTATAAAAAAGCATTGACATTAAAGACAATTCCGAAAACCAAAGAGAAATTAAAGAAATTAAAAAATAATTAAATAAAAAATCTAACCCGGTAAAAGATAAAATAATGAATTATAAAATGTAGATTGATATTCTACTTTTCAATGAAATTGAAGTTTTAGATTTTGCAGGTCCTTTTGAAGTATTTTCAATTGCATCAAATGAAAATAAAAAAATATTTGAAGTTTTAACAGTTGGGCAAACAGGCGAAATTATATCTGCCCGAAACGGTTTAAAGATTTTACCGACAACAAAATTTAGCGATAATATTGCATTTGATTTTTTAATTATTCCTGGAGGTTATGGTGCAGAAGAAATAGAAATTAAGAATCAAGTTGTTATTGATTGGATTAAAGAGCAACGATTGAAAGTGAAGATACTTGCATCTGTATGCACAGGAGCTTAACTTTTAGCCGAAGCAGCAATTTTGGATGGCAAAAAAGCAACCACTCATTGGATGGACTTAGACAGGTTAGAAAACGAATATCCAAAAGTAGAAGTTATCCGTAATGTGAAATTTGTAGATGAGGGAGACATCATGACATCAGCTGGAATTTCAGCTGGAATTAATTTGTCATTTCACATGGTCAAAAAACTTCTCGGATCTGACGTAGCTCGTTCAAGTGCAAGAAGAATGGAATATGACAATGACCTTTAAAGAACGAGATTTCAAATTACACATTTATATTATAAATACTGGAGTGTAAAAATAACCAACCGCTAACATTATCTGTGTAGTTGAAAGCCGCAAAGTAAAAGTCATTTAAATAAAACTTAAAAGCCCCGACCAGCTTAACGAAATACTATTTGGCTTTTTATTCTTATCTTAAGTTTCAGTTTTTCAATCATCAGTGGTTATTGGGAAATTCTATTTTCCGATCTGCACAATGATTATTCGTTAACGGAACATTCATTAAATAAATAAATAAAAAAATCATGGTAACCTGTCATTTAAAATATGTAATTGATCCTTTCCAAATAGATATATTTGAACAATACGCAAAGAAGTGGATTGAATTAGTAAATCGTTTCGGTGGACAACACCATGGCTATTTTATGCCGGATGAAGGAGCAAATAATATTGCTTATGCGTTGTTTAGTTTTAATAGTTTAGCGGAATACGAAAATTATCGAAAACTAAGTTTTATAGACAACGAATGCCGGAAAATGTTTAAATTGGCAAATGACACTAAATGTATTTTAAGTTACGAAAGAACATTTCTAAGACCGGTATTTAAATAATAAACTATAATATGAGCATATCGAAACTTGACAAACCAGCATTAATTTTAATTGATATTCAAAAAGCATTTGACGATGTTGCATATTGGGGAGGACAACGAAATAACATTAATGCAGAGAATAATGTAAGTGAGCTGCTGGCTATTTGGAGAGCAAATAATCTTCCAATTTTCCATATCAAGCATTGTTCTGCAAACCCAGATTCTTTGCTACATGAAACAAATAAAGGGAATGAATTTAAGGACATCGTTTTGCCAATTAACGGAGAGCAAATTATCAAAAAAAATGTAAACAGTGCATTTATTGGAACTAATCTAAAAGAGCAACTTGATAATGCAAATATTTCGAAACTTGTAATTGTAGGTTTAACAACAGACCATTGCGTTTCTACTACGACGAGGATGGCAGGCAATTATGGTTATGACACTTTTGTTGTATCAGACGCTACCGCAACATTTAATAAAAAAGGACTTGAAGGACAAAACTTTTCAGCAGAATTAATTCATGAAACTGCATTGGCAAGTTTGAATGGAGAATTTGCAACAGTTGTTACGACGGACTATATAAGACAGATTTTAGCGGACTAAAGAAAAACGGTATCTACCCTAAAGTTTTGTGCCATTCTGCAATCAATCAGAAAAAATATACTCCACAATTGCCCGGGCATGTATTTTTGTTGTGTCAAAAATGGGAATTGTAAAGTCAGCCTGGTTTATCAGCAGCGGTATTTCTGTACAAGCTAAAACAATACATTCAGCGCCGCAATCAACTAATTCTTTTACAATAGAAATATAATTTGTTTTTGTTTCCGGATTAATTAAACCTATACCTAATTCTTCTTTTAGGGTTTGTTGAATGTAATTTCTTGTTGCTTGTTTTTCTGGTATCAAAACTTCAAGTCCGTATTCCTCGAGCTTTTTACTATAAAACTCCATTTCCATAGTAAACTGTGTACCTAACAAGCCTACTTTTTTGAAACCTTGTTTATTAATAGCTTTTGCGGTTTCCACTCCAATATGAATAATGGGTAATTCAATAATTTCTTGAAGCCTGTCTGCAAAAAGATGTGCCGTATTAGCACATAAAACGATGCCATCTACACCACTTCTTTTCAAACTTTCACAAGCATTAAGTAACAGGTCAAAAGAATTGGACCAGGTTTTTTCTTGTATTTCACCAAAATTTAAAGAGTAAATTATACATTCAGCAAAGTTTAGTCCGCCTAATTTTAAGTTTACGCCTTCGTTTATAAACTTGTAGTAATCCATTGTAGATACCCAGCTTATTCCTCCAACCAATCCAATTTTCTTCATAAAATATTTGTTTGTTTTTCTATTTTTTGATATTTCTTTAAAGTCTTAACTACCCTTTTGAAGCCTTATGATTTAGGAGCTGTATAAATATAAAAACGTAATAATTATTGAGTAATCCAATCCAGATAATTATCCAGTGAAATTCTTTCAAACGAAGCTTCGGGATAGGCCGTTGCAAATGCAGCGGGCACTTTTACTTTCTTTTGCGGAGAATATTTAAATTCAAAAGCCTGTAATTTTCCATCCTTCATTTCGATGAGGTCAACTTCCTGCTGGTTGTAATTTCTCCAAAAGTATAACTGTGCATTTTCTTTTAAATAACTGTTCCTTTTAATCCTTTCTGCAAGCAGGTAATTTTCCCACAGGCTTCCCATATCATTTCTTAAAGCCGGTGCACTAAAATCATTGATGATGGCATTGCGAATACCATTGTCAAAAAAATACCATTTGGAACTTTTAGAAACTTCTTTTCGTTGGTTTGTACTGTAGGCTCGAAGCTTATAAATAATAAATACTTTGCTTAGCAAATCTAAATAGTTTTCAACTGTAGCCCGGCTGATACCTAGTTGTGTAGCCAATTCATTGGGAGAAACTTCGCCGCTAATTTGATAGGCAATTAATCTTAAAAGTCGTACAATTTTGTCCGCCTGTCTTATTCCTTCAAAAGCAAGAATATCTTTTAACAGGTAAGATTGGGTGAGCTGTGTTAAGTAATCTGCCTTTTCTTTATTGGTTTGAAATTGTATAATTTCAGGGTAACTTCCGTATATCAATCTTTCCTCTAAATTTTGAGTTGTTTCAATGTACGTTTCAGTTTCCTTCAATTCCAGTTGCGCAAGCGGGTACAAATTAAATTGTATTTGTCGTCCGGTTAATGGTTCACCTGCTTTATTTAATAAGTCGAATGAAGAAGAGCCGGTTGCAAGTATGGTTAAATCAGGATTTGTATCAATCATCAATTTTAAAACCTGTCCTACTTCCGGAATTACCTGCGCTTCATCTAAAATCATTAATTTAGCCACCCCAATAATTCGTTTGTAATTAGCTACAGATCGGTTTCTAAGAAGTTCCTGCACATCAAAATCTTCTCCATTCAATAATACCATTGGTTCTTTGTAATCTTCCTGAATAGATTTCATCAGGTATGTTTTACCAACCCGTCTGGTGCCTAATACCAGCAGTACTTTATTTTTGGTGAGCAGCTGTTGTATTTGAATTTTTATTGCTCTATTAATTAAAAACATAGTAAAATTATTATCGTACTTACAAAATTAATAGTAAAAAAGAACATACACTAACAAAATTACTTAATTTTGCAAATTGTATGGTATTTTAGCGGCTATTTCGGTTAATATAAAGTAGCACCAACCTTAACTATAAAAAACCATATTTAACTTTAAAGCCCTTAAGGTTAAATATGGATTCTATATTAAATTTTAAATTGATGTAATTGTTCATATTTAATGCGCGTTAAAATAAATGGGCAAACAATTATTAATAACTTGATTAATAAAGAATAATATGGCAAAAGTAAAAAACAAAAGCATGTTTAAGAGCGATGCAAAACATACCGCCATGCTTATAAAAGCTGGTCGAGAAGCAGCCGCTAATGCAATAAGAGTATCTAAAGCGCTGGGTTTACAAATAAGTTATATAGAAAATGAAGCTGTAATAAAAGAATTGGCAAATGGAACTAAAATTATAGTTAAAGCCGCTAAGTCATATAAAAATTTTACACCAAGCCTCCACTTTGAAATTTTTAAGATTCAATTATTGAGTTTAAAAGAAGTGAGACACTGATGCCAAGAATCACCAGTAAATAAGATTCCGTTATTAAAAACACTTTTACAAATATCCACACCAATTATTCCCTATCTCCCTGATCTTGAAAACCCTCGAACGCACCGGCGTTACCGCTTGATTTTTGTTCATTTAATCCTTCTTCTTTACTCGTTTTTTCTTCTTCAGCAATAGAGCTATGTTCTTTTTCATCCGAGGATATTAGGGCACTGCCCGTATCGGCAGGTTGTTTATGCTGGAACACTTCCTTGCGTTTAAAAGTTTCACTTTGCGGCAGACTTGAAGCATCAATACTTTTATCAGCTTTATCTTTTTCCATATTAAATTGTTTAATTAGAAAGATAAAATTTCGTGCCAGAAATAAATGCCGTGCCGGCATTCAAAAGCAATAATTATTCAACGGGTATGGTTAAATCAGGGTATATTTCTTTCATCAATTTTAAAAACCTGTCTTATTTCCGTAATTGCGCGGGCTGCACCCAAACCAGTAGTTTAACCACACCAATGTTTCATTTGTCAATACCTCCAAATCCAAAATTTTTCAATTTTTTTAATAAATAGCTGAACAGTAAATTTTTACACAAATCCAATATTGCCAACAACAATTATACAATAGTGAATTATTTTTTATAACTTTCATACTCCATTAATCACCATTGATAAGTATTAAAGTTACTTGCTCCTGCTCCGTATATAATTGGTTTAATCATTTATAGAGGCCACATTTACTTTTACGGAAATGGAAGAGTTGATCTTTAACTAATACTAAGAAATACTAATTAATTTCCAATGCCCTGCCCAAAGGATCGTAAAAGGAATAGATTAAAATCCTTTTCTTAATTAACGAGTCACCTGATTTCAAATAGTTGTAACCTGCACAAACTTTGATAGTATGAAATACTTCCGGAAACTGTTGTACTTACTTTTATTACCGGTGATACTATTATCCTGTAAGCGCAAAAACCTTTCCGCAACTAAAGAAGCGATCAGCCAATTAAATTTAAAAAGGGGAGCGGTTATTTCCTGCGGACTGCCGGATGCAAAGTTTGGAACCCTTGACTTTGAAATGACCTGTGATGAAAAAGTAAAGAAAGACTTTAACCTTGCTATTGAATTACTTCATTCCTTTGAGTATGACGAAGCTGAAAAAGTTTTTGCAAAAGTAATTGATAAAACACCGGACTGTGCCATGGCATACTGGGGTATTGCTATGTGTAGTTTTCATCCTTTATGGAATCCGCCTGCTGAAGCGGATTTGGAAAAAGGAGCCCGCGCTATTGCCATTGCAAAGGGTATAAACAAATCAGCTAAGGAGTCGGGATATATTGATGCCATTGGATTATTTTATAAAGATTGGAATAAAAATGACCATCATAAACGATGTATCTATTTTGAAAAAGCAATGGAGCAATTACATAATAAATATCCTGATGACCAGGAGGCTGCTATATTTTATGCCCTTGCATTGGATGCTGCTGCGAACCCAACCGATAAAACTTATGCCAATCAAAAAAAAGCCGGCGACCTGTTAAATGCATTGTATAAGGTAGCACCCAATCATCCCGGAATTATTCATTACATCATTCATACCTATGATTATCCGGGGCTGGCTACTCTGGCATTAACAGCAGCAAAAAGGTATGCAGCAGTAGCTCCTTCCTCCTCCCATGCCCTGCACATGCCATCACATATTTTTACAAGACTTGGCCTTTGGGATGATGACATTCATTCAAATCTACAATCAATTGCAGCCGCTCAATGCTATGCAGAGTCGGCGCATATTTCGGGCCATTGGGATGAAGAGTTGCATGGGATGGATTATCTCGTGTATGCTTACCTTCAAAAAGGAGAAAACAAACTCGCTGAAGCACAAGTAAAATATCTGCAAACTATAAAAGCTGTTCATCCTGCTAATTTTAAAGTTGCTTATGCCTTTGCGGCGATTCCTTCGCGGTTTCTTCTCGAAAATAAGCAGTGGAAAGCAGCAGCAGCATTGCAGGTACAGCCTGCAAATTTTTCATGGAATCAATTTCCCTGGCAGGAAGCGATCATTGTTTTCACTCGCTTGTTAGGTAATGTTAATACAGGAAATGTTGATGCTGCAAAATCAGCAGTAATAAAACTAAACCAACTTCGGGATACACTTTTAAAACAAAAAGATTTGTATAAAGCCAAAGCGGTTGACATTCAGATAAAAACTGGCGAGGCATGGATACAGTTTCAATTCGCGAACAAAACCAAGGCTTTAAATTTAATGAAGCTCGCCGCCGATATGGAAGATAGTACCGAGAAGCATCCGGTAACTCCGGGCGAAGTACTTCCCGCCAGAGAATTATTGGGTGATATGTTATTGAAAACAAAGCAAAACAGGGAGGCTTTAAAAGCTTACGAAGCAGTGCTTTCAAACGACCCAAATCGCTTTAACAGTCTTTATGGTGCCGGATTGGGAGCAGAAAAAGCAGGCAACACACAAAAAGCAATTTTTTATTTCAAACAACTTTTAAGTATAGTGGATATTGAAAATACTGAAAGGCAGGAAATTGTTGAAGCCCGGACATTTTTGAAGAGGCGTTAATGGTGTACGATAAGGTTTTTACACTGGCGAAGTAAAACCAGGTTGTTGCCACTTAAGACTGTTCTATGCAGCTTAAAATGTTGAGATATCCTGGTAGGATCCGGCATTGGTAAATGTAGCAGGGGTTGTAAAGGCTAAATAAATTGTAAAGGAAGTTTGTACAACCATTAGGCTAACCGAACGTTTAATCATTTTTTGCGGTATTAGTTCCTAATCATTTTTATGCCTGAGCACTTTACTAACTAACTCACCACCCAGGCAAGGCAATTATTATTTATAAATATAAAATGAACCTGCAATATTTGCGGTTTACCCTTTAAAAAACTGCACCGGGCGATGGCTGTATCTCCGTTAAATTTAATGTTGTCAATAACCAGGTGTTTTTTAAAGTCTACCTGTCCGTCTCCATACCATTTAAAAAGAGATTCTTTAATGCTCCATGCGGCAGTCAGCAATGCACCCTGCGATAAATTTTGTGGATTCATTTGAAGTCCGGCAAGCAATGATTGTTCTTTGAGGGATAAAAATTTATGCTTTATAATACTTACTTTGGGAGATACCATTTCAATATCAACACCAACCCTTTGATCATTGCTTACCATTACTGCCGCATATTCGCCACAGTGTGAAATGGAAAAATGGTAGGCTTCGTTAGCCAGGTAAGGTTTTTTTGTATCTGCAATTTGAATAAGTTCGTGAGGAAAATCGGGATATAAAACTTTTAAAAGATACCTGCCTGCTAAATGTTGTAATTGCTTGTGGGGATGGGTTATCAGCGTTTTTAGTGGTACCTGCTGCAAAAAGAAGTTGGCAGCTTCTGCTAAATGCCAAACACCTAATTTTGTAGTGGAGTTAATATTTTGTTGATAAACGAGGGGCATAATATCAATTGAATTGGTAGATTGGTTACCGATTATTTACTTTTACAAAATAACACCTAAACCGTTTTAAACAACAATTTATTAAAATCAATGATCCTAAGCGACACAACCATCCTGCAAGAAATAGAGAAAGGTACCATTAAAATTGTACCCTATATAAGGGATAATTTGGGCAGTAATAGTTACGATGTTCACCTAGGTAAGCACCTTGCAACCTATCGGGATAATGAACTGGATGCTAAAAAACACAACGAAATAATTCATTTTGACATACCCGAAGAAGGCATTTTATTGTTGCCGCATGTTTTTTATTTAGGGGTAACAGAAGAATATACAGAAACACATGCGCATGTCCCTTTTTTAGAAGGTAAATCGTCTACAGGACGGCTTGGTATTGATATACATGCTACAGCCGGTAAAGGCGATGTAGGCTTTTGCGGTAATTGGACATTAGAAATTTCGGTTAAGCAGCCGGTGAGGGTTTATGCAGGGATGCCTATTGGACAACTTATTTATTTTCCGGTTTTGGGCGAAATTGAAGTAAAGTATAACCAGAAAAAAAATGCCAAATACAGTGGTCAGCCAAATAAACCTGTAGAAAGTATGATGTGGAAAAATGAATTTTGATCACTATTTCGATAGCTTGATTTTTAGTTGTGCTGCCAAATATAAAAGTTTAATAAAGCGGCAAAACTTACCCAAAATATATAGGGTACCAATAACCAGGATGCGATGGTTGAGATTTTACTAAAATAAATTATCGTCAATAAAATAAATATCCACAAAGCAATAATTTCTGCAAATGCCCACCCTGGTTGATGGGCGTAAAAAAATATAAAGGACCAAAAAAAGTTTAAGGTCAATTGAGCCCCAAATAAAATTGTAGCAGTGCGTTTGATTTTATGGGGCATTTCGCTTTTTCTAACAAGAAAAAGTGCAATGCCCATCAATATAAAAAGTACCGTCCATACAGGTGCAAAAAGCCAGTTAGGAGGGTTATAGCTTGGTTTGTTAGCCAGCAAATACCATCCATGAACGCCGGATTGTGTAAAAACAGCGGATAAAGCTCCAACCAATACTGGAATTAAAATGGCGTAAAATAGTTTCATATAATCCTTAAATATAATGCTTTAAAAAATATAACAAGCTTGTAAAAAAATACCTGCTATTTTATGTAGTGGTCTGGCTTATTTTTATTTTATTGACAAATCCCTTTGCTAACATGGGTATAAATGAGGAGTGCTGAAACCTATAATTTAGATATTCAAACGCAAAGAAAAACAATCAGTTTTTTTAATTCACTGCAGTATAATTAAGGATTAACAAAGCTTTTTGCCAGGAAGTGGAAAAGACGTTTTAAAAATAACGGTAAAAATTGTCAAGAAGTTTATTTTTAAATCCTTTCAATAAATCAATAAATAATGGAAAAAGGATAACATAAATCTTAATTTAATGCCATTAGTTTTTAATTATATTTTTCAAATAATCAATAAAAAAATCCTCTTTTAATCTTAGAGCGTACCAAATTTTTTATAGTAGGCAATTAAAAAAGCAGTTACTTCATCATAACTCATCATACCGGAGGGTTGTTGATTGCTTTGTAAATATTTTCCATACATCCATCTGATTACGGGCTCAACCGGGCTGGCATGGCTAAGGTTAAAGGTCCTCCATGCAATTATATCCTCTTTTACAGGAGGTATTAAAAGTTTAAAATATTGTCTTGAGGCAACCGAATCAACGCCGTACAGATCTCTATTGGCATATAAAAAAAGTTCCATATAGGCTGAATAAAGAAAGGCACTATCTTTTGAAGCAACGGCAGATAAATAGCCTACAAAATTTGCTTCATTTTCTTTGGCATACCCAAGCTGGTGCGCCATTTCGTGGCAGGTTGTAAATGGTTGCAAAAATTTTGGAACGGTAGTATTTACCTGAGCCTCGCCCGTAAAGGGGTTGTAATAACCATTAAAGCCTAAATAATTTCCAACCCAACCCCACATAGATATTTTTATAGATGGCGTATGATAAAATAAAAATGGATATTTTTTATTTGCCTCTACATAGGCGGCAGAAGCTCCATTAAAAATACTGGAGGTTTTTAAAACAGTTGTATTACCGGTGCGCAAAACCGATAATTTAGTGGCATTCACTTTATAAAGTAACACCTCATTTACTTGTTTTAATTGATCTTTTGAATAGGCTTCCATGGTTAAACCCAGTTGTTTAGCAATACCTTGCCGGTTATAGTTTATACCCCATAATACATTAAAAGAAATGTAAATTATTAAAAACACAATGAAAGTATCCAGGCTTTTTTTGACAAAAACCGGTCCTGTAAACTTATTATGAAACAACATGTTAAAATCGATGACGACTTTCCAGATTATCCAAAAAGCAATTACACCATATAAAATATCTCCTATGCTAAAAGGTATCCATCCAAACAAGCTCCTGAAAGCTACCGATATATAGGGGTATATTCCGCTTGAATAATACTGTTCGGTATTAATTGAATTGAAAGAAAATAAACGGATCAACAGGGCAATTAGTAAAAGAATTGCCATTGTTATCCATTTTTTTTTATTTATCATACACTACCAAAATTGGATTTATGTTTAAGATACAAAGTTTGTACGCTAAAAAGTTATTACCGTTTTTTTCTTTGTACAATTTAAGTCATACTATTTGTACACCAATAGCAAAAGATTAAAACTAAGCTCCTGTTACACCATGCGTATAAAACCTTTTCAAGGAAATTATCCAATAAGGTTAGGTTAAGGGTTGTTGTTACACCATCTAAACATCAACCCGTGGCATGTTTCCATTTGCCACACATATCCTTTTTAAATATACGGCATTTGTTACCAAACATCTGGTATGGCCAGATGCAAATTAATTATTGTATTTCATTTAATACATTGGTAATCAACATTTAACGCTTATACAAAATTAATATTAATCTTTTTTAAGACAAATTTTTTGCGATTGCTCTAAATGGTTTTCTTATACTTTTATTAATTACCTGCCAATTTAAGGAGGAATCTATTAAAAAAGAATACAAACACAATAATTAATTTACAAATCTAACTTATAAAACCTACCTTCGCCGTCCTTTAAACCGAAGGAAATGATAAAAAGAAAAGCAATAGAGATAGCTTTTGTGGGTTTAAAGCCCGGAATTCATGAGTTTACTTATGAAATAGGCGATATATTCTTTACAGAAGCGGAGACAAGAGATTTTGCAAATTGCACCTCTTCCATAAAGTTACAGTTAGATAAAAAGAATAGCTTTTTACTATTAAAATTTGAAGTTGCGGGAAAAGCGGATGTTGCGTGTGACCGATGCGGAAACCAACTAACAAAAGATCTTTGGGATGAATTTAATATGGTGGTAAAGATGGTAGAAAATCCGGAGGAGATGAATTTGCTTGAAGAAGATCCGGATGTATTTTATATCTCTAAAACTGAAAGTCATTTATACCTCAATGACTGGATTTATGAATTTGTAAGTTTAAGCGTTCCTACACAAAAGTTATGCACCGATGAAGAATTTGGTGGTCCCCTTTGTAACAAAGAAGTATTGGAAAAACTGCGACAAATGGAATTGGGGGAAGATGCTAATAATGCTACTGCCATTTGGAAGGGATTAGAAAAATTTAAAGATAATTAGGATAATATAGTATACGTTTTAAGAATCGGGTAACAATTAATTTATAACAACAACAACTAAAATTTACAGATATGCCAAATCCGAAACGACGCCATTCGCAGCAGCGCAGTGCAAAGAGAAGGACGCATTACAAAGCATCAGAAACAACATTAAGTGTTGATAAAACAACCGGCGAAACGCATGTACGTCATCGTGCTCACGTGAGTGAAGGCAAATTATATTACAAAGGATTGGTGGTTGCAGAAACTGCGCCGTTAAGATCATAATATTTTTTTTCAAATGCTGAATTCTAAGTTCTAAATTCGATATTGAATTTAGGGCTTAGAATTTTTTATTTAATAAATGTACCATGAATATTGGCCTAGATATGATGGGTGGCGATTTTGCGCCCCTTGAAGCAGTAAAAGGAATAGCACTTTTTCTTGGACAAACCAATACCAGTATACAGTTTACACTTATTGGAGCGGAGCATGCCATTAAAGAGTTACTACCCTTATATAATGTGCCGCCCGATAATATAGTTATTGTGCATGCTGCACAAGTAATTGGTATGAACGAACATCCAACGAAGGCACTTAAAGAAAAAACGGAATCCTCCATAGCCATTGGCTTTAAATTATTGGCAACCGGTAAAATTGATGCCTTTATAAGCGCTGGTAATACCGGCGCAATGTTAGTTGGTGCCGTATTTAGTATTAAAGCTATTGAAGGTGTTTTAAGACCAACAATAGGAGCTTACATTCCCAGGGAAGACGGGCGTTTGGGTTTATTACTCGATGCAGGTGCAAACGCGGATTGTAAACCCGAAAACCTCTCGCAGTTTGCAACATTGGGCTCCTTATATGCTGAACATATTTTAGGCGTAAATAACCCTAAGGTTGGATTGATAAATATTGGCGAAGAAGAAGGTAAAGGTAATTTACTGGCACAGGCAGCTTATCCTATGCTGAAAGAAAATGAGCACATCAATTTTATTGGAAATATTGAAGGCCGCGATATTTTATTCTCAAAGGCAGATGTAATGGTTTGTGAAGGATTTACCGGAAACGTAGTGTTGAAACTGGCCGAAAGTGTTTACGATATCGTGCAAAGAAGGGGCATAAAAGATGAGCATTTTGATCGTTTTAATTTTGAAATGTATGGTGGGGTGCCGGTTTTAGGTGTTGCGAAACCCGTAATTATTGGTCATGGAATTTCTAAAGATCTTGCCTTTAAGAATATGATCGCTATTGCGCAACGCATGCTGGAAACTGATTTGATGCAGAAGATGAAGGATGTATTCATAAAGAAAATATAGTTTCAAGAATATTAAAAATAAGAAGAGGTCAATTTTTGATCTCTTCTTTTGTGTAAAATATGGTGCTGATGCTGTCTTATAATACACAGTTTCTTTTATTAAATTGGAGGTTCAAGGTAAATTTTACCTATTATTTTAAATCGATTTCATTAAAAATTATTGAATTATATAAACCTCATTTATAAATTTCAACGCTTGTTTTAAATAAAGGAAAACCCCGGCAAATTATTGCCGGGGTTTTCCTTTTAAAAATTTATTTCTTAAAAAATATAGGCAACTCTTACACCTATTGCACTTAAAGTATATCCTTCATTAGATAATGAATTTTTACCTGAATATCCATCATACTTTAAAGATAAATCAATCGCTTTACCACTATTGGTTCTAAATTCATAGCCTAATTGGGGCGAATAAGCAAAGGCAGTTCCATTGTATCTATTAATGATGCCAATACCCAATTGTGCAGCACCATAAACGCCCTGAGTAAAAAAGTATTTACCACCAACGCGAATTGGAATAATGGATAAACTTGCGTTTTTTAGTCCATTACCAACAGACTTCCCATTATACACAATAATGCCCGCAGTACCGGTAACATTAAAATTTTGCTGAACCGGCATTTCCACCTGTGCAGTTGCACCAATCCCAAACGACCAGCCAAGAGAAAATGTGCTTGTCGGAATAGACAACTCCGGACCTACACTAAATTTTAAACGCGATTCGCTTTGTGCCATCACAAAGCTCGAAATGCTTAATGCAAATAAGCTTAATAGAATAATTTTTTTCATAATGTATTTTTTTAAAATGCAAATGTACGGTCGTAAATTTTTAATAACAACCCATATAAATTAAAATTAATAAATATATATTTTTTTGTACAAGTCCTGTTTATTCCAATTACATAATCATGCCAAAAAACATTCTACAAATTTTCAAACATATCTTTTGTCATCCGCGTTAAATTATAATCTTCCTTCCAGCCCCAATCGTTTCTGGCCTCTTTGTCATCAATACTTTGTGGCCAGCTGTTGGCAATTTGTTGCCGGTAATCGGGAGTATAGCTAATTGAAAAATCCGGAATATGCATTTTAACTTCAGCAGCTATTTCTTTAGGCGAAAAACTCATGCCCGAAATATTGTATGAGGTGCGGATCTTTATTTTTTCTGCCGGCGCTTCCATCAATTCAATCGTAGCTTTAATGGCATCGGGCATATACATCATCGGTAAATAAGTATCTTCCTGTAAAAAACATTCATATCTTTTTTCCTCCAGCGCCTCATGAAAAATTTCTACTGCATAATCTGTAGTTCCGCCACCAGGCGCACTTTTATAACTTATTAATCCCGGGTACCTTAAACTTCTTACATCCAATCCCCAACGCTGATGGTAATAATTACACCAAAACTCGCCTGCATACTTACTGATACCATACACTGTAATGGGTTCAATAATGGTTTGCTGCGGACAATTTTCTTTAGGCGATGTTGGGCCAAAAACCGCGATGCTGCTGGGCCAGTAAACTTTGGAAAGCTTTTCTTCCTTTGCAATATCCAATACATTCAGCAGGCTTTGCATATTAAGGCTCCAGGCTAAATTGGGATTTTTTTCGCCTGTCGCGCTGAGGATCGCAGCCAGTAAATAGATCTGGGTAATATTCTGACGGATAACCTGCACATGCAACATTTCTTTATTCATCACATCCATGCTCACATAGGGGCCCGTGCCTTTTAATAAATCATTTTCTTCTCTAAGGTCGCTGGCAACAACATTTGTATTGCCATAAATTTTCCTCAATGCCAGTGTAAGTTCCACCCCAATTTGTCCGCAGGCTCCAATAACTAAAATTTTATCTTTTACCATATTTGCTGTTTTATTAGTTGTCAAAAATAAGTAGAATAATGGTAAGGCTTCCTAAGGCACTGGTAATGCAATTTTTACAAGTGGAAACATCCAGGTTTATCCCCATTAAATTTTATTAATAACCGATTATATGTTCCGGGCGGCCACCCCAACCGCCGATGCGTCGGTAGGGTTGCCGGGCTTTCCATTACAAGTCCGCACAAAAAGTTTTATACTTTAAAGCCTGCACTGCGGGCTTTCCATTGCAATCCCTGCCGCGGGCTCCGTAGTTATAATTGGTTTTATTTGGAGGTTTTTACAGGCAGTATTCCAAACTCCCGGTAACATTTCAAGCCAAATTAGAATTTTTTAAAAAAATACTTTAAAAATGACTTGTCTGTAATTTCATAAAATTTATAATAAGGCAGTCTCTGGCCATTCCATTCAAAATATAAATACTAAAACATAAATTTGCCGCATGGAAAAATATCTTCAGGAATTGGTAGCCCAACAACAATACGATAAAAATAATTTTTTTTTAATTGCTGGTCCTTGTGTAGTTGAAAGCGAGGAACTTGTTATGGAAGTAGCGGAAAAAGTAGCAACAATTTGCGCCAATCTGGGTATTCCATATATTTTTAAAGCCTCGTACCGAAAAGCCAACAGAACCAGTGGCAATTCCTTTACAGGCATAGGCGATCTGGATGCCTTAAATTTATTAAAAAAGGTTGGTCAAACCTACAAACTGCCCACCATCTCTGATATTCATGCCCATGAAGAAGCAGCCCTGGCCGCAGGTTACGTTGATGTTTTACAAATTCCTGCATTTTTGTGCCGCCAAACAGATTTGTTATTGGCCGCAGCCGAAACCGGTAAAATTGTTAATGTAAAAAAAGGCCAGTTTGTAAGCGGTCCATCCATGAAATTTGCCGTCGAAAAAATAAAAGATGCCGGTAATAATAAAGTAATGCTTACCGAAAGAGGAAATTCATTCGGTTATCAGGATATGGTGGTTGATTACCGTAATATTCCTTTAATGAAAGATCACGGTGTACCTGTAGTAATGGATTGTACCCATAGTTTGCAAAGGCCAAACCAGGTGTCAGGAGTAACTGGTGGTGATCCCCAATTAATTGAGACCATTGCAAAAGCTGCTATTGCAACCGGTGCAGATGGTATTTTTATTGAAACCCATCCTAACCCTTCCGTTGCTAAAAGTGATGGCGCCAATATGTTGCGCCTGGATCTATTGGAACCCCTGCTTCAAAAGTTGGTTCGTTTAAGAGCAGCAATTTTATAGAGATCACCTTCAATAATCTTCCTGCCAACCTTTTTATTTAAATTTTTGGATTAGGTAGATAAGTCGCAAAAGTAGTATAGCCAGAGCTGTATAACTTTTGGATAATATAAAAGTGTACTTCAAGCGTTTTGATTTGCAGATTTATTTGTACTTAGTTTTATATTTTATCAATGCAAATTATACATTTTCAATAAATGATGCCCTTCGCAGACTGCCTTTAAAAACACCAGTAATTGCATAAGCCGCCTCATTGG
>JAYTHI010000131.1:0-1577 GCA_043732685.1 Ferruginibacter sp. | reverse complement strand
ATGCAGTTTTATTTTACACTGCAAAGAGTGATTGTTTTGCGTAAGAAACCTGTTTAATTGTTAAATTTGCAGTTAAAAGAAGAAATCTATTCTGAATTTCATAAAGAAAAGCGGTTTTAAAACCTGATATAAGAAGGCTACTTTCTTCAAGACCGTACTTTAATAAATTAATTAAAATATAATTGTAAACAGCTTTCAACTAAATTATTTGTTTAAAAAAATAAAAGGCCATTAGAATCTAAAATAAATTTTTTATTTAACTCAAATTTTTATTAACTGGCTCATTATTTGTTTATTTTGTATATTTAAACCTGCATAAAGCGTATTTGCTGAGAAAATTTAATTTTTAGCGAAAGTTAAAATAGTGCTAAACCATAGTCTTTAATTAATTAAATTTCTCCAACATTATTATACGTATTCTTTGGGATAATCTAACTTAATTTTATTTTCCAAATATTGAATACAACAGCATTGATAATTAATTAATTTCTCCCAATTTTTGGCTTTAATGAGTATATTTTTTTGTAAACATAATTTCTCTGTTTGAATTAAAACTCTGGTAAATCACTTAAAGATTTTATAATGATTAGAAGTAAATTTTATTCAAAAAACTGGATAATCCTAATCCTTTTTACTTTACTAACTTTCAATTGTGCTTTTGGAGCTAATGAGACTTTGACCTCAGGTGCTTTTATTATTGATCAGGGTGTTATACCTCAAACTATATCCAATGGTTTAAAACCATATGGCTTAGTTTACGATTTAGTTAAAAACTATGCAGTCCCAATTAAGTGGGTTATTAATCCCTCGAAAATAAAAGACGGGATTGATTTTAACTATAAAGGTGTTAAGTATAGTGGTGGACCATTTATAATTCCATCAGAATATAGAACGGCCTCAGTCAATGCACGTATTACTTATTGGCAATCGCAAGGAGTAGTAGGCGTAACTACCACAACATCAATAACTGTTCCTGTTTATGCTACCCTACAAGCTATGCCTATCTGGACGCTTGATGCTCAAAACGGAATAATTGCACAAGTATTTTTAGATAATGCCGGAATTCCTTCTACCGGTTATAATTGGTTAACACCTGCTCAATTATCATTTTGCAATGACCTTTTTGTAATGCCTCACGCAGATCCAACGTGGGCAACGCACTCAAATTTGCTTTATTGGAATAAGACATTCAAAGGTGGTATTTGGGCAGGTTGTCATGCTGTATCAGTATTAGAAGGTTTGTATAACCCATTAAACTCTGCCCAAACTATGAATTTCTTAAGTATACCTAATCTTCTTCCATTCATATCGCACTCAAATGGATCACCACCATATAGCTATAATTTCCCATCCGACCCAATAATGCAGTTTTTGGGCACAATAGATGCCGCGCAGCAAAATGGTTCTGAACAAATTTATATGCCCAACGCAGGTGGAAGTTGGAGATCAGGTGTAAAAATAGCTGTCTATGACCCTACACAATCAGATGTGCCAAGTTTATCACCCGGACAGGCAACATCTTTGACTTTCGGTTACGCGTTTGATGATTCTACGAGGGGTAAAGTTTTATACGAAGG
>JAYTHI010000130.1:0-16343 GCA_043732685.1 Ferruginibacter sp. | reverse complement strand
AGTAAAAACGTTGACCAAAGTAGGATAGTTGAGTTTTTTATGCTATCATCAAATAAAGTAATTACCGTAGTTTTAGTTTTTTTTATGTTTTTGGCAGGAAGTCCTTTTAGTAGTTGCAGCTTCATGGCTGCTAAAATTTTATTCACTTTTTGCAGGGCATTTTTAGGTTGAGCTTTTAATAAAAATTCCAAAGACTCTTTTAAAAACAACAATATAATTGGAATAGTGAGTAGCGTTACTGCTCCCGCAAAATAATACATAGCCTGCCACCCATAAACGGCAATTAGCTTGTTGGCCACCAAGCCTGAAAGAGCTGCCCCAATTGGATATCCTGCCATTACAAAACTTACCCAAAAGTTTTTTGTTTTCTCCGGTGCATATTCTGCAGTAATGGTAGATGTGCAGGCAAGCATACTACCAATACCAATGCCACTAAAAAAACGAAAGGTTATTAGTTGGGGTAATGATTGTGCAAAAGCTGTAAAAAATACACCGGTGCCCATTAAAAATGCACAGAGCACAATCATCGGTTTTCTGCCAAAAATATCTGCTTTTGAGGCAAGGAGCATAGCGCCTAACGCCATGCCAAATAAACCCATGCTGAAAACGATTCCAAAATCACCAGCGCCGACAGCCCACTCTTTTCCGATAGCGTTGGAAGTGTAAGAAATTACCATCACGTCCATGCCATCACACATGTTCATTAAAAAACAAATTAGTATACTGATATACTGTAATGATGCTATATTGTTTTGATCTTTTAACATCTGCCTGATAAAATCATTTTTATATTTACTCAAATACCATGTTAAGTAGTTTCCGCCCGATGTCCATTTATCATACGACTAATGATACCACCGTATTTAGTAAGATCAGCCCTTATTACCCCAATCATATGGATAACTATATAGGCATACAACCCATATTGTACAATACTGTGAATATTTTTTGCAAGTTTATGCAGTGGGTCCAGCCATTTAACATCTTCAAATGCCAGTATCAAACCAGTAAGAGACATAACAATAAATAGGGTATAAAAAATAACGTAGCCATACTGAACCAGCAGGTTGTGCTTTCTACCAATTATTTCAGCCGGATAATTTAAAGCTGCCCGTACACGGACAGCCAGTTTTTTTTCTTTGGAAATTGTAACTTCTGTAATTATGCGAAATAGTATTAAAAAAGAAAGGCCATAGCCTATAAATTTATGTACTGTCCATAATTTATCACTATACTCATGTGCAACAGCCCAGGCTTGCTTTTCTGTAACTAAACCTCCTTTTTCTTGCACCTGTTCCTGAACCATCGGGATATTACTTTTAGTTGTAAATAGTGTAGATGCAAAAATTACTGTTGTAATTGATGCAAGAAAAAATAAAAATGCAAGCCAATGCCACAGACGGATAGAAGCAGGTTTAGGATCATTAAAAAATTTAGTTTTGACATTTTGCTGATTGATCATTTTTAATAAATGTTTATTTTAATAATTATTTATTTTTTAATCTCTTTACTTTTCTACAGATAATTATTTTAGAACCGAATCGAGAAACCGAAATACCATTTCTAAATTTTCCTTGGTTTCAAATTGAGGCCCGCCATGCCTGGCATCTTCCAAAAGATGAATTGTTACCTTTTCTTTACCTAAAACAGTCGTTAATTTGGTCGCAAAATTTATGGATTGTTGCGTGGGTACCAGCTGGTCTCTTGTACCATGCTCAATAAAAAAGGGCGGATCATCTTTAGTAATATATGTTTCAGGATTGCTTAATTGAACTTTTGCCGGTATGTCTGTAATTTTTTGTCCCATCAATTTTGATTCAGGAGAATTACCATCGCTATGGTCGGGTTTACCATTGCCCGTTTCTTTTAACTGTTCATCCATCAATAAAAAATTAGTAGGCCCAAACCAATCTACTACAGCCTGTACACGGCTTGATTGATTGGCATTGCCAAGGCTAAGGTCTTCAAGTTCTTTTACATCACCGGAAGTGCCCGCTAAAGCAGCAAGGTTGCCGCCTGCAGAACCGCCCCAAACCACAATTTTATCAGGATTTATTTTATAGGTTGCTGCATGTGCCTTTACCCAACGGATAGCCGCTTTTACATCATTAATATTTTTGGGAAATAATGCTTCGCCGCTTAAACGATAATTTATAGAAACAACAGCATAATCATGTTTTAATCCCTCCAACATTGGGTTTACCTGTTCATCGGCTTTGTCGCCAAACATAAATGCACCACCATGAATGCTGATGATTACCCGAAAAGGGCCATTACCTTGTTCAGGTAAATAAATATCTAATTTTTGAGCCGGCGATATGGTGGCATAGGAGATATTCAGCGATTTTCTTTTTATATGGCCTGTATTCGTTGAACTGGACTGCGCAAAACATACAAACGAAAAAAATATAAAACCTATCACTGTAAATATTTTAGTATTAATAATTTTATGCATTACAGATAACTATTTTAATAAAAAAATAATATAGTAAAGAAAAGATATTGGGATAAAACAAAAAGTTACTAATTTGTATTTTATAGATACAAATCAAACATCATTTTTAAAATGAAGAAAAAACTAACGTATTATGATGGCTTGTATGGCGATTTAAACCATCGCCCTAATGGCAATTATATTTTTCTGGAGTTAATTGAAACAAGGAGTAAGGGTTTTGATTGGATAATTAAACCACACCTTCATGCACATTTGTACCAAATTTTCTATATTGAATCGGGTAAAGTTATTTTAGACTCATCGGTACAATCTCAGGTATTAAAAACACCCTGTTTATTGGTTTTTCCTCCTAATACTATACATGGATTGCAATACAGTACTAATGTTACAGGAAATATACTTACTATTTCAGAATCAATTTTTGATAACCTGTTTCCAGCCTCGGCTTCATTGGTGCTGGAATTTGAAACATTGAAATATATAGTTTTGCTTCCTGGTTCATTTAAATCAATTCAACAATTATTTAAAAATATAAATGAAGAGCTATTTGCAAATAAAACAGATAAAAAAGTGATGCTTGATTCTTTACTAAGCCAGCTGTTTATTTGTGCTCACCGTCTTATACTTAGTAATGGTAATAAATTTTTTATAGACACAAATACACCATTACAATATTACCGGAAGTTTATTCAATCTGTAAAAACGGCCGATAAACAAAAAAGTATCCCCGCATTTGCAAAAGAATTAAGTATTACAGCTGTACACCTTAACCGTATTTGTAACCAGGTTTGCGGCAAGTCTGCTTTATTAATTGTGCAGGAGCATTTAGTAGAGCAGGCAAAAAATTACCTGTCGCATACCAGCTATACAATTACTGAAATTGCTTACCACCTGAATTTTAAATACCCCAATTATTTTGCCCGCTTATTTAAAAAGTTGAATGGTATTTCGCCGAAAGAATACAGAAGTAAACTTTAATCTTTCTTCAACCATTCTTATTTTTTTCGTAGTTTTTTTATTGTATTATAAAAGAGTATATAAAATCTTTTATAAAAAAGATACAAATCGCCTGATATTAATAGTATTTACCTTACTGATTTCATAAATTAAAAAGACAAATATTACTCAGCTGAAATGGTTGTCACTGCGATAGAGATTAACCGCTTTACAAAAGCTTCAGGTAGCAACTTTATTCGCCTTACGGTTATGCCTGATTTTGTGTGCCGGGATAAGTCCTGAAAATTTGGCGTTCATAGCAAACTTTTGATGGTTTACCTCATTTCTAATATTTGCCGGGTTCTTCAAGATAAGTTTGCGTTGTAAATAAAAAATGCAACATGAAAAAAATACTAATAATTTTTACAATGATGTTCTTTGCCATCAAAGGTATTGCTCAAACAATTGAAACAGCTGTTTCAGGTACTACCGTGGATACAAAGCATGCACCAGTTGAATCAGCAACCATCTCATAAATGAAGTCGAAAGATTCTTCGGTATTCAAAATTGCTGTATCAGGTAAAGCAGGGAAATTTTCATTTGCTGGTATTCCTTACGGAAATTATTTTATTACCGTGAGCGCAGTAAATTTTAATACAGTAAATTCTGGCATATTCTTTATTTCGGAAAATAATACCGTGGCTTCTATTGACGCTTTGATTTTACAGCCTGTACCAAAAAATCTTACTGCTGTTGTTGTTACCAGCAAAAAACCACTTATCGAACAAAAAATCGATCGCATGGTAGTGAATGTAGATGCTTCTGTAACCAATGTAGGTTCAACCGCTTTGGAAGTGCTTGAAAAATCGCCCGGTGTATCTGTTGATAAAGATGGTAACATCAGTTTAAAAGGTAAGTCATCAGTAATGGTAATGATTGATGGCAAACCCTCTTATCTTAGTGGTGCTGAATTGGCTAACTTATTGGGCAATATGAATTCAAACCAGTTAAGCCAGATTGAAATAATGACCAACCCCTCCGCAAAATATGATGCAGCAGGCAATGCGGGAGTAATTAATATTAAAACTAAAAAAAGTATTACACAGGGGTTTAACGGAAGTGTCACCCTTAATTATGGTCAGGGTGTTTATGCAAAATCCAATAACAGTATTACGCTTAATTACAGAACTGGAAAAATAAATACTTTTTTGAATTATGGTTACAGTATTAATAAAGGTTTTATGAATTTTGACATTCAAAGAAATTTTTTTGGAACTAACGAAACAAAAATTTCTGAACTGGACCAGCAGTCGAATAGAATAAATCAGAGCCAAAACAATAACCTGAAACTAGGCTTAGATTATTTTATTAACAAGCAAACAACTTTAGGGATTGTAACTACCGGGTTTATAGCCCCTCAAAAGCTGGATGGGTTTACTACCAGTTATCTTAAAGACGGTAATTCAAATGTTAATTCTATTGAAAAAACTATCCGGACAGTTGACAACACGTGGAAAAATGGAACAGTTAACCTCAACTTTCATTCTTCATTCGACAGCAGTAAAAAGGACATAGCTGCCAATATTGATTACCTCCATTATGATTTTTCAGGTAATCAAAATATTACAGGTCTTTCCTATAATCCAAGCCTAATCTTACAATCATCAAATTATTTAAAGAACCTGCTTCCTTTAACTATTGATATTTATTCAGGTCGTCTTGACTATGCTCAATCGCTCGATAATGGTGTTAAATTAGAGACGGGAATTAAAACGAGCCTGGTGAAAACAAATAACGTTTCTAACTTTTTTAATTTATCAAATAATAATTGGCTGAGTGACAGTGTGCTTAGCAACACTTTTAATTATTCAGAAAATATTAATGCTGCATACCTTAACCTCAATAAAAAAATGGGTAAGTGGAATGTTCAAGCTGGCCTTAGGCTTGAGAATACTAATTATAAAGGTTTACAATCTTCGCTCTCACAAAAATCCGATTCAAGTTTTAACCGTAATTACACCAATCTCTTCCCAACAGGCTTTATTAGTTATGAGGTGAATGACAATAACCAGTTTGCACTTTCAATTGGACGCCGAATTGACAGACCTGCTTATCAGGAATTAAATCCCTTTATTGGTTTTATTGATAAATATACTTATTCAACAGGCAACCCTTTTTTACAGCCACAGTTTAGTACAAACATTGAGTTAAGCCATTCCTTTAAAAATCTTTTAATCACCACAATCAATTATAGCGTTGTGCATGATATGATTAATGAAACCCTTATTCACAAAGACTCTGTAATTATAAGGAGTATGGGTAATATTGGTACAAGGTATAATTATGGTATTACAGAAAGTGCCACCATTCAATTTAGTAAATGGTACAGTGCTACGCTTTTTGCAAACCTGTATCAAAACAAATATATCGGAGAAATTAACGGCTATCCTTTCAATGCAAAACAACTCGCAGTTTCATTGAATGTAAACAACCAGTTTAGTCTTACAAATGGCTGGTCGGCAGAATTATCGGGCAACTATACAAGCCGCAACCGGAATGAAGGGCAGGCCATTCTATTACCAGCCGGACAAGTATCAGCAGGTATTGCAAAACAACTATTAAATAATAAAGCAAGTATCAAGTTTAATATAAGAGATATTTTTTATACCCAAAACCCAAAAGAAATTCAGAACTTTCAGGATGTGCAATCAACATTGAAAATCAGCAGAGACACCAGGGTATTTAATATTGCGTTTGTTTATAGATTTGGTGCCAGTTTAAAATCTAAACCTGCAAGTACGTTACCAACTGATGAGCAACAAAGGGTAAAAATAAATTAATAAAAGTTCTATTTGGTTATAACTAAAAACATAAAAAAAATCTATTTATAATTAAACCTAATCAAAAATGATCATCGAACAAAAATTAAGTAGTACAAAAAAACCGGCCAAAAACATGCGTTATTACATGCGCTTTCTCCATAATAATATTGGCTTTTTTATAGCTGGTCTGGTTGTTATTTACAGTTTAAGTGGTATTCTTCAAATTTATCGGGATACTGGTTTACTAAAACATGACGTCGTTACCAAAAAAAAGCTGGAGGTTAATTTAGCACCGGATAAGTTAAAAGATGCGCTAAGATTGAGGGAACTTGTTGTTGAAAAAACAGAAGGAACAGTTCTTTATTTTAAGGACGGTAATTATGATAATGCAACCGGGATGGCTACCTATACTACCAAGGAATGGTATAATTGGGTGCTTCCATTTACTGAATTGCATAAAACCAGAAGTAAGGAACCAGATCATTCTTTGGCGCACTATTTTACAACTATCTTCGGCATTTTGTTATTGTTTATGTCTGTCTCTGCCTTCTGGATGTTTAAGCCTGGTACAAAGCTATTTAGCCGGGGTGTTTACATGACTATAGCTGGAATTGCAGCGTCGATTATTATATTGTTTTTATAAATTTAAAAAAAATTGAAAGCTTTTACACAAATTAAGAGAAATTAAATTCTGTTCCTGCATATTATTGTATGGGCTATTGTTTTTATACTTTTTTATGTGTTTAATACATGGGATGAAAAAGTGAAGTATCTTCTGTTTATCCGTATCGAAGCATCAAAGCTGTTACTAATTTTTTATGGATGGGTTTATTTTATCTGAATGCATATGAATTAATTTCACGTTTATTTTACAAAAGAAAATACTTACAATATGTGGTGGTGTAATTTTCCGGTTGATGTGTGATGGAAATTACTGTTCAAAGCAATTAACACTACATACAAAGTATTGAGAAAAGGATTGCATGCCAGCTTCACTAACTTAAAGGATTTCTTTATGAGGATACATCATTATCGTAATAAATATTTGATTGTTTTGATTACATTCATTGGGAACTTTCAAATAGCCAAAGCGCAGGAGCAAAAATCTTTATTGCTTTCACAGGCCATACAGACAGGCTTACAAAATTACCAGAGCATCCAGGCTAAACAAAATTATTTCCGTTCTTCTAAAGAACTGGTAAAAAATACCAGGAGCGAATACCTGCCCAATGTGGTTACCTCTTTACAGCAGGATTTTGGAACTATCAACGGACAGTATGGTCCTTCATCAGCATACGGCGTAAGTGGCACTACTTCTTCCGGCCCTGCATACAGCAAACAAAGCTGGTCTGCTGCTTTTGGCGGTGTGTATGTCCTAAATAGCAACTGGGAAGTATTTTCTTTTGGCAGGTTAAAATCACGAATAGCCTATGCAGAATCACAGGTAACAAAAGACTCAGCCGACCTGGTGCAGGAACAGTTTATACAAAGTATAAAAATTGCTGGTGCCTATCTCAATTTACTGGTAGCACAGACATTATTAAATACGGCCAAAGTTAATTTAGAAAGAGCAAAGTATGTGCAGACAGTAGTAACTGCCCGAACAAAGAATGGTTTAAATGCAGGTGTTGATTCCTCCATTGCCAATGCTGAGGTTTCCAAAGCAAGGTTGATCATTATTGATGCTACCTACACAAAACAACAATACAGCAACCAACTGGCACAACTGATGAACAGCACTGTGACCGATTACACAGCCGATTCAACTTTTCTAAAAAACTTACCTGCTACTTATAATACAGGGCTTACAATAGAACAAAATCCACAGGTTAAATTTTATAAAAGTCGCATTGATCAAAGCAATAGCTACGCCGGCTTACTCGGCAAAAGTATATTGCCTGGTGTTAACTTGTTTGGTATTTTTCAAACCAGGGGTTCTGGTTTTGATTATAATTATACTGCCCTAAACAACAATTATTCGAAGGGTTATTTAACAGGTATTAACCCTACAAGAAGCAACTACGTAGCGGGTGTTTCCATTGCATGGAACATTATGAGCATTGGCAAAATAAAGCACCAGGTATTGGCGCAACAATTTATTTCGAGGGGCCTGCAAAATGAATATGATCTGGTAGGTATTCAATTAAAAGACCAACTCATATTGGCCGGCCAGCGTATAGAAAATAGTTTGCAAAGCTGGCATGAAGTACCCATTCAATACAAGGCTGCATCTGATGCCTACCTTCAAAAGTCAGTATTGTACAAAAATGGTTTGAGCAATGTGATAGATCTTCAACAGGCATTGTACCTGCTTAACAGGGCCGAAACAGATATAAGTGTGGCCTACATAAACGTGTGGCAATCGCTGTTGCAAAAGGCAGCGGCCTCCGGCGATTTTGATTTGTTTTTAAAACAGGTACGTTAGTTAATGGATAATTGTTTAAGGAATAATTGATATGGAAGGAGTTTTTACAATTCGTAATAAATGTTGGGTTTTTAAATTATGAGAGAGAAGAAATCGGTTTGAATGAGTGTGGAAATAAAGTAGTAAATACAAATATTTCACCATTCACTATTTACCATTCACTTTTCCCCATTCACCCTAACATCCCTTCACAAAAATTTAAAATATGAATATGATCAGAACTGCATTGCGAAAACCCATCACCATCATGGTGCTTGTAGCAGGATTATTTTTCTTTGGTATCAATGCGGTACGAAATATCAAGATCGATATTTTCCCGGATATGAATATGCCGGTTATATATCTTTCACATCCTTATGGGGGTTATACGCCCGACCAGATGGAATCATACTTTGGAAAAGCTTATGTTAACCTGCTGCTATATGTGTCAGGAGTAAAAAGTATTGAAACAAAAAATATACAGGGTCTCACCCTGATGAAACTAACGTTTTACCAAGGCACCAATATGGCCCAGGCAGTAGCTGAAGTTTCTGCTTTCAGTAACCGGGCGCAGGCCACTTTTCCTCCGGGTTCCCAGCCACCTTTTATCCTTCGCTTTGATGCATCTACCCTGCCCGTCGGACAGTTGGTATTAAGCAGCCCTATCAGAACCAACAACGAGCTGCTGGACTTTGCCAATGTATATGTCCGTTCGTCTTTTTCATCCATACCCGGCCTTGTTGCACCAGCACCTTTTGGCGGCAACGTACGTACGATAGTTATAAAAGTAGATCCTGAACTGATGCGGTCCCACAACCTTACTGCCGACCAGGTAGTGGAAGCTTTGCGTTTAAATAACCAAACCTCTCCTGCCGGTAATGTTCGTATCGGTGATAAAAATTATTTAACGCCAGTAAACACTACGATCAAAACTATAAAGGATTTTGAAAATATTCCCTTTTTTAAAGGTGGCGTTCAAAACTTGTATTTAAAAGATGTGGCAACGGTAGAAGATGGTGCAGATATTACTACCAGTTATGCACTTATCAATGGTAAACGTTCTGTGTATCTAGCCATCACAAAATCAGCCGATGCTTCCACCTGGGATGTGGTGCAAAATCTAAAAAAAGCCATCCCCCGTTTTCAGGCATTACTGCCAGTGGATGTAAGCCTTTCTTACGAATTTGATCAGTCGGGATATGTGATCAATGCCGTTAAAAGTTTGCTGAGCGAAGGTGCCATCGGGGCCATATTAACCGGCTTAATGGTATTGCTTTTTTTAGGTGACCCAAGAGGTGCATTGATTGTGATCATAACCATCCCTATCTCCATCATATCCGGTATTTTATTCCTGTACCTTTTTAACCAGACCATCAATATCATGACGCTTAGTGGTCTTTCACTGGCCATTGGTATTTTGGTAGATGAATCAACCGTCACCATCGAAAACATTCACCAGCACCTTGATATGCACAAACCCAAAGTGCTGGCTATATGGGATGCCTGTAAAGAAATTGCTTTTCCAAAACTGCTTATCCTGTTTTGTATATTGGCGGTATTTGCCCCGGCTTTTACCATGAAGGGGATACCCGGCGCTTTGTTTTTACCGCTGGCTATGGCTATTGCTTTTTCCATGATCGTCTCTTATTTTATGGCACAAACTTTTGTTCCCATCATGGCCAACTGGCTAATGAAAGATCATCATGTTAAAAAAGGTACAACATCCATTGACATGACCGATGATGAAGAGTTTGTTGCCAGTGGCCTCAAGGCTGAAGATGAAGTTGACACCTGGGATCAAAAGAAAATAATGGCTGAAAAATCGATGGAAGATAACGGTGAAAAACATTCTCTTTTCGATAAGACACGACTTCGTTTATTGAGTTTTTTATCCCGCCTTTTTCCTTTTTCAGCGTTTGTCGTAACAGGGTACGTTCTCATCATTTCCGGCATTGCCTTTTTATTACTCAGCAATATCGGGCGGGATGTTTTACCCAAAGTAAATGCCAAACAATTCCAGGTAAGGTTGCGTGCACCCGAAGGCACAAGGGTTGAAAGTACAGAAATGCAGGTAGTAAAAGCATTGGCAGTTTTGGATACGCTGGTTGGTAAAGAAAATATTTCAATTACCTCTGCGTTTGTGGGGCAGCACCCGGGTTTATTTTCAACCAATCCTATTTATCTTTTTATGGCGGGGCCGCACGAAGCGGTATTGCAGGTGCAACTAAAAGAAGATTTTAAAACCAACCTCGAGGAATTACAGGATAAATTCAGGGATAAAATAAGGTCGGATATGCCGGATGTTAAATTATCTTTTGAGCCCATTCAGTTAACCGATAAAATATTAAGCCAGGGTTCACCAACACCGATAGAAATTAAAGTAACAGGTAAAAACAAACAGCTCAACGAGGAGTATGCCAACAAGCTGATAGAAAAACTACACCAAATTCCCTACCTGCGGGATGTGCAGATAGGCCAAAGCACCAAATACCCTTCTATTAACATTGATATAGACCGTCTGAAAGCTGCACAACTGGGGGTTGATGTATCTGAAATTTCACGTTCGCTTACTACTTCCACTTCGTCGAGCAGGTACACAGAAAAAAATGTCTGGGTTGATCAAAAAGCCGGGCTGAGTTACGGTGTGCAGGTAGAGATACCGGAAAATAAAATGAAGAGTGTAAACGATATCAATGAAATACCGGTACTTAAAAACCAGTCACGTCCAGTGATTGGCGATGTAGCCACCATTACCTCAAGTACCACACACGGGGAAAATGATAATGTCGGTGTTATACCATTGCTTTCTGTAACAGCCAACCTGTATAAAAAAGATTTGGGCCATGCCACACAGGATGTGGATGCAGCCATCAGGTCGCTGGGTACATTGCCCCGCGGATTAACAATGGAAACAAGCGGATTAAGCAATGTGCTTACTGATACGCTTGACAGCTTGCAAAGCGGTTTGATTGTTGCCATTATAGTGATTTTTTTGATGCTGGCTGCCAACTTTCAATCTTTTAAAGTATCGCTGGTAGTGTTGGCTACGGTGCCTGCGGTGATATTGGGGTCGCTGCTATTGCTGGTATTAACCGGCTCCACCTTAAACCTTCAATCTTACATGGGGATGATCATGTCGGTGGGGGTTTCCATCTCTAATTCGGTGTTGCTGATAACCAATGCAGAGCAGTTGCGCAAACACAATGGCGATGCCGTTAAGTCGGTAAAAGAAGCCGTGGCACTGCGTATGCGCCCGATACTGATGACCAGTGTGGCCATGGTAGCAGGTATGATACCCATGGCGGCTGGTATTGGAGAAGGCGGCGACCAGGCATCTCCTTTGGGCCGTGCGGTAATTGGTGGATTGATAGCATCTACGGTTGCAGCCTTGTTTATCTTACCATTGGTTTTTGCCTGGGTGCAGCGCAAAGCCTCCACAGAATCTGTATCGCTGGATCCGGAAGACAAAGAAAGTATTCACTATATACCATCATTATATGCAAAGAAATAACCTAATTATTATAGCCATCTTTTTATCTTGTATTGCGGGGATGGCGGGTTTGCAAAGTTGTAATTCATCCAAGGAAAAAAAGGAAAACAACCAGCAGGCAAAACCCATTGCCATTGCGCCAACTCCTAGTTTTGTGTTGCAAAAAGGCATCCTGTCTTCCAATCTTAATATACCCGGCGAGTTGAAATCATTTCAGCAGGTAGACCTGTATGCCAAGGTGAGCAGTTTTGTAAAAAAGATATACGTGGATGTTGGATCGCAGGTAAGCCAGGGCCAATTGCTGGCTGTGATGGAAGCGCCGGAAATAAGTTCCCAACTATCGGGCTCACAATCAAAGCTGGAATCTTACAATGCCTTGTACCAGGGTAGCAAAGCCACTTACAACCGCCTGCTGGAAACCAGTAAAACACCTGGCACCATTTCTCCCAACGAGCTTGAACTGGCACTGGCAAAACAGAACAGCGACCTGGCACAACTCAATGCCGCTAAAGCTTCCACCAGGGAACTTACAGACACCAAAAATTATTTGGAAATAAGGGCGCCGTTCAGTGGCATCATCAGTGCCCGTAACGTAAGTGCCGGCGCATACGTTGGGCCTTCAGGAAAAGGCTCCGACCTGCCCATGTTTTCCTTGCAACAGCAAAAAAAGTTGCGGTTGGCAGCATCCATACCGGCTGCATATACCGCTTACCTTAACAATAAAAGTTCCATTAGTTTTACAATCAATTCCCTGGTAGGAGAAAAGTTTACCGCTAAAATTGCAAGGCTCGCCGGCGCCCTCGACAACCGCCTGCGGTCTGAAACCATTGAGATGGATGTAGACAACAGCAAAAATAAATTATTGCCTGGCATGGTGGCAGAAATATCCATCCCCCTGCCTGCGCAGGACAGTAGTTTTGTGGTGCTGAAAACGGCGGTGGTCAGCTCTACTGAAAAAATATTTGTAATAAGAAAGCAGGATGGTAAAGCCCGATGGATAACAATAAAAAAAGGCCGTGGGGCAGACGACAAAACCGAAGTGTTTAGCGACAGCCTGCATTTGGGTGATACCCTGATAACTACTGCCAGTGAGGAGATCCGGGATGGGAGTGTTATTAAATGATTTGCATTAAACATAAAGTAAAACCTGGGTGGATTGGCCTAACGAAAATTGGATTTGCACAACATCAGATTGCTGATTATTAATAAAAAAATTTACACGCTCTGCAATTGCTATATCATAAATTTATGTATTTAACTAACGGAATAAAAATTTCTGAATTGGACCAGCAGTCGAACAGAATAAATCAGAGCCAAAACAATAACCTGAAATTAGGCTTAGATTATTTTATAAACAATCAAACAACTTTAGGTATTGTAACTACCGGGTTTATAGTACCTCAAAAGCTGGATGGGTTTACTACCAGTTATCTTAAAGACGGTAATTTAAATGTTAATTCTATAGAAAAAACTATCCGGATAGTTGACAACAGATGGAAAAATCGAACAGTTAACCTTAACTTTCAGTCTTCATTCGACAGCAGTAAAAAGGACATAGCTGCCAATATTGATTACCTCCATTATGATTTTTCAGGCAATCAAAATATTACAGGTCTTTCCTATAATCCAAGTCTAATCTTACAATCATCTAATTATTTAAAGAAACTGCTTCCTTTAACTATTTGGTTCTAACTAAAAACCTAAACAAAATCTATTTATAATTAAACCTAATCAAAAATGATCATCGAACAAAAATTAAGTAGTACAAAAAAACCGGCCAAAAACATGCGCTATTACATGCGCTTTCTCCATAACAATATTGGCTTTTTTATAGCTGGAAATACAATATTAATTATTTTATTATTTTTATAAATTTTTAAAAATTGAAAGACTTTACACAGATTAAGAAAAATCAAATTCTATTCCTGCATATTATTGTATGGGCTATTATTTTTATGCTTCCTTACGTATTTAATACAGGGGATGAAAAAAGTGAAACCTCTTCTGTTGATCCTTATAGAAGCATCAAAACCGTCACTAATTTTTTATGGATGGGTTTGTTTTATCTGAATGCTTATACATTGATTCCAGATTTATTTTACAAAAGGAAATACCTAGAATATGCGCTGGTGCTATTTGCCAGTTTTTGTATCATCATGTTATTGCACGGGGCATTATTTAAACCTTTTGTAACTGGACGCTCCTTCAATTTTATAGCCTCTTCTGTTCATAATATTATTCCTTTTCTGTTTACCGTTTTTGTGAGTGTAGCTTATAAAACCGTAATTGACAGAATGCATTTAGAAAATGAAGCAAATGAAAGAAAACAGGAAAACTTAAAAACAGAATTGTCTTTTTTACGTTCGCAAATAAGTCCACATTTTTTATTTAATGTTATGAATAATATAGCAGCAATGGTTCGGCTGAAAAGCGATGAACTGGAACCTACTATTCATAAATTATCATCGTTGATGCAGTATATGCTTTATGAAACAGATGAAGAAAAAGTGCTGTTGCAAAGTGAAATAGAAAACTTACAAAATTATATTGACTTACAGCGGCAGCGTTTTAGTGAAAAACTTATATTACATGTGTCATTAGATGTAAAAGAGAATTGGCATACCATTGAGCCAATGCTGTTAATACCGTTTGTAGAAAACGCCTTCAAACACGGAACAGGTTTAGTACAAAATCCAGAAATAGACATAGAATTAAAGGCAGAGAATGACAAACTTTATTTTGTTGTAAGAAATAGATTTGTTGAAACTGAAACTATAAAGGACAAAACTTCCGGTATTGGATTGGTAAATGTAAAAAGGCGACTGGAATTATTGTATAATAGCCGACATCATTTTACAATTAATAAAATTGATAACTGGTTTACTGCTTCTTTAGAATTAACTTTAAAATCATGATGAACTGTATTGCCGTTGATGATGAACCGCTTGCTTTAAAACTGCTGCAGGATAATATAAGCAAAGTGCCTTTTTTAAAATTGGCAGCTGCCTGCAATGATGCCTTTGAAGCAATAAAAGCATTGCAGGAAAATAAAATTGATTTGGTATTTATTGATATTCAAATGCCGGGGTTAACGGGGTTACAGCTTATTGGAAGCCTCGAAAATAAACCGTTGGTAATTTTTATTACAGCATATAAACAATATGCACTGGAAAGCTATGATTTAGCAGTAGTGGATTACTTGGTAAAGCCTGTAGCATTAGATAGATTTATTAAAGCCTGTAACAGAGCCAAAGAGCTTCACGAACTTAAAGCAATGAAACAGCAGCATACAGTGCAACCATCTGCAGAATATTTATTTTTACATATTGATTACAGCCAGGTGAAAGTAGTGTTTGATGACATTGTGTGTATTGAAGGTTTGGGGGATTATATTAAAGTAAACCTTAAGAGCACAAAAAAGCCTTTGATTGTAAGAACAAGTCTTAAAGCAATAGAGCCCGAACTTTCTCCAAATAAATTTATAAGGATTCATAAATCCTATTTAGTTGCCATTTCTGCAATAACTGCGGTTCGTAAGAATAGCATTTTTATAAAAGAAATGGAATTACCCGTTGGTGAAACATTCCGTAATACAATTGATAGACTTACCAGAAAAGACCTATAATTTCTCTACCTCTTGGTGCACTTTTTTTGTTGCTTTTCTTTATTGCCATAAAAAGAAAAATCCCCAACACAGGCTTGTAATATGGACTGCCTGATAACTGATTTTCTCCCTAATAAATAATCAGCTTTTGCTGCATCTGTTTTGATGAATATTAAACCAATAAGTGAGGGAACTATTGTGCCAATAATCAGTCATAGAGTTCATCCCTTTTTATCCGGCACACTTACATAACGGTTCTTATTCTTTACATTATTGTCACATTCAAGGATCCCGCTGACCTATGGGCATAAAAAAAGGGAGATATCATGAATACCTCCCTTTTTTTAAAACTATTTTTTACTGCCCCCACATACGGTAAACCATATACATGATGAGTAATCCAACTACCGTGAGTATCAGCCCGCTTATTCTTTTCTTTTTAATGAAAAGCAAAAGTATCAAACCGGTCAGTGAGATCAGCACCATTAATGCAGCAGCGATATCGATCACCCATGACCAAACTTTACCTGTATCGCGTCCTTTGTGCAGGTCGTTGATAAAGCCTACAAAACCGGTTCGTGTCACCGCCAATTCATATGCGCCGGTTTGCTTGTTTATAAAAGCATCTGCTT
>JAYTHI010000129.1:0-5541 GCA_043732685.1 Ferruginibacter sp. | reverse complement strand
TGTGCAGCTTATTTTTTTTGAAAAAAGCCAATGGAGCGGCGTTGCAGTTACGCAGCCCGCCGGCTGTGGAGGCGAAGGGTATGCAGCGAAAAACTGGTACTGAATTCAAAAAAAGCGACTTATAGATGATAAGGCTTAAGAAATAGTCGCGTTTTTTAAGGTTAACCAAGATTATATAATGACAGTTATGTTTTTAAGAGTGCTACATTTAAAAAGGTAAAATCAGCTTAAAATAGCAGGTTTGCGAAGGATCTATCTAATCCTAAATAATTAAATCAGACTATCGGAAATAGACTAACGGACGCGGTACAATAATTTTGTGGCAGGATAAATAATTTAATTGGATATGCTTAAAAATGAAAAAAAAATAGTGATGTTTTTAATAATTATTAACCCATAAGGCGAATCCTTTAAATAGTAAGCAAGCAAATAAAATATAATGCCGGAAAGAAGTTTATTAAAAAACTTTTGAAGCCAGGTTTAAAATGACCAACTACAAAATGGGAAAAATTTAGCATCAGTAACTTATTATATTATGTTTAATTAAAATGTCAATATAGTTAAACAATTACCTTTCACCTAAATCATGAAATGCTAAGAAAACTTAGGGTATAATACTTATTATAATTACAATTACCTGTAATAGTTAAGGTTAGTTAAAAGTTACCAGGTTAAAAAGCTTGTCAATGTTTGGAATAATTAAGACCTCAAGAAATAATGAACAACTGTATAAGTGTTCTTAAAGATCATCAAACCATTAAATTGATAAATTGACACAAAATTCTACTACCATTAATCAATAAACACTGTTTGTAAATAGGTGGTAATAACTATATTTAATTTTATCAATTAATAACAAGATGCAGTATAATTGCATTTATAATAAATTATTATCCATATAAATTTTTAGGAAAACAAACCTGTTTAATCTGCTGGCGGATAACAAGTTAAAAATTGATGCAGTTTAATTTTTTTAATAATAGCATATATGAAAGTGATCAATGATGTACATCTGCAATTGGCTGAATATTTTCCTTATAAAAACCTGAAGCCATATATTTATTTGTTATCTAAAAAATTAAGTGATGGTCATATTTGTATTGACATTAACACTATCGACAAAAATGAATTAATAGAAGCCGGATATCCAGAAGTAGTTAGTCCTGATCTACTTTTACAAGAAAAACTGGTATCAACAGGCGATAAAATGGCCCCCTTTATTTTATTAAATAATCGCCTTTATTTACAGCGATATTTTAATTATGAGGACCTTATTTTAAACAGGATAAATAATTTTGTTGCAAAGGACAACTTAGAAAACCAACAAAATAAAGAGACAATAAATAAACACGCCAAACTGATACAGGAAATTTTTCAGGAGGCAAACCAACATAAAATAATAGGAACCAACTGGCAAATAGTTGCTGTACTATCTGCCCTGCTAAATAATTTTACAATTATAACCGGGGGACCGGGAACAGGAAAAACCACCACAGTGGCAAAAATTTTATCTATATTATATACCCTAAACCCCTCTTTAAAAGTAGCCCTCACTGCCCCTACCGGCAAGGCTGCAGCCAGAATGAAAGAATCACTGGAAAATGCGAAAAACCTTACTCCGGAAATTAAAATAATTTTTAATCAACTTCAACCAGCTACCATCCACCGCTTGTTGGGCGTAATTAGAGATCGTCCGAATTTTAAATTTAATAAAGAAAATCCACTACAGTACGATCTGGTTATTGTGGATGAATCTTCTATGATTGATGTGGCCTTATTTGCAAAACTTTTATCTGCCATCGGACCGGAAACAAAATTAATTTTATTGGGCGATAAGGATCAACTTGCCTCGGTAGAAGCAGGTAGTTTATTTGGAGATCTTTGCCAGGCGCAACCAACTTTAAACTTAATGAATAGCAAAACAAGCAATTATATAAATTCATTTATAACGGTTGAAGAACAAAAAATATCGGATAAAAGTATAGATGATAGTAACACTCACCCACTCTTTCAACATATTATTGAACTTCAGCAAAGTCATCGTTTTTCTGATGAAAAAGGAATTGGTAAATTTAGTAAGGCAATCATACATAATAATGCCGCCGTAATTAAAACTTTCTTTGAAAATACGGATGACCAGGTTACTATTGATACCGATTATTCAGAAAAAATATTGCAGCATTTTATTAAAGATTATAAAGATTTTATTGAGGAGCCTGATATAGTAGCAGCATTAAAAAAGATAAATAATATACGGGTGCTTTGTGGTGTAAGGGAGGGTGAACAAGGCTTATATGCCTTTAATAAAAAAATTGAAAATTACCTTGTGCACCAAAAGTTACTTACTATAACGGGGGAATTTTATAAAAACCGTCCTATAATGGTTACTACAAATAATTTGGAATTACAACTTTTTAATGGCGATATCGGCTTGATAAGACCGGACGAAGATGGGGTTCTTAAAGCCTGGTTTCAAACAAGTAAAGACACAATAAAATCTGTATTACCCGGTTATATTACAACTGCTGAAACCGTTTTTGCCATGACGATTCACAAAAGTCAGGGGTCTGAATTTAATAAAGTGCTGGTTGTTTTACCAAAAGGAGAAGATATTAAGATACTTACCAGAGAACTTTTATATACCGCAGTTACCCGTGCCAGGGAAAAGCTTATTCTGCAAGGAAGCGAAGCATTGATATTGCAAACAGCAAAAGCAATTGTTGAAAGGGGGTCGGGCATTATTGACAGGTTTAAGGAGCATTAAATCAAAAGTCTTTTGAACCTAAACCCGGTAATTATAAGACGCTGACAAAACAACATGCTCCAAAAACAAGCGGTAATTTCAATCTTCGATATTTTTATAAATCAAATTTCATGGCATTTCAATTAAAGGTTTCGAATTCGTTAAATGAGTTGGCAAAAAGCCTTTGCGAAAGCTTGCAATCTAATCCGCAGGATGTTTTTCAGCCAACCTACATTGTTACCCAAACAGATGGAATGAACAATTGGTTAAAACTACAGATGGCGGACAGGATAGGTATTGCAGCCAATTGTAACTTTTTGAAACCTAATGACCTTATCAATAAAATATATTTTTTACTGGGCGGAACCTTTACCCAATCGCTATCTGCTGAAAATTTAAACTGGCTGCTCTATAAATTATTATCCGAAGATAATTTTACAAGAAATTATCCTTCAATTGCGGCCTATTATAACAATAACGAACCTGACAAAGAGGTTAAAAGAATGGCTTTAGCAGAAAAAGTATCCGATCTCTTTGATCAATATCAAATATATAGACCAGAAATGATATTGCGCTGGAACGAAGAGATAAATTCAGTAACCGAAATTGATGATTGGCAGCAGGCTCTTTGGATCAATGCAAAAAAACTAATGAAACTATCTTTTCCGGATAAAACTACTATCGGAAAAGAAATTGAAAATGCCATAAACCAAAATGGAAACGGAGTAAAATTAGCAAAAAAAATACCAGTCATTTATTTGTTCGGCATCAGCTTAATAACAGAATACCACCTGCAAATATTTCAACAACTGGCGAAATATATTGATATTAATTTTTTTCTGCTTAACCCCGCACCGGAAGTTTTTTGGTTTGATGATAAGAGTGAAAAACAATTGGCCATCCTTAAAAAATTTGGTAGAATTGAAAGCACTGCTACAAGTGAAGGAAACCCGTTGCTTACCGGTTGGGGAAAAATAATTCAGGATACCTTTTCTTTACTTTTTAAGAATGACGAGCTTATAAATGCATACGAAGAAATGGATGGTTTACCCGCCCTGCAGGATACGATTTTGCACAAAATTCAAGCTGCTATTTTTAAAAATGAGCTGCTGTCAGAATCTGATTATTTTACGGAAGATGAAATCAGTGACGGCTCTGTTACCATCAATAGTTGTTATAGCCCTGCACGTGAAGTAGAATCATTGTACAATTACCTGGTGTATCTGGTAGATAAAAAAGCTGCTAAATTATCACCACGGGATATCGTTGTAATGGTGAGTGATATTGATTTGTATGCAAGTTATATAAAAGCCATTTTTAACAATGCACCCTACCCATTAAAATATACCATTGCAGATGAAACGTATGCCTCCTCGGATAGTATTTCTAATGCACTACATGCCATATTAAGTTTAGGAGAGGATAATTTTACCGCAGAGGAAGTAGTAAGATTATTGGATGCATCCTTTATAAGAAAAAGATTTGGTTTAACTGCTGTGGAGTCCATCAGCAATGTTTTGGATGAGGCAAATATTAGGTTTGGAATGGAGGGTAATAAAGAGGATGACTCTGTTTTTATAAGCTGGAAATATGGCTTACAACGCATAATGTACGGTATTTGTATGACAAGTACAGCGGAGTATTTGACGGATGATGTTGCAGCAGGATTTTTTCCGCTGGATATTGTTGAAGGCAATGCAGCTCACCAAATAATTCGATTTGTCCATTTTGCAGAACGGTTAATGGATTCCATAAAAGAAAGGAAGGCTTCCAAAACAATTGGAGATTGGGTGCAATATGTAGCGCAAATTTTGCATGGTTTTATCTGCAAAGCAGAAGAAACGACAGACGAAGATTACCTGCTGCTATTAAAGCAATTGGAAACCTATAATTCCATCACCGAAATATTTACAGAGTTGGTAAGCTATGAAGTTTTTATGCATAGTTTTTTACCAACAATTACCGGGGCAACAAAAAACAATTCTTTTGCAATTGGCGGTATAACATTTTGTTCGCTAATTCCAATGCGTAGTATTCCATTTAAGGTGGTGGCATTACTCGGATTAAACTTTGATAAATTTCCGCGCAAAGAAAATACCCTTGGCTTTAATTTAATGGATAAAGAAAAAAGGAAGGGCGATCGTAATGTTAAAGAAAATGATAAACACCTTTTTTTAGAAACAATACTAAGTGCCAGAGATTATTTATACATCAGTTATATAGGCAGGAGCATAAAAGACAATTCAAATATTCCTCCATCAACCCTTGTTGATGAATTGGTAGATTATATTTTAACAAATTCAAAAGAAGGTAAAAAACATCGGGATAAAATAATTATCCGCCAACCATTGCATGGTTTTAGTCAGCAATACCATACTAATAATCCAATACTTTATACCTACCTGCAGGCAAGCAAACCAGGTATCAATATGTTACAGGAAAAAATTGAAACGCCTGATATTTCCTTCAAAGAAATACAAATTGAAAAACTTGTATCGTTTTTAAAAAATCCGTTTAAAGGATATTATAATAATGTATTGGGCATTTATTACAAAGAAGAAGATAGTATACTTCGGGATACAGAACTTTTTAATTTAGATAATTTACAACAATGGTCTTTAAAGAATGTACTGTTAAAAACAGCGGACGCTAAGGAGGTTGATATCCTAAAGAACAAACTTTTAAAAACCGGTTTATTACCCCTAAAAAATATGGCAGCAGTAGAAATGGAAAATTTAAATCAAATAGTTTCACCTGTTAAGAACATATTTACCGATTTAATTAATGCAGCAACAGAA
>JAYTHI010000128.1:0-1582 GCA_043732685.1 Ferruginibacter sp. | reverse complement strand
CCCCAGGGAGTTACCTGATTGTCGCTGTATTCATGTTTCATACGCATTTGTAAAAATAAGACACATTGGCAAAATTATCCTATTGCAAATTTTGGGTTTATTAAAACAGATCATTGCTATTAATCCGGCAATAAAGATCCTGGGTTCCCCCTGGTCGGCACCTACCTGGATGAAGGATAATAATAGTTTTACCGGCGGAAGCCTTCTGCCAAAATATTATGCCCTTTACGCACAATATTTGGTAAGATATATTCAGCAAATGAAAGCTAATGGCATCACAATAGATGCTGTCACACCTCAAAATGAACCGCTAAATCCTAACAATACTCCAAGCATGTTAGTTACTGCTTTGCAGGAAGCGGAATTTGTAAAAACCAATCTGGGACCTGCATTTCAAGCGGCCGGAATAACCACCAAAATAATAGTATGGGATCATAATTGCGATGTAGCTCAATACCCGCTTACCATTTTAAACGATGCTGCCGCTTATCCTTTTGTAAATGGCTCGGCGTTTCATTTATATGCCGGCGACATTAGCGCATTAAGTGCAGTGCACAATGCTTTCCCGGATAAGCAGGTATATTTTACCGAACAGTACACGCCGTCAAACGGTAGTTTTGGTGGTGATTTAAAATGGCATTTAAAAAATGTAATCATTGGCAGCATGCGCAACTGGAGCCGTAATGCACTGGAATGGAATCTTGCCAATGATGGAGGTTTTGGTCCGCACACCAATGGTGGCTGCACAACTTGCAAGGGCGCCCTAACCATCGGTAGTTCAATTGATAGAAATGTAGGCTATTATATTATAGCCCATGCTTCTAAATTTGTACCCGCCGGCTCGCAACGCATTGGCAGTAATGTTTCCGGTGATTTGCAGACTGTGGCTTTTAAAACCCCCGATGGCAAAAAAGTTTTGATAGTAGAAAATGATGGAGCCTATTCAGGCGATTTTAATATTAAATTTAATGGAAAATGGGTTGTTGCTACTTTGCCCGCAGGAGCAGTTGGAACATTTATTTGGTAGGATCATTCGATGCCTTTTAGTTGAAGTACAAATAAGTATTTTGCCGGCTATCAGCTAGGGCTTTTTACTAAAACACACTAGGATGCGGATAAAAAATGTAATTTTCATCCTACTCAATAAAGCAGAAAATAATTGAAAGCGACAACAAAATTTTTAACGTAACTGCATTAAGAATTATTAAAAATTAGTATGATAATTTTTAATCCGGGAAAGTAAATCGGCAGCGTATTAAACGCACCCCAATGTTTTATAAACTTGTATTTGTTCATTCTATTAACCTTCATAAATTAATTGGTAAAAATGAGATTAACTTTTTTGGATTAGGTAGATAATTCGCAAAAGCAATACAGCCTGATCTGTATAACTTTTAGATAAGATAAAAGTATACTTCAAGCCTTTTGATTCGCAGACTTATTGGTGCTTGGTTTTTATATTTTATCAATGCAAATTATATATTTTGGGTTAATGGACATTTATGGTGGTCTAAACTGCTGAAACCTTTAATAGCATTAGCTTTGAAGCAAATGAAAAATATGAATAAAAAAAGTGCTTTTA
>JAYTHI010000127.1:0-1583 GCA_043732685.1 Ferruginibacter sp. | reverse complement strand
AGAAGTAAGGCTGTTATTTGATTTATCGCAGCAGGAATATATAAAAATTATGGCTGCTGCTTATGCATTTATTTGTCCTGCAACAATAACCAATTCATGTGTACCAGTTTTGGAAGCGATGCAATCCGGAGTTCCGGTAATTGTACATCAAACCACTTTAATGAATGAAATTTGTGGTAATGCGGCTTTATATACAGCAGCTGAAAATTTTGAAAATATAGCAGATAAAATGATGTTGTTGTATAAAGATGAAAATATACGGGCTGCATTTATAGAAACTGGATTACTGCAAAGCAAGAAAAATTCAATGGCTGTTGCTGCATCCCTTTTTTGGCAATACCTGGTTCAAACTGCGGAGGAAACTAGCTAAAAAAATAAGGTAAAGCCATTATCTTTGCCAACTTAATTACAATTAACCCGGTACAAAAGCTGTTGGTTATTAAATAATAATTTCATGAATCAATCTACCATAAAAATAGATGTTCTTTTAGATCCCAATAAAATTCCGGAGCAAATTAGTTGGAGTGCCACCGATAGTACAGCAGATATGGCTCAAAAAGCAAAAGCGATGTGTATTGCTTTTTGGGATGGCACCGATAAAACCGCCCTTCGTATTGATCTTTGGACAAAAGATATGATGATGGATGAAATGGGTGATTTTTTTTATCAGATGTTAATGACGATGGCCGACACTTTTAAACGAGCCACACAGGAGCAGGAATTAAGTGACGACATGAAACAATTTGCAAAAGAATTTTTTGATAAATTCAGGGCCATTCAATTAAAGGCACAACAATAAACTTTCAGTGCAGGTATTTCATTTGTAGACATCCGGTAACTTTAAAGGGAGATGTAAGGACTTGATTGATATATAATATTTTATTGATACAAATCAATTTCATCCCAAATTTTGTACTTAGAGGACATATATGCTGATTTGGTTGGTAAATTACTGATTGGCATTGAAAATTTATTAATAAATTTAATAAACGGTTGTAGCCATACTTTACCATTTTACCATTTAAAAATGCTATTTTTTTACAATTAGTCCAACTGGTTTTGGAATTTTAATAAATTAATTATTTAATAATGTAACAGGTTTCGTTGTACAATTATAATTAAGATAAATTGATAATATAATAATTTAATAACCCTTTTATAAAAAACAAGTCCAACGCTAATTAAGGTAATGGCAACAAAAATATGAGTCTGGAGCAACAAATAATGACGGAAATGAAGGAGGCGATGAAAGCAAAAAACGAAGGTGTTTTGCGTAGCTTAAGGGCTATAAAAGCAGAGATCATCAAAGCCAAAACAGAACCCGGTGCAGGGGGCGAAATTAACGAGGCTACAGAACAAAAGTTTTTGCAAAAAATGATGAAACAACGCAAAGATTCTTTAGAAATATTTGAAAAACAAGGTCGGGAAGATTTAGCCATAAAAGAAAGAGAAGAGCTGGTTGTAATTGAAAGGTTTTTACCAAAGCAAATGACTGAAGCAGAAATCAGGGACGCCATACAAAGCCTTATAACATCCACAAGTGCCAGCTCACTTGCAGACTTAGGTAAAGTAATGGGTGCAGC
>JAYTHI010000126.1:0-5575 GCA_043732685.1 Ferruginibacter sp. | reverse complement strand
TAAGCAGTTTGTTTACCAATACCCGGTAGTTTAGCAATGGCAAGTGGTGCCAGATAATCTTTCTCTGTTCCAAACGGAATTTCAATTTGACCATTGGGTTTTACTTCATTTGTTGCTACTTTTCCCAGCAGCTTATTGCTTGCCAAACCATACGACACGGGTAAGCCGCTTTCTTTTAGTATGCACTGTCTTAGTTCGCCGGTAAATTTGCTACAGCCAAAAAATTTATCCATTCCCGTCATTTCTACATAAAATTCATCGATGGATGATTTTTCAAATAAGGGCACCTTATCGCGGATGATGTCAGTAACCAATCCTGAATATTTACTGTATTGCTCCATATCACCCCTAACCAATATGGCATGCGAACACAAGCGTTTTGCCACCTGCATGGGCATAGCACTGTGGATACCGAATTTCCTTGCTTCATAGCTACAGCTGGCCACTACGCCTCTATCGCCACTGCCGCCAATTAATACTGGTTTACCAATCAATTTAGGATTACGAAGGCACTCTACTGACACAAAAAAAGAATCAAGATCAAGGTGTGCGATTGTGCGTTTGTTTAATAGCATTTTATTTTGCCGTTGAGACGTTAAGTCGTTTTTTTGCCGCTGAGGCGTTAAGACGTTTTTATTTTTTGCCGGTAAGGCGTTAAGAGCTTATTTATTTTTTGCCGTTGAGGCGTTAAGTCGTTTTTTTTGCCGCTGAGGCGTTAAGACGTTTTTATTTTTTGCCGGTAAGGCGTTAAGACGTTTTATTTGTTTTGCCGTTGAGGCGTTAAGACGTTTTATTTATTTGCCGGTAAGGCTGTAAGACGTTATTTATTTTTTGCCGTTAAGGCGTTAAGACGTTTTATTTATTTTGCCGTTGAGGCGTTAACGCGTTTTATTTGTTTTGCCGTTGAGGCGTTAAAGCGTTTTATTTGTTTTGCCATTGAGGCGTTAAGACCTTTTGTTTTTTTGCCATTAGGCATTAAAAGATTTTTTTTGCAGGTAAGAGATTATATCATTTTACAATTATTAACTTTCAAGTTAAAAAAAGGCAACCAACACGCACACCACTTATAACTCATAACTCATAACTCATAACTTTTTATACATACCTATGAGTATTCCCTCGCCTTATAACCCACCTTACTCATCTTACTTATCTCCACACTGTATACGCCAAAATCTTGTACCACCTTGCCAACCAACACATAAAAACCGCTTCCTTTTAATGGATACAATTGTAGGGAATCCGGAAAATGGACCGTATCTATCCAATCCAGGTTTACATCTATAAAATTACCAAATGCCATTCTTTCTTTTTTTATGGTCGTCACCGGTTTGTAGGTTATAAAATACCCCAGCAACCGTACTTCTTTATGTAAATTAGCTGCCATATCTTTTGCATATAAATATTTGTGCGGGTCTTCAGCCACCATTTCAAATGGATTACAAAGTGGAAAATCCAGTAGTTCGATCTGGTCGTATAAATCATCAATCCGGTTATCGGTTAAAGTGGGTAAAACAAAATCTATCGGATCCTCCTCAAATAAAGATTCCCTTGCAGGGATATGCGCTTTGTTATTTGCCTGCAAAAAATTGGCTTCCCACAGCAACTGTTTTTTTGATTTACCGGTAAAACTAAAGGCGCCGATACTTACCAAAATATTCAATTGTTCTTTTGTACAAGCGGTGCGCTCAATAAAATCTTGCAGGTGCAAATAAACACCGTTCAATTCCCGTTCTTCAATAAGCTTTTCAGCCATTTTAATTTCCAGCGATTTTATATGTACAAAGCCCATGTACACATCGTTTCCTTTAATCGAAGTATTGTAAACACTTTCATTTACAGAAGGTAAATGAATACTGGCACCCGTTTTTCTTAATTCCAAAAAATACAGTTCTCTGCTATAAAAACCACCAAAATTATTTATTACGGCTACCATAAATTCTTTAGGGTAGTAGGTTTTTAAAAAAAGGCTTTGATAACTTTCTACCGCGTAAGATGCCGAGTGCGCCTTTGAAAAACTATAGCCCCCAAAACTTTCTATCTGCCGCCATATTTCGGCACTTACTGCATCGGGATAGCCTTTTTCTGTACAATTGGTAAAGAATTTTAATTTTATCCGCTTCATCTCTTCATTGCCCCGGTACTTTCCGCTCATAGCCCTTCTTAAAATATCAGCTTCGCCCATATCCAATCCTGCAAAATGATGGGCTACCTTTATTACATCTTCCTGATATACCATTACCCCATAGGTTTCTTCCATCAATTCTTTCATAATGGGATGGATATAATTTATATTTTTCGGATCATGGTATCGCTCGATATAGGCCTTCATCATACCGCTGCTGGAAACCCCCGGCCGTATAATTGAACTTGCTGCAACAAGGGTAATATAATCATTACACTCCAGCTTTTTAAGCAAGCCCCGCATGGCAGGCGATTCAATATAAAAGCACCCGATAGTTTTAACATGCTTTATCTGATCGTTTACCTGCGGATCTTTTTTAAACTTTTCTATGGCATGAATATTAATATCCACCTGCTGGTTTTGTTTGATGAGATAAACCGCTTCTCTAATATGTCCAAGCCCACGCTGACTCAATATATCCAGCTTATACAAGCCTACATTTTCTGCTACGAACATGTCCATTTGCACTGTGGCAAAACCTTTTGGGGGCATAAAAATAGTGGCATAATTTGTTATCGGTTCCTCCGAAATCAATATACCACCGGGGTGTGGCGAAATATGATTTGGAAAATTTTCTATCAGCTTACCATACCGTAATATCATGGCTTGTATGGTATCATTGGCCGTGCCACGCACAATCAATTGCTCCGTTTCTTCTCTTGGCAAACCAAATACTTTACCCAGTTCGCCAAGCGTTGCTTTATATTGAAAAGTGGCGTACATACCCAATAAAGCCACTTGCTTTTTACCGTATCTTTTAAAAATATAGTCCGTCATTTCGTCCCGGTCGAGCCAGCTGAAATCGATATCAAAATCAGGCGGAGAAGTCCGGTAAGGATTTAAAAAACGTTCAAAATACAGGTCCAGCTCAATGGGGTCAACATCGGTAATTTGTAAACAAAAAGCCACTACCGAATTGGCACCACTTCCCCTGCCTACATGATAAAACCCGCGGGATTGTGCATACCTCACCAAATCGCAGGTAATAAGAAAGTAAGCGTTAAAACCCAACTGGTCGATGATCTTCAACTCCTTTTCTACCCGAAGTTTTGCAATTTTATTATTGGGGTATCTAAAGGCCAGACCATCTTTAGCCAATTTTGCCAGCAGTATCCTGTCATCATCGGGCGTGCCGCTGTACACTTTTTTATTTTTATCCTTGTAAAATTCCATCTCAATGGAACAGGCTTCCATCAACTTATAGGTATTGGTTACAATGGAAGGGTATTTTTGAAAGGCTTCCAATAATTCGCCCGGCAAAACAAAGCTTTCTTCAACACTGCACTGTGCTTCTGCAGGCAATTTTGAAAGCAATACATTTTTATCGATCGAACGCAATAAGCGATGAACATTAAAATGTCGTTTGTCTAAAAATGTTACCGGCTGGCAAATAATAAATGAGCCTTCCCTTTTTTTAATATCAATCAAAAAAAGCTTATTTACCTCTTCTCTCCTTACCCCTATCCGTTCGTTTGTAAATAATGCTTCAGGCTTTTTTGCGTGCAAGGGATAAATAACAAAACCATCAATAATTTTTGTAAAAAAAGGTTTGTCGGCTGCTGCAACTGGAAAAGGTTTTTTCTCCATCAAATGATCGGATAAAAATTCATTTATCCAGGCCAGACCGGCATTATTGGCAGCAAGCAAAATATATAAGAGTGTATCCTCATTGCGTACCTCTACACCAACTATAGGTTGTATATTTTCTTCGCGGCATGCTTTTACAAAATCCCAAATATCGCAGGTGGAGTTAATATTAGTTAATGCCAAAGAAAGAACACCACGTTCTGCTGCAGCTTTTACAAGGTCTTTGGCAGACATTGTTCCATAGCGAAAGCTAAAATAAGTTTTGCAGTTGATGTACATTTTGTGGTTTTGAAAACCAAAGATACACACATTACTAAAATATTTAGTTTTTATATTGCTAAATATTTTGGTATATTATTTATAAATATAATTGTACCGAAATTTTTAAAAACAAATAAACATAACTAAAAAAATGCAACGTAAATTAGCAAGTATCATAAACTTACAAACATATATATAAATATTTTAGTATGAAATACAGGCTATTTGCAGAAAAAGAAAAATTATCCTCCATCGGACTTGGTTGCATGAGTATGAGCCATGGATATGGAAATCCGGATGATACGGAATCCATTGCCACTTTAGAATATGCGTTGGAATTGGGCATTAATTTTTGGGATACGGCAGATTTTTACGGCGACGGCACCAATGAAATATTACTATCTAAAGTTTTAAAAACGCATAGGGATAAAATTTTTATCGCCACAAAATTTGGGTTTAAAACAGGACCGGAAGGTAAGGGAGTAATTTTTGACGGATCACCGGCACACCTGAAAACCGCAATAGAAAACAGTTTAAAAAGATTGGATGTAGAGGTTATCGATCTTTACTATGCACACCGGATTGACCCCAATGTACCCGTAGAAGAAATGGTAGGCGCCATGGCCAATTTGGTAAAAGAAGGGAAAATAAAATATATCGGACTTTGTGAAGCATCGGCAGCTACCATCAAAAAGGCACATGCCATTCATCCCATTAGTGCATTGCAAAGCGAGTACTCCTTACTATCAAGAGATGTTGAAAAAGACATATTGCCTTTATGCAATCAACTGGGCATAACGTTTGTACCGTTTAGCCCGTTAGCAAGAGGTTTAATGACCAACACACTTAATATTGATACCCTGCAAGACAATGATTTTAGAAAAGCATTGCCAAGGTACCAGCAGGATACCAAAGAAAATAATGAGCAATTGACAAAGCATTTTGCAGCATTGGCAGCAAGCAAAAACTGTACGCCGGCTCAGTTGGCACTTGCATGGATATTAGCGCAGGGCGAAAATATTATTCCCATTCCCGGTACTAAAAAAAGAAAATATTTAAAAGATAATGCAGGCTGTGTTGATGTTGCACTTACAACGATTGATTTGGAGGATATCGAAAAATTAGTACAAAAATATCCCAATACAGGCGAGCGGTATAATGAGGCTAATTTTAAATTAGTAGATAAAAATTAGGGTGGTTAAAAATTAAAATGGCTATTTTAATATTAAATATTAAGATAGCCATTTTTTATACAATGTAACTTATTTGAAGGAATAGATGAAGGAACAAAAAATTAATTGTCTCTAAAAGTTTAGTCATCCTGCGCCTTTAACTGAAAAATTATACAAGGTTTTTTTGATTAACGATCAAATTGAAATGTATTGAAAAATGATAAAATAAATTTAAGTTTATCGTAAGAATTTCATATTAAAATTCATAAAATCATGGTATAAAAAGCGCTACTCCTACGATAATTTCAGACTTAAAAATATCTTTTCATAGTAAGATGAATGAACTATCTACGGAGTAAAATTTTGATTT
>JAYTHI010000125.1:0-5590 GCA_043732685.1 Ferruginibacter sp. | reverse complement strand
GCTTAAACGAAATCAAAATAATATAAATTTACATGGCTTTGTTTTGCGTTACGCCGATCTTGAATACAACCTGCATACAAAAATTGTAAAGCGAAACAACAAGGAAATTTCTTTAACACCTAAAGAATTAAAGTTGTTGGAGTACATGATGCAAAATGCCGAGAGAGTATTAAGCAGAACCGAAATTGCAGAAAAAGTTTGGGACACAACCTTTGATACAGGAACTAATTTTATTGATGTCTACATAAATTACCTGCGTAAAAAAATTGATAAAGATTTTGAGGTAAAACTTATTCATACCAAATCAGGACTTGGTTTTATTTTTAAACAAGATAACTGATGCAGATAAAAACAAGGCTGACCCTACTGTTTACTACTTTAATTGCTACAGTGCTGATGGCATTTGCACTTATTGTATATTTCACTTCCGCCGCTTCCCGCGAGGAGGAATATTTTAAAAGATTACAGGAGCAGGGGGCAATAAAAGCAAATTTATTATTTGATACAAAAGTGGCCCCTAAAGTGTTACAATTAATTTATAAAAAAGCTCCGAATGCTCTGTTTCAACAAGAGGTAGCTATTTATGATACCGGGTTTAATCTTTTATACCACGATGCGGTTGAAACTGATAAAGTAAAAGAAACCAGGGGGATGATTGATAGCATTATTGCATTGAAACAATTAAATTTTTACTACAATGGTATGCAGGTTGCAGGTTTTTTATATACCCATAATAATAACCAATATGTAATTACAGCGGCCTCTATTGATGGTTTTGGATTAGCAAAATTGGCTACGCTGCGTAAAACTTTACTTATTGCTTTTCTTGTTTGTGTTTTTGTGCTTTTTTTTGCAGGTAGCTTTCTTGCTAAAAAAGCATTGCAGCCAGTAATCTCCATGGTAGATAAAGTAAAAAATATAACCGCAACCAATTTAGACCTTAGGATAGACGAAGGCAATAGAAAAGACGAAATTGCCGCTTTGGCCATAACTTTTAATGAAATGCTCAACCGATTAGAAAGTTCTTTTGATGCGCAAAAATATTTTGTTTCCAATATATCTCACGAGTTGCGTACACCGCTCACCGCTATGTTGGCTGAAATGCAAATTACCATTCAAAAAGAAAGAACACGCGAAGAATATCATCAATCCATTGAACACATAATTTCCGACACAAAAAAATTGATCCGATTGTCTAATAGTCTGCTCGATTTAGCTAAAGCAAATTACGACCAGACAGAAATTTCTTTTAAAAATATCAGGCTGGATGAAATTTTATTGGATGCAAGAAATGATGTTTTACACAACCAATCTGATTATAAAGTAAATATTGTTTTTGAAAAAGAAATAGATGATGATCATTTTATTTCTATTGAAGGCAACCAATATTTACTGCAGGTAGCGTTTAAAAATTTAATGGAAAATGGCTGTAAATTTTCTGCCGATCATAAATGCAGTGTGGCTATTTCTTATAACGAAACCAATATCATCCTAAGTTTTTCTGATAATGGAATTGGCATCGGTAAAGAGGAATTAAAAAATATTTTTACGCCTTTTTACAGAGGTCAAAATAAAAATTATGCTGATGGCAATGGAATCGGTCTGTTTCTTACCCAAAAAATAATACACTTGCATGCAGGCATTATTAACGTGGTATCTAAACCAGGGCAAGGAACTAGTTTTAATGTAGCTATTAAGCATATCTAATGATATATTTTGATTGTAGATAACATGTTTTAGTTTACCTCTCTAATAATTTTCTAATAATTTTCTAAACGCTTTCTAATCATTATCTTATTAGCTAAGTTTATTTTTGTTTTCTTGATGGTCCATGACCAATTTTACATTTAAAAAAACATTTTGGAAGCACATTCGAGAAATAGTAAAAAATATTTTTAAACACTGCTTTTGAACTGGCCAATTTGGTTTTCGCAAAAGCGGTATAAAACCAAATAATTATGTTCAACAGTATTTTTATAAAACATTGCAGGTTTATTTCAGTCCACTCTACTACCAAGTCCGTTATTTATTTTTTTACTTTATTTGGGTGCAATAAATTCAATTTAGTTATTTGTAACTATTCATATTCCTATCACATCATTTTTGCAGATAATTTTTTTATAGAGAGGAGGTGCGCTAATTATGCTTAATAATTATGAGTTCACCGCAAGGTTAGGACTGGCTTTATTGCTGGGTGCCGCTATTGGTATCGAAAGACAATGGCGCCAAAAAAGTGCCGGCTTAAGAACCAATACTTTGGTAAGTATGGGCTCGGCAGCTTTTATTTTATTGTCTGTAAACTTTGTTGGTGTAAATGGAGATCCCGGCAGGATCGCCGCTCAAATAGTTACCGGTATTGGCTTTTTAGGTGCCGGAGTTATTATGAAGGATGGTATGAGCGTTCAGGGATTAAATACGGCTGCTACTATTTGGTGTTCAGCCGCTGTGGGCTGCCTTGCCGGGGTTGGTTTATCGGTTCAGGCCATTATTGTTACGATCGCTGTAATGCTCACCCACCTTATTTTACGGCCACTTGGTATTCAATTAAGCAGGTTGCCGGTTATAAAATCAGATCTTACCCAAACAGAATATCTTATTACCATCAAATGCAGGGAATCGGTAGAAAATCATATCAGGGTTTTACTAATGCAATATTTAAGTAACGATGATCGCCTATTGCTGCGTTCTTTAACCAGTACTGACAATGGTGATCCTGCATTTGCAATTATTACTGCGGAGGTAAGAAGTAGTTCTCCGCAGGAAACTTTATTGGAAAAATTTGCCAACCGCGTAACTATCGAAAAAGAAGTGAGTAAAGTTAGTTGGGAGGTAATTGGTCAGCAAGCTGATGTATAAAAATAAAAAATGAAAAAATTTAACCGGTGGCTCAATGCTATAATTGTTTTAACGATTTTTCTTGTGTTGGTGGATGCCACCTTAATGCGAAGCAGACACAAAAATGAAGGTGATACCAATTACCAAATGCTGGTTATGATATGTGCCTTAATAATTCTAACTCTTTTTATCTGGAACCTGATCTGTAAAAAACAACGCCGTAAAAATCAAAGCTTATGATGACATTAGTTAAGGAAAACATTAAGAACAGGTTTTCATTTACCACAGCCGGTAATGGTATGGACGAAGGTGCTGCTATCAAATTAAAAAATGCCAGTAGGGTAGATGCAAGTTTTTTCTTTGATATGTTTGAAAGCAGTGCAGATGGCTTATCTGCAACCCAGGTAGAAGAAAAATTGATAGATTTTGGATTAAATGAAGTTCACCACGAAAAAGCACCAACCTGGTATAAACAATTGGGTGCGGCATTTATAAATCCTTTTATTGGAATACTTATATTAATAGCTGTTATATCTTTTATAATGGATGTTTGGTATGCTAAACCAGGTGAGGCAGATTATAAAACTGTAATCATGGTAGGCATAATGGTAATGGTAAGTTCCTTACTCCGCTTTTCGCAGGAATACCGCAGTAACCGTGCCGCAGAGCAACTAAAAAGTATGGTAAAAACTACCGCTACCGTTTTAAGAAAAGTAAATGATAAAAAAGAAATTGATATAAAAAATTTAGTACCCGGTGATATTATTTTTCTCTCTGCCGGTGATATGATTCCTGCTGATTGTCGTATTATTCAGTCAAAAGATTTATTTGTGAGCCAGTCCATGCTTACAGGTGAATCTCTCCCAATGGAAAAGCGAAACTTGGCCATCAGGGATGCTGATGGTAAATCTCCATTGGAGTTGGATAATATTTGTTTTATGGGAACCAATGTAGTAAGTGGTTCGGCAACGGCAATGATTGTTACAACAGGTAACCAGACTTACTTTGGTTCCCTCAGTAAATCACTTGTTGGTAAAAGAGCTGAAACAAGTTTTGATAAAGGCATTAATAAAGTAAGCTATTTATTGATAAAATTTATGCTGGTAATGGTACCGCTTATTTTTATTATTAATGGTCTTTCAAAAGGTAATTGGTGGGAAGCCTTGTTATTTGCCATTGCAGTAGCAGTTGGACTTACGCCAGAAATGTTACCAATGATCGTAACAGCAAACCTTGCAAAAGGGGCCTTAAATATGAGTAGGAAGAAGGTGATTGTAAAGCGCCTCAATGCCATACAAAATATTGGTGCTATGGATGTGTTGTGTACCGATAAAACGGGTACTTTAACCATGGATAAAATTGTGCTGGAAAGACATTTGAATATTTTAGGAGATGCCGATGCGGAAGTTTTAAAGTGGGCTTACCTCAATAGTTATCACCAGACCGGATTAAAAAATTTATTGGATGTAGCGGTATTGGATCATGTGGAATTGCATGATTATTTAAAAGTAGAGGAACACTTTTTAAAGGTAGATGAGATCCCTTTTGATTTTCAAAGGAGGCGGATGAGTGTTATTTTAAAACAACGCAATGGCAAACATTTATTGGTTTGTAAAGGCGCTGTTGAAGAAATGCTGGACCTGTGCAGCTTTGCTTTTGATCCCGGAGATGATAAGCAACTACACATTGAAAATGATAAGATAATACCCATGGATAACAGGGTTCGTCAAACTATTTTAAATACTTCTAAAAAATTAAATGAAGAAGGGTTAAGGGTATTATTGGTTGCCATCAAAGAGTTTGACGACCGTGCGCTTACCTATTCTATCGAAGATGAAAAAGATATGGTGCTCACTGGCTTTATTGGATTTTTAGATCCTGCCAAACCATCTGCCAAAGCTTCTATTGAGGCCTTACAAAAATTAGGTATCACCATAAAAGTGCTTACGGGAGATAATGAAATTGTAACTAAAAAAATATGCAGGGATGTGGGTATTCCATTCAATAAGGTTTTATTGGGTACCGATGTTGCAAAAATGAGCGATGAAGTATTACAGGATATTATAAGTGACGTATCCATTTTTGCTAAATTAAGTCCGATACAAAAATCCAGGGTTGTAAAGATTTTGCAGGCCAAAGGTCATACCGTTGGTTTTATGGGCGATGGTATTAATGATGCCGTTGCATTGCGCGATGCAGATGTGGGCATCAGTGTGGATACTGCAGTAGATATCGCTAAAGAAAGTGCAGATATTATCCTGCTCGAAAAGGATCTGATGGTGTTGCGAAAAGGAGTTATTTATGGAAGACGCACTTTTGGTAATATCATTAAGTACATAAAAATGACGGCAAGCAGCAATTTTGGTAATATGTTCAGTATGCTGGGCGCAAGCGCCTTTTTACCTTTTTTACCGATGTTGCCGGTACAGATACTGGTGCAGAATTTATTGTACGATGTCTCTCAAACCTCCATTCCATGGGATAAAATGGATGAAGATTTTATAGAACAACCTAAAAAATGGGATGCCGGCGGGATATCAAAATTCATGCTTTATATCGGCCCCATCAGTTCCATATTTGATTATGCCACATTTGCCCTGATGTTTTATTATTTTAAAGCAAATAGTCCGGAGCACCAAAGCTTGTTTCAAAGTGGTTGGTTTATCGAAGGTTTATTGTCTCAAACCCTTATTGTGCACATGATCAGGACAAAAAAAATACCCTTTATCCAAAGTTGGGCAACCACCCCGGTAGT
>JAYTHI010000124.1:0-39865 GCA_043732685.1 Ferruginibacter sp. | reverse complement strand
CTTATTTTTTTTGAAAGAAGCCAATGGAGCGGCGTTGCAGTTACGCAGCCCGCCGGCTGTGGAGGCGAAGGGTATGCAGCGAAAAACTGGTGCTGAATCAAAAAAATGCGACTTATAAATTATAACGCTTAAGAAATAGTCGCGTTTTTTAAGGTTATCCCAGGTTACTTAATGACAGTTATGTTTTTTAAAGTGCTACATTTAAAAGGGTAAAAAAACAGCTTAAAATAGCAGGTTTGCGAAGGATCTACCTAATCCTATAAAATTTAATTTAATTGGGTAGATAATTTGCAAAACTATTGAAATCCGCAGCCTGCTTATTTTATTATATTATCACTTTCAATGGTAGTTATGCAATTGCAAGCTTTAATCAAATTATACTGGTAATTGTACCTGCCGCGGCATTGAGTTTTGTGCGCCCGTGCGGGTTCAATAACATATGCTTTGCAACGTCTATCTTATTGTAAGAAGTAAATGGGTATTGTTGCAATTACGCAGTCCACCATCCCGGAAGGAGAGGGGTATGAAAAATGGTCAGGCTACATCAGAATAAATGCTTATGCTCTCAACCACCAATAATGGTATAAGGGATTTGAGAATCAGCCACCTAATCCAAAATTTTTAAATAATTATAAAGTTGATCTTTTGAGGGCTTTGTTTGTTTTAAATTTTTTGATTGCCATAAATAATATTAATTTTATTAAAACTTATTCTTTATAATTTGAATTTATTTACAAAACTTTTTACTGTAAATAGTAAAAAAAAAGAGTTTAGAAAACAATTGAACAATGTGCTGGGCTTTACGCCCCGCAACCTCAACTTGTATAGAACTGCATTAAGTCACCGGTCAGTACGGGAAGGTGCCGACGAAAATAATGAGCGCCTCGAATTTTTGGGTGATGCCGTGCTGAGTTCCATTGTTGCCCATTATCTTTTTATGAAATACCCTTACAAAGGCGAAGGATTTTTAACAGAGATGCGGAGCAAGATGGTAAATCGTCAGCAGTTAAATGATATTGGTATAAAAATGGGATTAAAAAAAATAACCATTTACAACAAATTTGATAGCTCCCTTAAAATTTCTCAAATATTTGGAAATACGCTGGAAGCTTTGATAGGCGCAGTTTATCTTGATAGGGGATATGATAAAACCCAATCATGGGTAGAGCATTACATGATTTCTACACATATGTTTATTGATGATTTAGAAAGTGTTGAAATTAATATAAAAAATAAATTATACGGTTGGGCAAATAAAAATGGTAAACAATTAGAATTTGCCACACTGGAAGAAAAGTTTGAAAATGGCCGCCGATTATTTACTATTGGAGCAACGGTAGATGGCGAACTGGTGGCACAGGGAAAAGGGTATAATAAAAAAGATGCCAGTCAAATTGCAGCCCAGTTGGCGGTTGATAAATTAGGTCTATAAATTTACAAGTATACAAAACAGCAGTTAATATATTTTTGAACCGTTTACTTTCATAAATAATCGGCTGCTAAATTTATACATTTACTTAAGTATTTTATCTTAAGGTGCTATATTTGAAAACACTTAATATTATTATATGAATTTTGGAATATTAGGTAGTGGAAGCTGGGGTACCGCCCTTGCTAAAATTTTAACCGATAACGGACAAACAATATATTGGTGGAACCGTAACGAAGCTGTTATTCAGCAAATGATTACAAGACGCCACAATCCGCATTATTTAAGCAGCGCCTATTTTGATGTATCGCAACTAAAATTAACTTCCAATGCTGCAGAAGTAATTGCAGCATCCGACTGTATAATTATTGCCATTCCTTCTGCTTATATTGAAACCATTTTAAAACAGTTGGATCGCAATATTTTTGCAGGCAAAAAAATAATTAGTGCCGTTAAAGGAATTTTACCCGAACAAACTATGCTGCTGAATGATTTTTTAAAGAAGGAATTTAAGGTACCCTTAGAAAATTATTTTACTGTTTTAGGGCCCTGCCATGCAGAAGAAGTAGCGGCCGAAAAATTATCTTACCTTACTTTTTCCGGAACCGATAAAATAATGACGCATCATTTAGCGCAATATTTTAAAACCGATTATTTAAATACAGTAGAGAACAATGATATTTATGGTGTTCAATATGCTGCCATTTTAAAAAATATTTATGCCGTTGGTGCAGGCATGGCGCATGGGTTAGATTATGGTGATAATTTTTTAAGCGTTCTAATTGCCAATTGTGCTGATGAAATGGCCGGCTTTTTAAAGATGGCCGGTATTAAAAATGTAGAAGTCGGGCATACCAATAACCGCGAAAACAATTACGCAGCATCGGTTTATTTAGGCGACCTGTTGGTTACCTGCTATTCGCTTTTTAGCCGTAACCGCACTTTTGGCAATATGATCGGCAAAGGATATTCGGTAAAATCGGCTCAGGTAGAAATGAGTATGGTGGCCGAGGGATACAATGCCAGTAAGAGTATTTACATCATTAATCAAACAATAAAAGCTGCTATGCCCATTGCAGAAACAGTCTATAATATTTTATGGGAAGGGCTGTCTGCAGCAGAGGGTTTTACTAAAATTGAACCTACCCTGGTTTAATTATATTTGCAATATTAAATTTATTTACCCCTTAATTATTACCTAAACCACTATCACCCTATGACAGCGGATTATACAATCGACATTTCAAAAAATATTATTCAGGAATCAAAACTAGTAAGAATTACCGAGCAGGTTTATATGTATGGCTTTTTGTTTGTTGGACTTTTCTACATTATGTATACCTACATAACACACGATAGTTGGGAGCATTATTATTTTGCGTTGGTGTGCTTTTTTATATTTATTCCCAGGTATTTGCAAACCAGGGGCATTTGGATTTATAAAAAATATTTTTCAATAACCTCCGATGGAATTAAATGGCAGAAAACAATTTTTTTAACCGGTAATTTAAAATGGGGAGCAATTAACCAAATCCATATGCAATTTCCTAATATTAATTTTGAGCTGTCTTCTAACAAAACAAAAACTTTTTCACTAATAAATATTACCGCGGAGCAAATTGAAACCATAAAAACATTGCTGGCTCAAATATCCGGTGAAAGAAATATACAATTTACTGCTGCTTAGAACCTGGTGTTTTTATATAAAGCTTTTTGAAATAAACTTTGTATGAATTTACTCTGAAAGCTAGTGTGGTATTAAGTTTTAGGTTTTATAGCTGCCTGATGTGAACCTACCTATTGGGTATTTTGAAATTTTTTTATTCCTCAATTTTTACAAAAATTACCTGAGTAAAATTGGCGTTGCAGGTATGCTTTAGCATTCAGACTGAATTTTTTTAAGCAGTAATTTTTTGTAACATTTACGCAGCTTCAAATAAAAAACAAATCGGCCGCAATTCCATCTGCAAATAATTTTCCTTCCCGGGTTAAAATAATTCTTTCAGCATCTGCCAAAACTTTACCACCAGCCTTCCATTTTCCACAGGCAGATAGTAAAGTATCGCTATGCATTTTGCTAAACCTGCTTTCAACATAATTAAGATCCAGCCCTTCCATAGTTCTTAAGGAAGTCATAATATATTCATTCAACTGTTGAACCTGCGTCAATATTTCTTTCTCAAACGGAATGGTATTATTTTTTAAAGATTGAATATATAGAGCATTGTTTGCAATATTCCATTGGCGGCTTATCCCATCAAAAGCATGGGCTGCAGGGCCAAAACCGTAATATTTTTTGCCCAGCCAATAACTGCTGTTGTGTTTGCTTCGCAGGGTTGGTTTTGCAAAATTACTAATCTCATAATGTTCGTAACCGGCTTGCTGCATCCATTGCATCAGCAATAAAAATTGCTCCGCCTGCTTCTCTGTATCTATAGGTGGTTTTTTTTGTTGCAATATCTGTTTATCCAATGCTGTCTTAGGTTCTACGGTTAAAGCATAGCAACTAATATGCGGTATATTTTTAGCAAAAACCATCTCTACATTTTTCTTCCATTCTTCAGTAGTTAGCAGGGGTGATCCATAAATTAAATCAACGGAGAAATTTGTAAATCCTGCGGCAATAATATCATCAATGCATTGTAAAGATTCTTTTGCGGTATGCGCCCTGTTCATCCATACAAGTTCCTCTTCTAAAAAAGATTGAATTCCAACACTAAGTCTGTTGATACCTAATTGCCTCCACAAGGCAAGTTTTTGCGGAGTAATATCATCCGGGTTCGCTTCTAAGGTTATCTCGATACTATCTTCAAAAATAAATCGTTCTTTTAAGGCTGTAAATATCAATTGAAGGTCTGTTATAGTTAAAATACTGGGTGTGCCTCCCCCAATGTATAAGGTTTCAATTACTTCTTTTTTTTGGTTGTTAGCTTTTAAATCAGCCTGGTTTAAAATTGGTTTTGGGGCAAGTTCAATTTCTTTTACCAATGCCAAAATTAAATCATCCTTTAACTTTAAAGAGGTGGAAAAATGAAAGTTGCAGTAATTACAAGCTTGCTTACAAAATGGAATATGAATATAAACACCCGCCAAAATTTCTTTTAAATTTAATGTTTGAGATTTAATATTTAATATTGATAATAGTTTACAACAGAATGCAAGCAAATTTTCAATATTCGTATTTCAATTACCGGTTCTTTATTACCCTGATGCTACATTTTTGCTTGTTTGCCACTTGTGCTGCCCAGTATCAGTTACGCATAACAAACCCCGACAAAGATAGCACCTTTAAGCCGCAGGCATTAAAACTGCAGACCAATTTTGCAAGTCAGGTTTTATGTGCAGACTATATAAATAAACTGCCGCTACTTTTAAACAGTAAGGGCTATGTAGCTGCATCTGTTGACAGTATTTTTACTGATACCAGTTTTACAAGTATTCAATTATACCTCGGAAAACAACAAGATTGGTTAAGATTAACCACTGCAGGCATAGATAAAAGGGTATTGGATGAAATTGGTTTTAATAGTAAAAATTTTGAGAATAAACCATTCAACCCCACCCAGGTTAATTTTTTAAAAGATAAAATATTAAATTATTTCGATAAAAATGGGTACCCCTTTGCTGCTGTTTTTTTAGATAGTATAGTAGCAAAAGATAGTGGGGTTACTGCAATACTCAATGTAAAAAAAGGGCCATTATACCATATTGACAGCATCAGCATCAATGGTAAAATAAGCATTTCAAATTCGTTTTTACAACATTATTTAGGCATACCAAATGGTAGTTTTTACAACAAGGAAAAGTTGCATCAGGTAAGTAAAAAATTATTAGAGTTGCCCTACCTTAAAGAGCAACAACCTGCTCAATTAAGAATGCTGGGTACCGGTTCTATTTTAGATCTTTATCTGCAAACAAAGCGCAGTAGTCAGGTTAATTTTTTAATAGGCTTTTTACCTGCAAGTACAGAAACCGGACAACTTAAACTTACGGGCGATATAAATTTAAATCTAAAAAATTCACTGGGTACGGGTGAAACTATATTAATTAACTGGCAACAGTTACAACAAAAATCGCCCCGTTTAAATCTTGGTTTTCAACAGCCATATATTTTTAAATCTCCTTTTGGAATTGACTTTTCTTTCGAAATTTTTAAGAAAGATTCTGCCTTTGTACAGCTCAATGCCCAGCTGGGGCTTCAATACCTTTTATCTTCCAATCAATCCGGTAAATTATTTATTCAAAAACAAAATACTTTTTTATTATCGTCCGGCATAGATACAAACCAGGTTAAGGCTACAAAAAAATTGCCCTTCAATATAGATGTGAGTGCTGTAAATATCGGGATAGATTATGAATTTAACAATACCAATTACAGGTTTAATCCCCGCACAGGAAATCAAATAAAACTGGTGGCACTTGTAGGTATAAAAACAGTCAGTAAAAACGATGATATTGTAAATTTAACCGACCCTGCCTTTAATTATGCCAGTTTATATGATGGCTTAAAACTTAAGGCGTATCAAATTAGAGTAAACACAAATTTGGTACATTATATACCATTGGGTAAAAGAAGTACCCTTAAAACAGTTGTAAACGGCGGTATTTTTAATAGTCCGAATATTTTTAGAAATGAGTTATTTCAACTGGGTGGCAATAAATTATTACGTGGTTTTGATGAAGAAAGTATTTATGCCACTCAATATGGTGTGGCCACGGCAGAGTATCATTATTTGGTGGGGTTAAATTCTTATTTTTTAGGATTTATTGATCTCGGTTGGGTTAAAAATAAATACCAATTGGTTGATGTTAGTAATAATTTTAGCAGTGCTGGTATTGGCCTTGTATTTGAAACAAAGGTGGGGCTTTTAAATTTAAGTTTCGCGGTAGGTAAGCGAAATGATATTCCATTTAATTTAAGTCAGTCAAGTAAAATACATTTTGGATATATTAATTACTTTTAAAAAAATCATTTTATTTTTGCAGCCTAAATTATTTTTATTGAAACTGGTTGTTTATTTTTTTATTGTCTTTTTTTTGCCGGTATCAGTAGCTGCCCAGCATTCCGATAGTTTAGCTGTAATATCCGATACAGCAAATGCCGCATTGCTACTAAAAAAAGATAGTGCACAAATAAAAAAGGATTCCTTGCAGTTAATAGTTACCCGGCGTGCGGACAGTTTATTAAATATTAAAGAGGCGGCAAAAGCATTGGAATCTTTATATAGGTTTAAGCATAACCTTATAATAAAGGATAATAAATACCTAAATTATAATGGAAAGCCATTTGCAATGGTTAATAGTATAAAAAATAACTTACCGGAGGATACTTTATTTTACGTGTTTTTAATTGTTATAGCAATTATAGCATTTCTACGTTTTTTTTACCTGCGTTATTTTACCAATTTGTTTCAAGTTTTTTTTAACACCTCTTTGCGACAGGGGCAGCTTACAGACCAGTTACTGCAGGCAAAACTGCCCTCTTTGTTTTTTAATATCGTTTCCGTTATAAGTGGCGGATTATTTATTTATTTTCTGCTTCAATATTTTAAGCTACTGCATGCTAACCAGCCTTTAAAAATTATTGGAATTTGTATCGTATCATTGGCCATCATATATTTTATAAAATTTATTATATTAAAATTTATTGGATGGGTTACAAGCTCAAAGGAAATTACAAACACCTATATTTTTATTATATTTTTAATAAATAAGATACTAGGTATTCTATTAGTTCCATTCGTGATTGTAATGGCGTTTTCTACCCTTGTCTTAGTTAAGGCGGCGGCGATAATAGCGTTGTTATTAACAGCTTTAATGTTTCTGATGCGGTTTTACAGATCATATGGATTATTGCACCATCAATTGAATTTTAATAGGTTACACTTTTGTATATATATCATTGGCATCGAAATATTACCGGTTTTGTTGATTTATAAGGGCTTAATTCTTTTATTAACGAAAACCCTTTAACTTTGTTTTAGTAATCTCATTCATACATGTTTAAAAACGGGGATAAAAACATCGAACAGAAAACTAAAGAGATTAAAAAAGTATTGATTACTCAGCCAAAACCGGAGGGTGATAAATCGCCTTATTTTGATTTGGCCAAAAAGCATAATATTGAATTGCATTTTCATCCTTTTATTATAGTTGATGGAATCCCTGCAAAAGAATTTCGCAAACAAAAAATTGAAATCTCCAATTTTACTGCTGTAATTTTTACGAGTAGAAATGCAATTGATCATTTTTTTCGCGCATGCGACGAAATGAAGCTCAATATATCGCAGGATACAAAATACTTTTGTATTACTGAATCAGTGGCCCTTTATCTTCAAAAGTTTATATTATATCGTAAACGCAAAGTTTTCTATGGTGCCGATGGTACTAATAAAAATTTATTTGACGTAATAAATAAACATAAAGGCAACGAAAAATTTCTTTATCCCTGCTCCCAATCTTTTGATAATGAAATAACCAATTGGTTAAAAAATAATAATTGCGAGTATGCTACACCTGTTTTATATAAAATAATCAGCAATGATATAAAGGAAGTAATTGCAAAAAATTATGATGTAATTTGTTTTTTTACTCCGGGTGGAGTTAAAAGTCTATTGGAAAATTTTCCGGATTTTAAACAAAATGGTACCAAAATCGGTGCCTTTGGAGCAAACACTTTTAAGGCAGCTGAAGATGCAGGCTTAACATTGGATATCAGAGCCCCGCAACCACAGGTTCCAAGTATGGTAAGTGCGCTGGAATTATACCTAAGTTCTCTGAAGAAAAAATAATTTTTAGTCAGGCAATTTTCTATGACAATTTTTTGTTTAAATTGCTTTATCTTGCAAATAGGCTCCACACCAAAAAAATAAATATTTGATAAATCTCTACCAATCTTTTCCCTTCTAAATCTCATTTCACGCTGGTTTATTTTTTAAATTTCTATCAATTTCATTGCTGTATTGCAGTAGTTTTAAATAAATTAATGCATGGCTTATAAGAAGTTGTTATGTATTGTTTTTTATAAATGTTAATAATGTTTTTTTTATAATATGCTGCACAAGTTTACAAATAGTTTAGTAGAAGAAACAAGTCCCTACTTATTGCAGCATGCCCACAATCCGGTTAACTGGTATGCATGGGGCGAGCGGGCCTTACAAAAGGCTAAAGCAGAAAATAAGGTTATACTGGTAAGCATTGGCTATTCTGCTTGTCATTGGTGTCATGTTATGGAGGCTGAAAGCTTTGAAAACGAAACTGTAGCAATGTTAATGAATACTAATTTTATAAATATTAAAATAGACAGGGAAGAAAGACCGGATCTGGATCATATTTATATGGATGCAGTGCAGGCTATTTCTGGTAGTGGTGGCTGGCCATTAAATGTATTTTTAACTCCCGAAGCAAAGCCATTTTATGGAGGAACCTATTACCCGCCTGTAAAAGCTTTCAATCGTTCTTCCTGGACAGACGTTTTACAAAGTATAGCGCAATCCTGGAAAGAAAGGGAAAATGAAATTATATCGCAGGCAGAAAATTTAACCGACTACCTAAGTCAATCCAATAATCTTCAAAAAAAATCATTTATACCTGTTATTGAGGAAACGCAAAGCCTTTTTGATATAGCAAATTGTGATACCATGTTTGAGGCTATCATTAAAACAGCAGATAAAGAATGGGGCGGTTTTGGAAAAGCACCTAAATTTCCACAGACAGCTACCATACAATATCTTTTGCAGTACCATCACAATACAAAAAATAAAATAGCGCTTGACCAGGCCCTCTTATCAATCGACAAAATGTTGCAAGGTGGTATTTATGATCATATTGGGGGAGGATTGGCCAGGTATAGCACTGATACGGAATGGCTGGCTCCTCATTTCGAAAAAATGTTATATGACAATGCGCTATTAACAATTGTTTTGTGCGATGCCTGGCAAATAACAGGAAACTTAAAATATAAAGCTGCAATTCTTGATATTATCAATTTTATAAAAAAGGAGCTTACACAGGCAGATGGAGGTTTTTATGCCGCATTGGATGCTGATAGTGAAGGAGTTGAAGGGAAATTTTATGTGTGGAGTAAAGAGGAAATTGATGATATTCTGGGAAAAGATTCCCCGGTTTTTTGTAAATATTTCAATATTACCGAAGAAGGGAATTGGGACGGTGTAAATATTTTACGCATTTTACAAGCTGCACCCGACTTTATTATTGCAAATAATTTGGAGATGGAATCCTTTATTGACACCATAAATAGCTGTCTGAATAAATTGGAAATCATAAGGTCACAACGCGTTAAACCTGCATTGGATGACAAAATAATATTAAGTTGGAATGCATTAATGTTAAAGGCAATTGCTAAAGCTGCAGTGGTTTTACAAGATCAGTCACTTGCGGATATTGCTGTTAAAAATTTCGAATTTCTGGAAAAATCGTTTAAAAAGGAGCCTGCTTTACCGGAAATGTGGCACACTTATAAGAACAAAACTGCTAAATATCCAGCCTTTTTAGACGATTATGCCTATTTAATTGCTGCATGTATTCAATTATATGAACTAAAGTATGATCTTACTTATTTAGAAAAGGCATTAGCATACTGCCAATACGTTATTGATAACTTTAGCGATGAAGAAAAGATATTCTTTTATTTTACCAATGCACACCAGACAGATATAATAGTTAGAAAAAAAGAAATATATGATGGAGCAACTCCATCCGGAAACAGTATAATGGCCTTGAATTTATTAACACTTTCAATAATATATGAAAAGCCTGAATGGCAACTGCGCTCCGTTAACATGTTATTATCAATAAAGGAAACGGTTTTGAAATTTCCCGGTTCCTTTGGCATTTGGGCTTCATTATTGCAGCAATACTCTTTTACTACCTATGAAATTGCAGTAGTAGGGGTTAATGCATCCAATATCGGACAAGAAATAGGCTTACATTACTTACCATTTAAAGTTTTGATGGCGACAACAAACGCTTCAGATAAATATCCACTGTTAATAGGTAAGCATTCATCAACCGAAACTTTAATATATTTATGCAAGCAGTACAATTGTTTACAACCATATAGAACAATTACTGAATTTTTAACGTATATATACTTATCATCAAATTAACAACAAAATGGATACAATATTTAAAAACAAACCGCGTTTTAAATAGGTGTATGCCTTTTAACACAAATATAAATTTAGAAAGGCAGGTCGATAATTATGTAATTCAAAATAATCATTACATTTGCTTTTACCCCTCAAAGTATTAAAAAATGAAGAATAGCAGCTTAATTTCAATAGCTTTCGTAGCTATCATTGCTTTATCAAGCTGTAAAATGCTTGGTAAAAACAAAAAAGGTAGTGCGTTGCCAAATGATGGGCAATTGCATGGTGTATCCACCGGCAAGGGCTGGGCTTTACCAAAACCTCCGGGAATGGTTTATATTCCACCTGGAACATTCCATATGGGGCCAAGTGACGAGGATATTAACTATGCTTACACTGCAAAAAATAAGCAGGTTTCTATTAGTGGCTTTTGGATGGATGCCACTGAAATTACCAATAATGAATACCGGCAGTTTACCAATTGGGTAAGAGATTCCATTGCTGCAAAGCAAATGGGGTTTATTAAACAAGGGGCTGATGGTAATGAATATATAGACTGGAAAAAAGCGCAAAATATTAAATGGAACGACAAGGCAACTTTAGAAAAAATTGATGCTATGATTTTCACGCCGGATAATAGAATATTCAGCAAAAAGGAAATTGATCCTTCTAAAATTGTATTTCATTCTGAAATATTCGATTATAAAGAAGCTGCCAGAAGAGAAAACTCAGGTGTACAACGTTCTAAGTTTATTATTAAAAAAGATATTATGATTTACCCGGATTCTTTGTGTTGGGTAAGAGATTTTGCTTATGCTTACAATGAGCCGATGGCAAAAAAATATTATAGTCACCCTGCCTTTGGTAATTACCCTGTTGTTGGTGTAACCTGGAAACAAGCCTCCGCTTTCTGCGAATGGAGAACACATTTTTTAAATGCTTTCTTAGATTCTAAAGGAAGAACAACAGAATCTGATTTCCGTCTGCCTACAGAGGCACAGTGGGAATATGCAGCGCGCGGCGGTCGTTCACAATCTCCTTATCCATGGGGCGGTCCGTATTTAAGAAATAAAAAAGGATGTTTGTTGGCTAACTTTAAACCCGGTCGTGGTAATTATCCTGAGGATGGTGGTTTTTACACCGTAAGGGCTGATGCTTACTGGCCAAACGATTTTGGTTTGTATAATATGGCAGGTAATGTTGCCGAGTGGACTTCTTCATTATATTATGAAGGTGGCTATTCTTTTCAGCATGATATGAACCCGGATATTAGATGGAATGCAAAAGATACTGATCCTCCACGTATGAAACGTAAAGTTATTCGTGGTGGAAGCTGGAAAGATGTTGGTTATTTTCTTCAAACAAGTACACGTAATTACGAATACCAGGATACTTCAAAATCTTATATTGGTTTTCGTTGCGTAATTGATTTGCCTCCGGCAATGAAAAAACGTGGTAACTAGTTCTATTCTGATTTAATTTCCAAAAAATAAACTGTACATGAGAATAAAGCTTATGATATATCAATCGATATATCATAAGCACTATTTACTGTGTAAAAAATAATTTAAAAACAAATAATCCTTAATTAAAACTTTAAAATTCTAAACATTATGGCAGCTGGTCAATCACGTCCTATCGATCGAATCCTCAACATCTTTGTATCTGCGGCAGCTGTGCCCGTTTTACTTGGCGCACTATTCAAAATAACCCATGCACCTGGTGCAGATGTATGGTTAAAAATTGGTTTGTGGACAGAGTCTGTGATCTTTTTAGGCTACGCATTATTATATGTTTTTGCTCCACCACCGGAAGCTCCGATGGCTGTTGCTGCACCGGTAGAAACGGGTAACCCTGCTTTAAAAAGTATGGATAAAATGTTGAATGATGCAGATATAACCCCCGTTAATTTGAAAAAATTAGGCGAAGGGTTTCAAAAATTAGGTTCTACCGTTAATAATATGGGTGAAATTGGTGATGTTGTTAAATCAACCGGCGATTTTAATGCTAAAACTAAAGAAGCAACTGTAGCACTTGGTGGTATGGCAACAACTTTTGCCAACACAACTGCAACGATGGCCTCCTTTAATAAAGCATCTGAAAGTAGTAAGGGTTTTCACGAACAGGTGCAGGTATTAACTAAAAATTTAGGTTCCTTAAATACAATTTATGAGCTTGAATTAAAAGAAAGTAACAATCACCTGAAAGCTTTAAATGGTTTTTATGGTAAAATGGCCGAAGCTAGTAATGTTATGATGGGTAGTGTGGAAGATGCCAACAAAGCAAAACAACAAATTACTTTATTGGCAGGTAATCTGGGTAAATTAAATTCGGTTTATGGCAATATGTTAAGCGCCATGCAAACAAAATAAAGTATTCATTATTTAGTTGTCCAAACAAATGAAATACTCATAGGCTAATACCTATCCTAAAGAAACAATAAATTTAACAAAAGAAAATCTAAAATACTATGGCTTTACCTAAAGAGCCCCGGCAAAAGATGATCAACCTGATGTATTTGGTGCTTACAGCATTGCTGGCATTAAATGTATCGAGTGAGATTCTAAATGCCTTTAAAGTGGTTGACAAAAGTTTGCAGAACTCCAGTGCTAACTTATCAGCAGCAAATAATACCTTGTATGCATCTTTAACCGAAAAACTTGCTGATCCAAAAACAGCGGAAAAAGCCAAAATTTGGGAACCTAAGGCAGAACAAGCCAAAAAGTTATCAGATGAATTAAATGGATACATTGATAATTTAAAAACCCAGTTAAAAAAGGGCTCGGATGTAACGATAGTTGATGGCAAAGAATCTTTTAAGGAAGATAACCTGGATGCAGCTACTCGTTTGTTTGACACAAATGGAGAAGGTAAAATTTTAGAAGCAAAGTTATTGGCTTACCGAAAAGCAATGCTTGAGATTGATCCTGAAATTAATAAGAACTTTTCTAAAACATTACCGATCGATTTAGAACCTCCTGTTGGTCAGGATGGTACCAAAAGAGATTTTACTACTTCTTATTTTCACATGACGCCTACAGTTGCCGGTTTAACCTTGTTAAGTAAATTTCAAAACAATGTTAAAAATGCAGAAAATCAGGTAGTAACTTTTTGTCACGAACAAATTGGTGCGGTAAAAATAAAATTTGATAAAACAGGTGTATTGGTTGGTCAAAGTTCCAACTATATTATGCCGGGTCAGGAAATGGTTATTACTGCCGGTATCGGTGCATATAGTTCCGCTTCTCAACCTAAGATTTCTATTAACGGTGCAGGTGCGAATGTAGTGGATGGAAAAGCTACTTATACTGTGGCTGCTGCCGGGGCAGGAGAACACAGTGTTCCGGTCACGGTTACTTATCTGGATCAGGATGGCATTTCTCAAACCAAAACCGAAACAATTAAATATACGGTTGGTACTCCGGGTGGGGCTGCTGTAATGCTTGATAAAATGAATGTGTTTTATATAGGTGTTCCCAATCCTATAACGATTTCTTCAGGATCCGGCTGGGATAAAACAAATGTTTCTATTGCCGGCGGTAAAATGGAAGGCAGTAATGGAAAAAGAGTGATTACTGTTTCGGGCGGTACTGCAGCAAGTATTACAGTTGTTGCCGATGGAAAAACAAGTAAATTCGACTTTCGTATAAAAAATATTCCAGATCCTATCGGTATGATTGGCGATAGTAAAGGGGGCAGAATTCAATCCAATAAATTTAAAGCACAGGATTTTTTAAGGGCCGAATTATTAGGATTTGATTTTGATGCCAGATTTAATGTGACCGGTGCAACTGTTTATTTTGCAGGTGCGGGTTTCGCTAATTCGGGCAGTGTACAGACCGCAAATATTACCAGCGGAAATCTTGCACCAATAAAAAATAAAATGGATTTATGTAAGCCGGGTTCAACCGTTACTTTTGATGAATTAAAAGTTGTTGGTCCGGATGGCAGAACAAGAACAATTCCACCCGTTTCGTTTGTGTTATTTTAAATTGATTTATATATGAATATGAAAAAGTATCTTATCAAATTTTTGTGTTGTACGCTTGTTTTTACCCTCCTTTTAAGCGCAGCTGATGCCCAGGTAAAGAAAAAAAAGCGGACTGCTACCAAGCGCAGTAACACCACCACAAAAAAAACAACTAAGGGTAAAACCAAGGCTAAAATAAAAGCAGGTTCACAAGATTCTTTGGCAGTGGTAGCACCTTTAATTGTTGCACCCACAGTGGATAGTTTGCCGATACCTAAAATTAAAAAGTCGCTTCGTAATGATGAGGCTGTTGAAACAAAGGATATTAAAGACAGAACCCCGCTTGCCTACGAACATTTAAGGGTGGATGATGCTGTTTTTCGCCATAAAATTTGGAGAGAAATTGATACCAGGGAAAAAATAAACCTTCCTTTCCGTTATTCTGCTGATGAAAATAATGGTAACCAACGTTTCATAAGCATATTGTTAAAAGCAATTCAGGATAGCGCTGTAACTGTTTTTGATCCGATTGATGACCGTTTTACAACGCCTTTAACGATATCTCAGGTGGCTAAGGCCCTTGGTGGTGGCGGAGATTCTGTACAGCATTTTAACTCGCAGGGTTTGGTTGATCGGGTTGATTTTAAAGCAAGAGAAATTAACTTAGACTCCATTTACAAATTCCAAATTAAAGAAGAGGTGATTTTTGATAAAGAAAGTTCAAGATTGTTCTGGCGTATTTTGGGTATTGCTCCGGTAAAAAATGTATACAGCACAACCGGTGAATATATAGGTACCACCAATATGTTTTGGGTTTATTATCCGGATATGCGCCCCATATTTGCGAAGTATGAAATTTACAACGGTAAAAATTTTGGTGCAAGAATGAGTTGGGAAGAACTTTTTGAAACAAGAATGTTCAGTGGAAGAATCATAAAAAGTACGATGGATAATCCCTATGATATTCCATTGGCTGCAATGCCGGGTTTAAAAGATAATAGTGTTTTTCAACTATTGGAAGGTGAAAAAATAAAAGAGAAAATTTTTAACTACGAACAAGATCTTTGGAGTTATTAATGTCTAATAAAATTAAAAAAAGCTGCTTCTTTTGAAGTGGCTTTTTTTATGCATTGTCTAAATTATATTTGAAAAATAATGCTGAAATAACAACCCGCAAAGTACTTTGCCTTTTCTTATTATATCCCGCATAAAATGACAGACTTTAAATTATCGATCTCAAAAAACATTCATCTCTGATAATATTACCTTTAAATAGTTTGCATTTTTTAGAGAAGGTGGTAAATTCCCTGCACTGTCCCTTAGGGGTTTTATGCCCAAAATCATATTGTACAATATTACCAATCCCCTTTACTACCTAAATAAAAGTAGTTTTTATTTATTATATATTTTATTTATGTAATTAAAAATTAATATATTGTGTTTAGATACTTTGATCAATTACCAAATACATTTTAGTCCCAATACTTATTAATTTCAGCTACATGGTTTATTTTCTCTTTGCATTATTACTGTTGACCATTGCCGGCATGTTATCTTCTTATGCTTTTAAAAAATATACAAATAAAAAAGCTATAATATTACGCGAAGCCTGGGGTAAGCCAAAAAAGGATGTCTTTGATTTTAAATTTATAAAAATATTTACTTTAAACTTTCCCGAAACATCATATCATACCTTATCTGACCAAACTAAAAAGGATGTTGATTTTGATGAGCTTTTTTGTGCAATTGACAGAACCAATACCAAGGTTGGGCAACAGTTTTTATACGATGCATTGGGTAAGCCATTAGATAGTATAGCCGATTTAAACAAAATAAAGGAACAGGCTGCTTTTTTTGCTGCTAATATTGCTGCAAGAGAAAGCGTACAAAATATTTTATTGCCGCTAGCCAAAGAAGATGCCTACAGTATAGCTTCCTTGATAGCGACAACTTTACCCGATAAACCGATATGGTATAAATGGGTTATTGTTTATATTATATTGGTATTTTCTTTTTTAATTTTTAGTTTTTTTCACCATAGAATGTGGTTGTGGATACTGCTGCCACTGGCTGTAAATGTTTTCTTCCATTATCGTACAAAAAATTTCACCAAACTTTTTAAGGGCTCTTTTCCACAATTAAATAGCTTGATTAAAGTATGTAAAAAATTGCAATCCATTAATATCCCTTTTAAAAATGATGGGGTAAAGGAAACTATCAGCAACCTTAAAATTATTCAGCGAAAAGCGATGCTGCTGAGTTTTGATGGGCATACCTTAACAGATGAATTAACGGAAATCGGTATGTATTTTTTAGAGCTGCTGAAAGCTTTTTTTTTAATAGAATTTTTTGCATTTTATAGTCTGCTTAAGGATGTAAAAAATAAGCGAAATGATATGCTGCAACTATTTCAATATGTTGGAAGTGTAGACAGGGCCTTGTCTATTGCATCTTTGCGTGCCGGAGATTTACCAACTTGCGACCCTGTTTTTTTACCTGCAGTAAAGCAGCTTTCCTTTTTGCAATTGCACCATCCATTAATTGCGGATTGTGTTGCAAACGATTTGTACCTGCACAATAAAAGTGTTTTAATAACGGGCTCCAATATGTCCGGTAAATCTACCTTTCTTCGTTCTATTGCTGTTAATGCTGTATTAGCACAAACGATGGTTACTTGTTTTGCGAAGGAATTTAATACACCCTGTTTAAAATTGCATTCCTCCATAAGAATTACCGATGATTTGTTTGATGGTAAAAGTTATTATTTTGAAGAGGTAAATGTAATGGCTGCTTTAATTGACCAGGTAGTAAAACCCTGGCAAAATATTTTTGTATTGGATGAAGTTTTTAAAGGTACCAATACCATCGAACGCATTGCATCGGCCAAGGCAATATTGTCTTTTTTAAATAAAAATAATAATATAGTTTTTGTATCTACGCACGATGTTGAATTGTCTGCCATGCTTGCAATAGCCTATGAATTATACCATTTTGCCGAATGGATAGAAGGTGAACAGTTTAGTTTTGATCATAAGCTTAAAGTAGGACCGCTAACCTCAAGTAATGCCATAAAAATTTTAGAATTGCATAATTATCCGGAAGAAATTATTAAGGAAGCTAAAATAATTGGTTCAAATTTACAGCTCGCCGGGCAGCGAAGTAAAACTAATATTCCAATTATGCAGCCTTCTTATCCTGTAGAAATATTACCTTGAGCCAAAATTTAATTTTTGAATACACTAGAACACCAGGCTATTTTTTTATCCAATAAGTCCGATAAAGAATTATTAGTAAACCAACTCCTTCAAAATAAGGTTGAACTCATTTTTAGCGGTAAACAAAAGGCCGTGGGGCTTTTGTTTTCGGCCATTACCATAAAGCAAATTATGGAGGAGGAAGATAGGCATCATACCGTAGAAGTGGCTACCACAGCCAATCGGCAGCTAAGGTTTTTATCAGGCGGCGAACAAAAGAAGGCACTGCTTTCATACTTATTATTTCAAAAGCCCGATTTTTTAATCGCAGATGATCCCTTCGGAAATTTGGACATAAAATCGCGGGATGAATTTTTATTGCTACTAAATGACATAGCGCAACACACTGCCATCATACAACTCATCAATCGGTTTGAAGATCATTTATCTTTTATAAAAAATGTAATTGGAATAAGTGACCACAACATTATTACTTCCTATCCTGATATAGCGACTTATCGGCAAGCGATATATTCCAATGAAACTTATGTGTTAGATAGGGATATACCTGTAGCAGACCAACCGGTAATCTTCATAAATGACCCCCTTATAAAATTTACGGATGTTACCATAAAATATGAAGATAGAATAATTGTAAAAAATATTAACTGGCAAATAAATGCAGGTGAATTCTGGCACCTTGCAGGTGCAAACGGAACAGGTAAAACCACCTTATTATCTATTTTAACAGGAGATAATATAAAGGGGTACGGACAAGATATTCAGCTTTTTGGAAAAAGAAAAGGTACAGGTGAAACTGTTTGGGAGCTAAAGCAGCAGATCGGATATTTTACCACTTCCATAACCGATTTGTTTAGCAGGTATACCACGGTAGAGCAAATGATTATTTCAGGTTTTTATGATTCTGTTGGTCTGTATACAAAGCCTTCGGGCCGACAAATAAAATTGGCAGATGAATGGTTAGCGCTAATTGGATTGCTGGACCAAAAAAAACTACTTTTTCACAAACTCTCCTTGGCACAGCAACGTATGGTAGTAATCGCCCGTGCGATGGTAAAGCACCCTGCCTTACTTATTTTAGATGAACCTACTGTTGGTCTTGATGAGGCCAATGTTAATATTGTTGTTGGTCTTATAAATAAAATGGCAGCCGAATCTAAGTCGGCCATATTATATGTTTCGCATAGAGAAGAAAATGGTCTTGCTCCTTCTTTTAAATTTACATTAACTGCCAGTGAAAATGGTTCTACAGGTGTTGCTACGCAGGTATTTTAGTTAAGCGGGCATTGTAAAATTAATATAGTTTTTTACTTTTAATTATGTTGGGTTTAGGTTTCGAATTTGAAGATGGCAGGTAGAAATTGTCGTTAAAAAATGGCAGTAATTTACAAAATAGGCGTTAAAAATTCCTGTGCCGCAAGGGATTACTTTTACAGCTTTGCCGGCAAATTACAGTCTTTTTATGGGCTGTTCTCACCTACATAAATTAATTTATTTTAAGAAGAAGGGAAACAAGATTTACAATCATTATGAGCATTTTTAGCTGCCTTTCAAAGCATATGAATTGGGTAATTTATAGGATAGAAATAAAGCTTAAAATATCATATTAAATTATAACATAATGTAATTTATTATTTTAATTGTCAAATGGGTTGATAAAAATTCATAGTAAATAATATATTAATTTTATAATAATATGATTTATAAAATGTATTGACTCCATTTTTATAATAAATGATCAAAAATTTTGTAATAAAATGACAATATTGTTTTAAAATTCTTATAGTTCAAAAAGTTTTTTCTTAACTGGTTAATAATTGGTTAATTTGATACTGCTGTATTTGCTATCCTAAACATATAATAATCAGAATTATTTCTAATTATTCCCCTTTTTTAAGTCAATTTATATTGAAATGATAAAATAATACATTATGATTATTTATATGTATACAAAAAATATGTATTATATTATTTAATTAGCTAAAGCTGGTGTTAATTAGCGCATTCCAATCCCTTACCTTCGCATTTTTCCAATTATTTTTTTCATTAAATTAATAAATTGAACACTTTAAACAAGCCTATAAATAAGGTTACTGTCGCCACCCTTTTAGTTGCCTTAGGCATAATTTACGGCGATATCGGAACAAGTCCTCTGTATGTTTTTAAAGCCATAATTGGCGAAAGAAAAATTAATGAAACCCTCGTTTATGGCGGTATATCTTTAATATTCTGGACCCTGGTTTTTCAAACAACTGTGAAGTACATCTGGTTAACCCTGCAAGCAGATAACCAGGGGGAGGGCGGCGTATTTTCATTGTATGCGCTGGTGCGCAGGTACAGCAAATACCTCGTTATACCTACAATTCTTGGCGCAACTACCTTATTGGCAGATGGTATAATTACCCCACCCATTTCGGTAGCCTCAGCCATTGAAGGTTTAAATTCTGTAAGTGGTTTAGAAAACATCATTGTACCGGGTAATTTTTTAACGATCGGTATAGTAATAACCATTATCTCTTTATTGTTTTTCTTTCAGCGATTTGGAACGCAGATAATTGGTAAATTATTTGGACCAATTATGGCGGTTTGGTTTACTATGCTTATGACGGTTGGTATAATTGAAATTGCACATTTCCCTTCCATTATCAAGGTATTGAATCCATACTATGGCTTCGATTTATTGGTTCACTATCCGCAAGGATTTTGGTTATTAGGCGCTGTATTTTTATGTACAACAGGTGCTGAGGCACTATACTCTGATCTTGGTCATTGCGGCATTAAAAATATCAGGCTAACCTGGATGTTTGTAAAAGTAAGTCTGGTAATAAATTATTTAGGTCAGGCTGCCTGGGTAATACACCAGGAAAATCCATTTTTAAAAATTGTTGATCCGGTTACTAAAATAACCACCAAAGAACTAAATCCTTTTTTCGAAATGATGCCCCACTGGTTTCTTTTACCAAGTATCATTATTGCCACCGCAGCAACAATTATTGCCTCGCAAGCCTTGATTAGTGGTTCTTTTACCTTAGTTAGTGAGGCAATGAACCTAAACTTCTGGCCCCGGGTTACCGTTCGCCAACCAAGTAATATTAAAGGACAAATTTATATTCCAAGCGTAAATACTATTTTATGGTTTGGTTGTGTTTTGATGGCTATATATTTTAAAACGAGTTCTAATATGGAAGCCGCTTATGGTTTTTCCATTACCGTAGCCATGATGATGACAACGGTTTTATTAAATTATTTTTTGCTGTTTAAATTAAAATGGAAAAGAATCTATGTAATGGGTATAATAGGCATATTCGCCATTGTAGAAGGTTCCTTTTTTATAGCCAATGTGGCTAAAATTAAAGAAAGATGGATGTTCTTGTTTTTTGAACTGTTTATTTTTATGACCATGTACGTTTGGTACTATGCACGTAAAATTAACAACAGGTTTATGAAATTTGTGGATATTGGCAAATGGACCGAACAGTTAATAGAATTGAGTAATGACGATGCGATACCTAAGTTCTCTACCCATTTAATTTACTTATCAAAGGCCGACAGCCGTTCTCAGATTGAAGAAAAAATTATTAAATCTATTTTTTCTAAAAAACCAAAGCGTGCAGATGTTTACTGGTTTGTACACATTAACAGAACTAGTGAACCATACACCATGACTTATGATGTATCTGAATTAATAGATGATAAGGTAATAAAGGTTACCATTAATGTGGGTTTTAGAATTCAACCAAAAACAGAATTGTATTTCAAAAAAATCGTTCAGGAATTGGTAGCAAATAAAGAGTTGAACTTACATATTCGTCCTGATGGTTCCACCAAATACAATCCGGAACCCGATTTTAAATTTGTTGTGATTGAAAAATTTCTTTCTATCGAAAATGAATTTGCTTTAAGAGAAGGTTTATTGCTTAAATCTTATTTCTTGCTAAAAGATATGGGCTTAAGTGATGAAAAGGCATTTGGTTTAGATAAGAGCGATGTAATTGTTGAACAAATACCCCTTATTTATAATCCCATAGCTAAAATAGACTTAATGAGAGATTCAAAAGAGCATTTTAAGCATTAATTTCTTTATTACTTTAATACAAAAGGCCAGTCACGAAATAATATATTTCATGACTGGCCATTTTATTTTAACAACAGTTCTCTATTTTTTTCTGGCTGCCTGTAAATTCAATAATATGCTGGAAAGCCCATTTAATTAATCCCTAGACCTGCTATTATGCAGGCTGTTACGCTCAAATAAAAATATTGATTTGTTGAAGCTTTAGTAATACCTGCTAATTTAACATGTTTCTTTATATGCAGAAAATTCTTTGGTAACAAGCATTTTCTTCCATTATTTTTTCCTTATAAATATGATCTAATTTTTTTACATAACTCATTTCATTATACATTTGTTAGGGCATTGGCATTATATTGGCGTATCCGTGAAATGTATAATCGCTCGATTATTAAAATTAAATAATAGTGTCAAAACAAGTCAATCGCGTTACTGCAGCCGGTTTAATTGTTGCGTTGGGAATTATTTATGGCGATATAGGTACATCTCCTTTATATGTATTTAATGCAATCATAAATGGTAAAGTAATTGATGAACTACTTATAATAGGTGGTTTATCCTGCATCATTTGGACGCTAACGCTACAAACCACCATTAAATATGTTATCCTCACCTTACAAGCGGATAATAAAGGCGAAGGAGGAATATTCTCCTTGTATACCCTTGTAAGACGACAAAAAAGATGGTTGGTCATTCCCGCTATGTTAGGCGGAGCAGCCCTATTGGCAGATGGTATGATAACCCCTCCTATTTCTGTTACTTCTGCCATAGAGGGCCTCAAACAAATTGAAGCCTTTCAAGATATTCATCAAATAATAGTCATTTATATTGTATTAGGCATATTGATTTTTTTATTTTTTATTCAACAGTTTGGTACAGCTTCCATTGGCAAATTGTTTGGTCCCATCATGTTGATATGGTTTAGCATGCTGGCTGTTTTTGGCATCCTGCACCTTTCAGACGACTGGAGTATTTTACGGGCATTTAATCCTTATTATGGTATTAAATTATTAACAACCTACCCGAGGGGGTTTTGGATATTGGGCGCTGTTTTTTTGTGTACAACCGGTGCAGAGGCGCTTTACAGCGACCTCGGGCATTGCGGACGTGCCAATATCCGCTATTCCTGGATCGTTGTAAAAAGTTGCCTGATATTAAATTACCTTGGTCAGGGAGCCTGGTTACTTAAACACCATGATGGAAAAAGAATAACGGATGAATTAATAAAAAGTGGATTTAATCCGTTTTTTGGAGTAATGCCGGATAATTTCAGGTTAATCGGATTGGTTATAGCTACATTCGCGGCTATAATTGCCAGTCAAGCCTTAATTAGTGGCTCTTTTACACTAATTTCTGAAGCCATCAGGTTAAACCTATGGCCAAGGATGAAAATTAATTATCCATCAGAAGCTAAAGGCCAGTTGTATATTCCCGGTATAAATTTCCTCTTGTTTACAGGCTGTTGTGCCATTGTTTTTATTTTTAAATCTTCCAGTGCAATGGAGGCTGCATATGGTTTAGCTATTACCTTATGTATGCTTTCTACTACTATATTATTTGCCAATTTTTTAATTTCCAGAAGAACCAGCAGCATATGGATTTATCTTTTTTTAATGGTTTATTTAACCATCGAAATAAGTTTTTTAACGGCTAACCTCAATAAATTTCCACACGGTGGTTATATAGCCTTATTGGTAGGGGGCGCATTATTTGTGGTGATGTATGTGTGGTACCGGAGCAGAAAAATTAAAAACCGGTATGTAGAATTTGTAAGGATGGAAGAATACATTCCCAAATTGGAAGAATTAAGTAACGACACGACAGTACCCAAATTTGCAACGCACCTGGTTTATATGACAAGTGCCAATAATCCGAAGGAAATAGAACATAAAATAATTTATAGCATTTTAAGTGGCAAACCTAAGCGGGCTGATATTTTTTGGTTTGTACATTTAGATACCCTGGATGATCCCTACACCTGCGAATATATTGTAGATCATATTATTCCAAATGATATTATACGGGTAGAATTCAGACTAGGTTTTCGGATCGCTCCCCGCGTAAACCTGATGTTTAAAAAAGTTGTGGAAGACCTTGTTGCCAATAAAGAAGTAAATGTAACCAGCAGGTACGAAAGCCAGCAGCGTAACAATGTTGTGGGAGATTTTCAATTTGTTGTGATGGAGAAATTTTTATCGCAGGATAATGAATTGCCCTTTTTTGAACGTATAATAATGCATTTATATTTTTGGATCAAGGAGGTTTCTCTAAGTGAAGAAAAAGGATTTGGATTGCAACAAAGCAATGTATCGGTAGAAAAATATCCCCTTGTAGTAGCGCCCACAAGTAAATTTAAATTAAAACGAATTTATACCGAAGATGAGGAAGAAGAAGAAGAGTAGGTAGTCCGTATTAGATTATTTAGAATAAAAGTCAGATTAATTAGAAAATCTTTCGTCATAGCTTTTGTGACAATGGTATTTTTTTATTTGTGCAATTAATAAAGTAAGGAAAAGACGTTTTTTTCGCGTTTTATTTCTGCAATTGGTAGAGAATAAAAGTTGTTACGATTCAATGGTTTTGAGTTTGTTTAGGAAGGATTAAAATAACCCTAAAAAATATATTAAGCTATTTATACCTATAAATGCCGGGCCTAGTGGTATTGCCTGACATGAAATTAAGTTATAAACTGTTTGTGGATAAGTAGAAAAGTTAAGCGGTTTTTGCTATTGTAAATTTGCGTTTTACCATTTGGTTTTAAGCACTAGCATTATGGCAATCAAATTCACTCAAAATACACTGGATAAAATAGAAAAAATTATTCAGGAAACCGGTTACGTCATTAGATATGAAAGAGGAAACTTTCAAAGCGGTTATTGTATTTTACAAGCTAAGAAGGTAGTTGTTCTAAACAAGTTTTTTCAGACAGAAGGTAAGATAAATACATTGGTTGACCTTATGCCGCAATTAGCAATAAATTTTGACGCACTTACGCACGATAGTCAAAAGTTGTATGAAGAAATTACTGCCCTGCCTGATAATAAATAAATGCACTTATGCTATTTCAAAAGCGTATGCATCACAGTTAATGCCTACTTTTGCAAAGTGCATTTCCCCCCGCTCAAAATAACATTTCTTGGTACAGGAACTAGTACAGGCGTTCCGGTGATTGCCTGTCCCTGTGAAGTTTGTACATCTGCAGATTCAAAAGATAAACGATTACGGTCGAGCATAATGATACAAAGTGCCACCACAACCATTGTTGTTGATACAACGCCCGATTTTAGGTATCAAATGTTAAGAGCTCAGGTTAAAAAACTTGATGCTGTTTTATTTACACATCCGCATAAAGACCATATTGCCGGGTTGGATGATGTAAAGGCCTTCTCTTTTTTTTCGGGAAATGCAATGGAAATATTTGCCAATGAACTCACAGAAAATGCTATTAAACTAGAATTTTCTTACATTTTTGCAGAAAAAAAATATCCCGGAATTCCGCAGATCAATCTAAACAGAATCAATCTTGAACCTTTTATAATAGGAGATATTCCTGTTATTCCAATACTAGTATGGCATTATAAAATGCCTGTGTATGGCTTTCGTTTTGGCGATTTTACCTATATAACTGATGCCAATAAAATTGATCCGTCAGAAAAGGAAAAAATTATAGGGAGCAAAATAATGGTCGTAAATGCTTTGCGCTACAAAACTCACCTTTCACATTTTACCATTGATGAGGCTATTGCTTTGGTTAAGGAAGTAAAAGTTCCAACAGCGTATTTTACACATGTAGGTCATCAATTAAATAAACATGCCATCGTAAATAACGAATTACCTGCAGGTATCCAACTTGCCTTTGATGGTCTTGTAGTAGAAGTATAACTAATGTACTTAAACCCATTCAGTCCTTTTTTAAACAGGATTGATTTAAAAATTTTTTAGGTAACAAAAAAATCCTATCCGCTGATAGGTTTATCTTTAGACCTACTCTTTACCCCTTAACCCCGCCACATGTGGAAAAACTTTATAACTGATTACCTCAGTTTTACAAAAAAGGAGCGATCAGGCACCCTGGTAATATTATTGCTGATTGTATTTTTTATAACCATCCCCTTTTTATTTCCTTTTTTTATACCTCGCAAAACTGTAAGTGATATCACTTTTAAAAGCCAAATGGACCAACTGGTAAATAAACAAATGGACACGGTAAAAAAAATGGCGTATAAAAATTATGATAAAACCAATAGTCAATATTCAAAGGATGAATACTCATCCAATTACGCCCCTAAAAAAATAGAAGGACAATTATTTATGTTTGATCCTAATACTTTGGATGAAGCCGGTTGGCATCGGTTAGGGGTAAGCAATAAAACAACCTCTACCATTCAAAAATTTGTATCAAAAGGGGGAAAGTTTTATAAGCCACAGGATATAGGTAAAATTTGGGGACTGCAGGAAGCCGAAATAAACCGGCTATTGCCATTTGTAGTAATTGAACAAAAAAAATCAGCCTATCCCGACAGCAAGCCTTTTGACAAAAAACTTTACGATAAACCAATATACAAACCAAGTGTAGTGGATATAAACGCCGCCGACACTACCATGTTAATTGCCTTACCGGGTATCGGTAGTAAATTAGCCTTGCGAATAATAGTTTTTCGGGATAAGTTAGGTGGATTTTATAAGGTAGATCAAATAGGAGAAACCTTTGGATTAAGGGATTCCGTTTTTCAACTATTAAAAGCAAGATTTAGTATTGGTGAAACCCCTGTAAAACAATTAAACATTAATACTGCCACCCTTGATGAATTGAAGGCCCATCCCTATCTGCGTTACGTTATAGCCAATGCCATTGTGCAATACAGAACCCAGCATGGTAATTTTACAGCTCTGGCAGATATAAAAAAAATTATGCTGGTAACAGAAGAAATTTTTATTAAAGCAGCGCCGTATTTGAAGTTATGAGTATGGTATAAATAGTTATGTATAAATAGTTATGAGTTATAAGTTATAAGTGAAGTTAGTGTGTTGGCTGCCTCTTTTAAATTTGTTATCAGCAAAAAGCGACGCACAAATCTTCAGTAATTCAAAACCGTCTCAACTACTAAACGACAAGTTAAAAGTTATGAGTGATGAGTTATAAGTGGTGTGTTTGCTGCCTGTTTTAAATTTGTTATCAGCAAAAAGCGACTTATAAATCTGAAGCAATTCAAAAACGTTTCAACGCCTAAACGGAAAAAAAAACGCCTTAACGGCTAAACGGCAAAAAAAACGTCTTAACGGCAAAACAAAAAACAATTCCCCATCTTCGCGAAAAAAAACGCCTTAATGTCGCAACGGCAAAAAATAAAAACGCCTTACCGCCTTCCCGGCAAAAAATTAAAACGTCTAAACGCCTCAACGGCAAAAATTAATATCAGCTGCATGGCAGCTTCCAAAGTTGTTCCAAAGTATTAAGCAATCTTTTAAAATAAAGCCCAAACATTTAACTAACAAGCGTTAGTATTTTAAAAAGGATTAATTTGCAAATTCAATTAAAAAAAGTATGAATTTTCAACAGGCAGAACTAACACAACAGGTGGCACAAACGGCGAAGGACTTTGCAGACAAATATATTAAACCCTTTGTAATGGAATGGGATGAGTCACAAGAATTTCCAAGGCATATATTTAGTGAATTGGGTAAATTAGGTATGATGGGTGTTTTGGTGCCTGAAGTGTATGGCGGCACAGGTTTAGGCTATTTCGAATACAATGTAATAATACAGGAGATTGCCAAAGTTTGTGGTTCAATCGGGCTTTCGGTTGCGGCACACAATTCCTTGTGTACCGGCCATATTTTAGCCTTTGGCAATGAAGCCCAAAAACAAAAATATTTACCAAAATTAGCAAGTTGTGAGTGGTTAGGCGCCTGGGGTTTAACAGAACCAAATACCGGGAGCGATGCTGGTAATATGAAAACAACGGCGGTAAAAGTAGGCGATGATTGGGTATTAAACGGTACCAAATGCTGGATCACGCATGGCAAAACCGGCGATGTGGCGGTAGTTATTTGCCGGACTGGTGAGCCCCGTTCAAAAGACAATTCTACTGCATTTATTGTAGATAGAAATACGCCTGGATTTAGTGGAGGAAAAAAGGAAAATAAGCTGGGTATGCGCGCCAGTGAAACGGCCGAAATGATTTTTGACAATTGCCATATCCCCGATGCCAATCGTCTTGGTGAAGTAGGAGCTGGTTTTAAACAATCCATGAAAATATTGGATGGTGGCAGAATTTCTATTGCTGCCCTAAGTTTGGGTATTGCAAAAGGAGCTTACGATGCTGCAATAAAATATGCCCAGGAGCGTCACCAGTTTGATAAACCAATTTCAAGCTTTCAAGGTATAAGTTTTAAACTGGCAGATATGGCTACAGATATTGCAGCCAGTGACCTGTTGGTGGAGCAGGCTTGTTACCTAAAAAATAATGGACTACCTATGACAAAGCAAGCCGCCATGGCAAAATATTTCGCCAGCGAAACTGCTGTAAAATGCAGCACGGAAGCCGTACAGATTTTTGGTGGCAATGGCTACAGCAAAGACTTTCCGGTAGAGAAATTTTATAGGGACAGTAAACTGTGTACCATCGGGGAAGGCACAAGTGAGATACAAAAGTTAGTTATCGGAAGAGAAATTTTAAAATAAATCAAAATATATAAATACCGCTAATTTCAAAGTTCTGCAGATAAAAATAAAAATCCCGTTCAATTACCTGAACGGGATTTTTTATTAAACTACTGCGAAATTATTTACCAAAAAATCCGCTTACTTTATCTTTTAAACTATCAAAAACCTCTTCTGCCTTGTGGGCTGAATCTTTCACAAAGTTTTCTACTTTTTCGCCCGTTGCACCAGGAATTACATCACTTATTTTATCCAGTACATTGTGCGAAACTTCAGGGGCTGTAGGATCTACAACTGCATCCACAGTTGCCGGTGTTGGAGCCGACGCAAATAAGTTGTCCACGGCGCCAGCCATCATCGGAAATTTTTCTTTTACATAATCTTTTAAATGATCCACTGCTTTTGTAGCCTGATCTGCAGTAATGCCCGCTTTTTCGCTTAGGCTGCTAATTAAATCGTTCATGGTATATGTATTTATTTTTTACAAATTTGATAAGAATTTCAGATAAATACAAATGAAAATTGAAAGAGTTTTTACTTTTAAAACTTTCTACAATTCAGTATCATATCTTTCCACTTTTTCAATACCTGACAAAGCTAATAATTGATTGCACAAATCATCAAGTTCATCCTTATCGTGCACAAATATTTTTAGGTTTCCCATAAAAATACCATCCTTGGCTTCAATCGTCATGGCACTGATATTAAACTTCATTTCACCACTAATTAGGTTGGTAATTTTATGTATAACACCAACATCATCAAGGCCAATAATTTTTAACCCGGTTAAAAAAGAAATTTCCTTATTTTTCGCCCACTTTGTTTTTACTACCCGATGACCAAAATTTGCCATCAGTCTTGCTGCATTCGGGCAATTGGTACGGTGTATTTTTAAGCCTTCCCCGGTAGTTACAAAACCAAATACATCATCGCCCGGTATTGGTTTACAGCAATTGGCAAGCGTATACATAATACGGTCACTGCTTTCACCAAAAATTATTAGTTCTGCATCTTTTTTATTGTAATTTTTGGCGGTTTCTCCCGCTGATTTTTCTTCAATAACCTCTACTTTAACAGGTGGTTTTGGTGGAAATAAACGATCACCTGATGCTGTAAACTCTTTTAGTTCTTTTAAATCTATTTTTTTAATAGCAATGTCGTACAACAGGTCAAGCGAAGAGTTAACCTTATAAAAATTGGCCAGTTCTTCAATATTGTGTTGCGTCATCATGCCGCCGATGGCATCTAATTTTTTTTGTAAAATATATTTTCCATCATCGGCAACTTTCCTTTTGTCTTCTTTTAAGGTATCTTTTATTTTTTGTTTGGCCTTACTGGTAACCACCAGGTTTAGCCACTCCTGATTGGGCTTTTGCTTGGCACTGGTAATAATTTCTATCTGGTCGCCACTGCGTAATTTATGGCCAATCGGAACCAATTTGTGGTTAACTTTTGCACCTATACACCGGCTGCCCACAGCAGTATGTACGCCAAAGGCAAAATCGAGTGCAGTGGCTCCGATGGGCAACATTTTTATATCACCCTTTGGTGTGTACACATAAATTTCTTCTGCTAAAAAAGAGGTTTTAAAATCCTGTAAAAAATCAAGCGAATTGGTATCCTGATTGCTGAGTGCTTCTCTTATCTGGCTAAACCATTGGTCAAAACGATTTTCAACAACCGCGCCTTCTTTATATTTCCAATGTGCCGCCAACCCCTTTTCTGCTATCTCGTTCATGCGCTTGGTGCGTATCTGCACCTCTACCCATTTACCCATGGGCCCCATTACTGTTGTATGCAGCGCTTCATATCCATTGTTTTTTGGGTTGCTTAACCAATCTCTTAATCTTTCAGACGATGGATTGTATTCATCTGTAATCATACTATACACCTTCCAGCAATCTTCTTTTTCTTTTTCCGTAGGGGAATCAACAATAACCCGGATGGCAAAAAGATCGTACACTTCCTCAAAACTTACCCCTTTCTTCTTCATCTTATTCCAAATGGAATGAATGCTTTTGGGGCGGCCATACATTTCAAAATTAAAGTCTGCTTTCTCTAATTTTTCTTTTAAGGGGCGAATAAAATCATTGATAAAACGGGTACGTTCTCTTTTGGTATCATTTAGTTTTTGCGCAATGTATTTGTAGGTATCCGGTTCCAGATATTTCATGGAAAGATCTTCCATTTCTGTCTTGATGGCATGTAAACCCATTCGGTGTGCCAACGGAGCATATACATAAACAGTTTCGCTTGAAATTTTTAATTGCTTCTCCCGTTTCATGCTATCCATCGTTCGCATATTGTGCAAACGGTCTGATAACTTAATTAAAATAACCCTGGGGTCATCAGTTAGGGTGAGTAATATTTTTTTAAAATTTTCGGCCTGCTGGCTGGTATTGGTATCCATTACCGTGCTTATTTTGGTAAGCCCGTCAACTATCTTGGAAATTTCAATACCAAATTCGCGCTGTATATCCTGTAAAGTAATATCGGTATCTTCAACAGTATCGTGCAATAAAGCGCAAATGGTACTTCTTACCCCCAGGCCAATTTCTTCCACACAAATTCTGGCTACAGCAAGGGGATGTAAAATATACGGTTCCCCGCTTTTTCTTCGCATAGTTTTGTGTGCCTCTGCAGCCATTTCAAAGGCTGTTCGCACCAATTCTTTATCACCAGGTTTTAATTTAGGTTTCAGTTCCTTTAATAAACCGCGGTAATTGCGCAAGATGTCTTTCTTCTCTTCCTCTTCATTAAGAGTATACTTTAAAGCAGGGGTCGTTGTATCCATGTAGTGATACGAATTTACGAAAAAACATTTTCGTTTTAATATTTTGTATAAAACCCTTACTTTTGCAACCCTTAACCGGATATGGCGAAATTGGCAGACGCACCAGACTTAGGATCTGGCGGAGCAATCCATGTAGGTTCGACCCCTATTATCCGGACTTTATTTAGTTGATAAGTTGATGGTTGATGAGTTAGCAGCTATTTTGCTTATTCTTTAATCTACAATTTATCAACTTTTTTAATTTTTAAACACAATAACATTTTTATAAAATGGCAACAGTAGCAAGAGAAAATATTGCTTTACTTAACGACAAGCTTATTGTAACAGTTAGTAAGGAAGATTATTTTCCAACTTTTGAAAAAAAACTAAAAGAATATAGTAAAACAGTTAACATTCCCGGATTTAGAAAAGGGATGGTTCCGGCCAGCATGATTAAAAAAATGTATGGTCCCTCAATTTTTACTGATGAAATATTAAAAACAGTTGAAAAAGAACTGTACACTTATCTGGAAACAGAAAAGCCCGATATTTTTGCCCAGCCAATTGCATTGGACGCAGATATACGTAAGTTAGACCACAATAATCCGGCTGAATATGAATTTGGCTTTGAAATTGGATTAAAACCTGCTTTTGAAATAGCACCACTTAACAAATCTACGGCAACACTACATAAAGTGGTAGCCAGCGAAGAGATGGTTCAGGAAGAAGTTGAGCGTATGTTGGTTAAAGGTGGCGAAATGGCTACTTTAGAAACCGTAGAAAACGAAGCGTCTGTCTTAAATATATTATTTACAGAAGTGAGTAAGGATGGTGTTAAAGTTGATGCCGGTATTGAAAAGGAAAATTCTGTAATTGTAAAACTTTTTAAACCAACTGCCCAACAACAATTTATTGGTAAGAAGGTAAACGATACCGTTATTTTGCAACTTGCTGATACTTTTGAAAATGATAAATTGGAAGCATTTTTAGTAGATTTGGGTCTTGATAAAAATGATGCAACTGCTGCAAATAAATATTTTCAGTTAACGATCTTAAGCATTGGTTTTGCTGAAAAAAGAGAAATGAATGAAGCCTTTTTTAAAGAGGTGTTTCCTAATGAGGAAGTTGCTACTGAGTCAGACTTCAGAGCAAAATTAAAAAATGAAATTGAGCAATATTGGGAAAGCCAAAGCCGCAACCAATTGCATGATCAGTTATACCATTACCTATTGGAAGAAACCAAAATGGACTTTCCAAACGAATTTTTAAAAAGATGGCTACAGGTTGGTGGTGAACCGCGCAAAACTAAAGAAGAAGCGGAAGCTGAATTTCCTGTTTTTAGCAACCAACTAAAATGGACTTTAATAAGCGATAAAATTATTAAAGAAAATAAATTAGATGTTAGTGCGGAAGAATTAAAGGATTCGATGAAAACGGAAGTAATGCGTTATTTTGGCAGCATGAATATGGGTGGAGATACAAGTTGGTTGGATAGTTATGTGGACAGGATGATGAAGGACGAAAAGCAAGTTGATGCGGCTTACCGCAGAATGGTAACGGATAAATTATTTGCCTGGGCACAAGCAGAAGTTAAGCCCGCCGAGAAAGAGGTTACTGTAGCTGAACTTGCTGCCATGCAACACAATCACCAACATTAATTTTGCCATTTTTAGTATAAAAGTTTAAATATTTTGCCGAAGCATAACCTGCTTCGGTTTTTTTATGCTTTTTTTGTTTGTACCAAAGCATAAATATTATTTCCAGTCCCTTACCAACTGATTGCTAAAAGTTATTTTTATTTACTTTGGCAACAATCAGCTGGCAGGTTCTTAGAAAAAATATAATTGAAAACTTTTTTTTAAAATAGCAGTTATGCAAACAGCGAGTATTTTTTATAAAATAAAGGTTCATAATAAAGTAGTTGGATAAAATATATTATTGTTGCTGATGATTGAAGCTTTCTCAGAATGCGCTAATTTAAATCTTCAATTTTAATAGTACTTCATTAGACTACCGACTTTTTGTCGCCTTTTTTTTATAGCATAATATTTGGGTTCAGCAATCAACTATATTTGTTACTATAAATAATTACAAGATGAATTTTGAAAAAGAATTTGAAAAATATGCTGTGAAGCACAAAGGCATCAGCAGTAATTTATTAAGCGATTACAGTAAAAAGAATGCGGATAAATTTAATGCTCAAAACCCAATGGCAATGCATGCAGGGGTTATTACCAACCTAACCCCCAATATTATTGAAGAGCGACCAATGAACGTTGCAGTAATGGATGTGTACAGCAGGTTAATGATGGATAGAATTATATTTTTAGGCTATCCGGTAAGTGATGAAGTGGCAAATATTATTACCGCTCAATTTTTATTTTTAGAAAGTACCGATCGTACAAAAGATATCCAGATGTACATTAACTCTCCTGGAGGCAGTGTTTACGCAGGTTTGGGCATGTACGATACCATGCAATTTGTAACACCTGATATTGCGACCATCTGCACTGGTATTGCAGCAAGTATGGCAGCCGTATTGATGTGTGCAGGTTCTGCAGGTAAGCGTACTGCATTAAAGCATAGCCGTATTATGTTACACCAGCCGAGTGCCGGCGCAGGCGGACAGGCAAGCGATATTGAAATTACCGTAAATGAGATTCGTAAAATTAAAAGTGAATTGTACGAAATTATAGCCCATCATACAAACCAGGCATTTGATAAAGTATCGCTGGATTGTGAAAGGGATTATTGGATGACCTCTGCTGAAGCAAAAGACTATGGTATTGTTGATGAAGTTTTAACCATCAACCCCCGTAAAACAAAAAAAGTTTAAATAATTAAAGTGTTGACGTAAAAAGAAAACTGGCAAATTTTGTTTAAAGCCGCTTCTATCCACAAAAAACATTTAATTTAAAACACCATTTCAAAAAAGTTACAAATGAATTATTATAACAACAAGCAAATTCGGTTTGAAGAGGAAGAAGAAAATCCAAAAGAGATGCCCGAAAATCCAATGGAAAAAATGGTAAGCGGGTGGCAGTTTGACAAAAAGTTTATTGAGCAACGTAAAATATTTTTATGGGGTGCCGTAGATGATAAAAGTGCTAAAGATATTACGGCCAGATTACTTTACCTTGATGCGATAGACCCTGGAAAAGAAATTACATTTTACATTAATAGTCCGGGTGGCGTTGTAACAAGTGGAATGGTTATTTACGATACTATGCAAATGATAAGTTCTCCGGTAAGTACGGTATGTATGGGGATGGCTGCAAGTATGGGAAGTATTTTATTAAGTGGTGGTGCCAAAGGAAGGCGTTTTATGTTTCCTAGCGGACAAGTTATGATCCACCAGCCAAGTGGTGGCGGACAAGGGGTTAGTGCAGATTTGGAAATTATGGCAGTACAGATATTGAAAATTAAGCAAATGGGTGCGCATATTTTAGCAGATAATTGCGGTCAGACGTACGAGAAAGTGATGAAAGATTTTGATCGTGATTATTGGATGGATGCAAAAGAGTCTGTTACTTATGGTATTGTAGATGCTTTACTGGATAAAATTTAATATATTTTCAATAGCATTTTTTAATAGCCGGTTTAAACTACCGGCTATTTTTAATTTTAATAATATAGTATTCTACAGTAGCGATTTTTTAGTATAAAATGGCTGACTTTCTTTTTAAATTAAATAGAAGTTAGCCCTGCTAAATATGTTAACCACAAGCCTGTAGTGGATTACTTAACTTTACACCATGCATTTTGAAGAAATTATAAACGCTAAACTTAGTAAAGAAATTGATAGGCCGATGATGAAAAAGGATGCCTTTCCGGTAAGCGAAGGGTTACAGGCTTACCTTAAAAATCATGGAAGGGATATTAAATTACCTATTGGCTACCGCGATTTGTTAAATTATCGGTATGCAACAGCTTTGCGAGATAAAAAAGGAAAGCTTACGCATTGGGAAACGGCGGTGTACGATTTAAAAGAAATGGAATTCTTAAAGGAGGGCCTTATTAAAACCTATGCTATTCTTAAAACAGAAGGAAATTTAAACTTCATCAAACACCTTGACGTAGAAAGAATTGATTTCTGCGAATTTGGTAATAGTGTACCTTTTCGCATCCGCATCATCAATAAAATAAATGACAATTACGATCATTATTATATTAAATCGGTGGATGCCTCCAGAATTTATGGTTTAGAACTGGAGCATTTATTATCTCCTAACCGCATCACTTTTTTATACCATAAAAATACCCTGGTAGAAGAACATATTCCCGGTATACCGGGTGATATTTTTTTACAGGATTATTTAAACTTGCCTGAAACAAATAAAATAAGGATTGCTAAAGAATTTGTAAAGTTTAATGAGCGCTGTTTCGCCAGGTTATTGGGCGATATGCGGAGCTACAATTTTGTTATTGACATTACCCCTGATATTGAAGACTACCAGTATCGCATCAGGGCCATTGATTTTGACCAGCAATCTTACGAAGCAAAAAAGAATTTATACCTGCCACAATTTTATAAAGAAAATTTTGAGTTTGTAGAGTTGGTATTAAAAAATTTAAGTGCCGAGGTAATAGAGCAATACCAGGCCGAAGAAAGAACTACAATGGCTTACCGGGTAATTGCCGGAAGAGTGCAAATTATGGAATTACTTAATATTATGATTAAAGATGAAATATCCGAAAATTATAAGGTTAAGTTGCTGCGTACAGAACTGAATGAGCATTTTAAATCAACTTATTTTGGCCGTTGCAACAGTATGGGTGCAATAGTAAAACGTCAATTAAAGCAAATGTTACAAAAGCATTTAAAAGCGGGAATAGAATAAAATATGCAATAATTTTTAAATAATTGACGTTTGTTGAAGATGATTGTACCCTTGGAAAATTTATACCCCTTTTTCAAAATTTCGTTTAGAATCATTTAGCTGCTGTACAAATTAATTTAACAGTTTCTACTAATTTATTTAAGAATATAATTTATTTCACATTGCAACTTTCCTTTAACTAGAATTGTCTGTTATAGAGCAGGCGATTGGCTATATTTGCAGTCGTTAAATTAAAAAAAAAGCGTTTAACAAGGTTACAATGGCTAAACAACAAGCACTACACTGTTCATTTTGCGGCCGAAGTCGCGATGAAGTCAAAATATTAATAGCAGGTCAGGAAGGGCATATTTGCGAAAATTGCGTAGAGCATGCGCAAGAAATTATTGGTCAGGAACTTATGATTTATCCTGATAGCAAACAAGGTACAGTTGCAGCGGCTAATAAGTTAACCGTAAAAAAACCCATCGAAATAAAAAAGTTTTTAGATGAATATGTTATAGGACAGGATGATGCAAAGAAAATTTTAGCCGTAGCTGTTTATAACCATTACAAGAGGCTAAATCAAAAAGTGGAGAACGATGTTGAAATAGAAAAAAGTAATATTATAATGGTTGGCGAAACAGGTACCGGCAAAACCTTATTGGCTAAATCTATTGCGCGCATGTTGAATGTTCCTTTTGCAATTGTTGATGCCACGGTATTTACAGAAGCCGGTTATGTAGGTGAAGATGTTGAAAGTATGCTCAGCAGATTATTACAAGCCTGTAATTATGATGTTGCTGCTGCCGAAAAAGGAATTGTTTTTATTGATGAAATAGATAAGATTGCCCGTAAAAGCGATAATCCCTCCATTACCAGAGATGTAAGTGGCGAAGGTGTTCAGCAAGGCTTATTAAAATTGTTGGAAGGCACAGAAGTATTGGTACCACCACAAGGCGGCCGTAAACATCCTGAACAAAAATTGGTAAAAGTAAATACCCATAATATTCTATTTATTTGTGGTGGTGCTTTTGATGGTGTGGATAGAATAATTGCCCGCCGCGTTAATACCCATGCCATTGGCTTTAGTGTTAATAAGGAGTTGCAGGAATTTCAACAGAAAAACCTGTTGCAATTTGTAAATGCTGTAGATCTTAAAACATTTGGATTAATACCGGAGTTGTTAGGTCGTTTACCTGTTATAACATACTTAAATCCATTGGATGCACCTACGCTGCGTAATATTTTAACCGAGCCACGCAACGCCTTAATAAAGCAATTTACCCGATTGTTTGATATTGAAGGAATTGCCTTAACCTTTGAACCTGCTGTGTATGATTTTATGGTAGGCAAAGCATTGGAATATAAATTGGGTGCCCGTGGCTTACGTAGTATTTGCGAAAGTATTTTAACCGACGCTATGTACGAACTTCCTTCTCAAAAAGTTAAAACTTTTGAAGTAACGTTAGAGTATGCGCAACGTAAATTTAATACCAGTAAGTTAAGTATGCTTAAAGTAGCATAAAAAAATAATTCAAAATTTATATAAACTGCAGGCTAAAACTTGCAGTTTTTTTGTTAAAGGCATTTATAAATAATATTTATTTCAGTAAATCCTCAACTCTTAATTATTTTATTTTATATATAAATAACTAATAATCACATAAATAATCTTCCATATATATATATAAAGTTCATTTCTTGTATTATTAAGTATTGCTCTGTATATTAGTTTCCAGATCTTTTTTAATAATGCATTAAACTGTACCGACAAAAGCAACCCCTATTTTGATTTTATTTATCAAATGGCTGTTTTTGTCATTAAACAAAAGTCATATATTTATTTTTCAATGTTCTTGCATTAATTACTAAAAATTCTATCAGAAAATTTTTAAGTGTGTTAATAAATTATTGAAGATTACATTAAAGGGAATTAATCGTGTTAAATAAATATTTAATGTGATTTCTACATAAATAAAGCAGCACTATGGAAAATTTACTTTGCCCGGTTTGTAAATCACGAAAAACTAAATTATTTTCTACTGTAACAGCATATAATTATTATGAATGTCGGGAATGTGAGGTCATTTTTATATCTCCTGATATTTTAGAGGAAATGGATAAAGGCAACTTTTTAATTGAATACAGTAATAAATATTGGAAGGATGAATTATATGCCGCAAGAGAAAGATCCTGGGGTACTTCCTTAGCAAGAGTGGCAGAACTATTTTTATATGCCCGGCTTCCAATTAAAAAATTTATAGATATTGGTGCCGGACCAGGCCTTTTATTAGATGCCCTAAACTATCAGTTGCCTTCATCAAAGGAAGTATTTTATGCCAGTGAACTTTTTCCTCCTGCTATTGAATATTGTACACCAACCGAAAATTACCATCGCGGGAGCTTTCTTGATTTAGCTTTTGATTTCGATGCAGGTTGTTGTATTGAAGTTATTGAGCACATTACTCCCGTAATGTTTAAGAATATGATGACAGAATTGGCGACAAAATGTAAACCTAACAGCATTTTTATATTTAATACGGGTCTTGTAGACTACATTAAAAAGGAAGATATGGGTTATATAGACCCCTTGGTGAGAGGGCATATCATGGGTTGGTCAATCCCTGCCCTACAAATACTTTTAAATCCATTGGGTTTTTCAATTCTTACTATCCCGGGTAAAACATGGGCTTTTATTGCGGAATATAAACCAAATCATAATTTGTCCGGATTTCTTACAGATCGCATCTGGCATGCAATTAAAGAAAATGTAAACTGCTTAAAAGATAAAAAAACCGGCGATCTTTTATATGTGCTGGCGCTAGACACCGCCCGGGCCTATCATTAATACTTTTATTAAAGAAGGCTTCTAAAATGGATAACTTCTTTGAACCTACATTATTTTATATACACCCCCTTTGAAAGAACCATAAATTTAATTCTCTATGTCGCAACCTATCCAAAGTACCAATGAACACTATACAGAGCTTGTAGCCCGTCAGATTGAACAATATAAAGAAACAGAAATAATGCATGATCTGCCTCCAATATTTCATTATTGGTCGTCAAAATACAATATTCCCAAATTAAAAAATATTATAGGTACCGAAGGTCTGGTATCTTTTTATGCAGGTTATTTTCAAAAATGTTTGGCAGAATCCGATAGTAATTTTTTAATAAGTGTGGGATCCGGAGACTCTTCAATTGAAATTGCAGTGGTTAGGGAACTCCTTTTGAGAGGTGTAAAAAAATTCAATTTTATTTGCCTTGAATTATCTCCCATATTAATTGAAAAGGCCAGAATAAATATTGAAGCAGCCAATGTAGAGGCTGTAATTACGGCAGAAGAAATAGATATTAACAGTTGGAATCCGGAATTTTCTTTTGCAGGCGTTATGGCGCATCATTCCCTGCATCATATTTTAGATCTTGAATTATTATTTGGAATCATTAAAAAAAAGCTTGCTGTAAATGGCAGATTTCTTACCTGCGATATGGTTGGAAGAAATGGTCATATGCGCTGGCCTGAAGCACTGGCCTTTATCAGATGTATCTGGAAAAAGTTACCAAGAAAATATAAATTTAATTATCAATCTAACAAATACGATGATTATTTTGACAACTGGGATTGTTCTTCTGAGGGTTTTGAAGGTATTAGGGCCCAGGATATTCTTCCGCTTTTGGTAAAAATGTTTTCTTTCGAAACTTTTTTCGCTTATGGAAATTTGATAGATATTTTTATTGACCGGGGATTTGGACCAAATTATGACCCCCTAAATAAAGAAGATACTCAATTCATAGATTTTATTGAA
>JAYTHI010000123.1:0-1599 GCA_043732685.1 Ferruginibacter sp. | reverse complement strand
GTCACTTGATTTATTGTTGGAAGAAACGGTCCTGCTCTTACACATTGACCATAATGATTTATTACCGGAAAAAAGAAAATTAATTGAGGCGCTGCGTTCTGAAAAAGATGTGCTCACTAATAAAAATGTGTTGGTGGTAGATGATGATGTACGCAATCTGTTTGCTTTAACTACAGCTTTTGAGCGTTTTAATATTAACACCATCACCGCTGAAAGTGGTAAGGAAGCCATGAATATTTTAAGTGAAAATAATGATATTGATATAGTGCTGATGGATATTATGATGCCGGAAATGGATGGGTACGAAACTACCCAGAAAATTAGACGGGAACATAAAAATAGTGCCTTACCAATTATTGCAGTTACAGCCAAAGCCATGAAAGGGGATAGGGAAAAATGTATTGAAGCCGGTGCATCCGACTACATTACCAAGCCTTTAAAAATAGACCAGCTCATGTCGTTAATGCGGGTTTGGTTATATAAAAAATAGCAAATGGATGTACAAAAAAATACAGAAGATTCTGCAAATAAATCTGATATCAAAATTTTGGTTGTTGATGATCGGGAGGATAATCTTTTTTCAATTGAAGCCATTCTTGAAAAAGATAAGTACCATATCGTTAAGGCCAATTCGGGCAGGGCGGCTTTAAAGATATTATTACAGCAACACGATTTTTCTTTGATATTGATGGATGTGCAAATGCCCGATATGAATGGGTTGGAAACCGCCAATATTATTTATGAACGCGATAAGTTAAAATCAATTCCAATTATTTTTATAACGGCCTACAGCAATGATGAAGAATACCTTTTTAAAGGGTATCGTATGGGAGGCGTGGATTATATTTATAAACCTATTAATCCCGAATTATTAAGGGTTAAAGTAAGTGTTTTTGTTGAACTATATAGAAAAAATCAGCAGTTGCTAAATCACGAACAAAAATTATTAGCGGCAAATAAATCTTTACAAACTGAAATTGAAGAACATAAAATTTCTGAAGAAAAAATTAAATTATTAAACAACCAGTTATTAGAAAACAATGCTTTTCTTAAAACAGTAAACGAAGAATTGGATAGGTTTGCCTATGTTGCCTCTCACGATCTGCAGGAGCCATTAAGAAAAATAATGGTATTTAGTGATAAGATATTATCAAAAAAATCAGAGCTGCAGGAGGTAGAAAAGTACCTGAATAAAATAAGCAGCTCTGCACAAAGAATGCAATTGCTTATCAATAATTTAATGCAATTTTCGCGGCATACCGTTGTGCTGTCAGATTTTATATTTATTGAACTTAACGATCTTGTAAAGGAAGTTATTGCAGAATTAGAGGTGGAAATAGAAAAGTCTAAGGCCATCATACACCTTATGAAGTTACCTGGTTTATTTGTTATCCCCAGTTTAATGCGGCAAATATTTTATAACCTAATCAGTAATGCGATCAAATTTAGAAACCCGGGTGTAGATCCCATCATTACCATATCGGCACAAACGGGCTTACCGACTGCTACTAAATTTGCTATACCCAGTTTTCAACAAGTAAATTATGTTACCATCCAAATAGCTGATAATGGTATTGGCTTTGATGAAAAATATGCCGA